>CACWVN010000007.1 GCA_902764285.1 uncultured Eubacteriales bacterium
CGCCCCGCAAACGGCACCCGGCCTTCCAACGGCGCCCGACGCCCGGCAAACCGGCCGGATTCTCGCCGCGCACCCTCCGGGGGCGGCCCCAGGGGATGGCGGCGCGTGCCCGCGAAGGTGCGCCTGGCCATCTGCGCCGCGGTGCTGGCGCTGGCGATTTTCGGCATCGTGAAGCTTGCCGACCGCGTCGTGGAGGGCGAGGAGCGCTTCGTCGACAACGTGTACGTCAACGGCATCTGCCTGACCGGGTATACGCAGGAAGAGGGCCGCGCCGTGGTGGAGCAGGCCCGCGACCAGCGCCTGGGCGCGACCTATACGCTGACCTACGGCGGCCAGTCCTGGCGCTTCACGCCTTCGGATTTCAACGCCCGCATGGACTGCGAATCCGAACTGGAGCGCGCGTGGAACCTGGGTCACGTGGGCGACAGCGCCACCCGGCGGGAGATCGTGGAAAACCTGAAGGAAGTGCCCGCCGAATTTAACAGCGAGATGATCTACGATCAGAAGGCGCTGGACGCCTTTATCGAAACCATCGCCGCGCAGATCGATGTGGATGCCGTGGACGCGGAAGTGACGCTGGGGCCCAAAAAGCCCATCATCACCCAGGCGTCCCGGAACGGGCACAGGCTGGACCGGGAGAAGACCCGCGAGAACCTGGTGGCCCTGCTGGAGACCGGCGCGGGCGACACCGACCTTCCGGTGGAAGACGTGCTGCCGGCCGTGGCTTCCGAGGACATGGAAATGCGCGTGGTGGCCAAGTTCTCCACCGACGTCACGTTCCGCAACGCAGCCAGCCGTTCCAACGTGCGCCTGGCGCTCAGCTATTTCAACGGCTTCCAGGTCAGCCCCGGCGATACCTGCAATTTCAACGATATCGTCGGCCCGCGCACCAAGGAGCGCGGCTTCAAGAAGGCCCCGGAATACGCCGGCAACGAGACCACCACCGGCTACGGCGGCGGCGTGTGCCAGGCGTCCACCACGCTGTACAACGCCATCATGATGGCCAACCTGACGATCCTGGAGCGCCATTCCCACAGCATGACGGTCTCCTATGTGCAGCCCAGCCAGGACGCGGCCGTGGAATACATCACCGGCGGCAAGAACTTCATCTTCCGCAACGACACGAACTACACCTATTATATCTATACCGACGTGGACAAGGAGCTGGCGACCGTCACCATCTATGGCACCCGCCCGGAATACCACTACGAACTGGAATCCGTGATCGTCAGCGAACAGAAGACGACCCGCAAGCGCTACGAATACGACACCTCCGGCAGGTACGCCTGGCTGACCACCGATACCAAGCTGAAGGAAGAGGGCCACGGCCAGGTGGAGAGCGAAGGCTGGCTGGTGGCGTACGACTGGAACACCAAGCAGGAAGTAAGCCGCGAGATGATCAACCACGACACCTATCGCCCGGGCATCAGCGTCTACTGGCGCGGCGTACACGACGAGGCGGGCAACGTGGTGGCCGGCTGAAACGACACCGGAATCGGGAGTGATTCAACCATGAAACAGTGCTTTTTGACACGTCGAGGGCCGAAGGCCATCGGCCCCTATTCCACGGCGGCGATACTGGATGGCGTCTGTTATCTGTCGGGCATGATCCCCGTCGATCCGGCCACCGGCAGCCTGGCGTCCGGCGGCATTGAGGAACAGGCCCGACAGGTGTTCGAAAACATGAAGGCCGTGCTGGAGGAAATGGACCTCTCCATGGCCGATATATTGAAAACGACCGTTTTTCTGACCGATCTGAACGATTTCGGCGCGGTGAATGAAATCTATGCGGCATACTTCGGCCCGGATTATCCGGCCCGCAGCTGCGTGCAGGTTTCGGCGCTGCCGAAGGGCGCGCGGATCGAAGTGGAGGCCATCGCCGCCCGGAAATAACGGTTTTTTTATCGGTTACCGCAGATAAGGCATAACAAAGGAGTGTTGGGGTTTATGTTTGAAACCGCGAATATCTCGATCTTTGCCGGCAGCGGCGGGCACACGATGGCCGAGCGCATGTGCAGGTACATGGGCAAGACGCTCGGCTCCTGCGAGGTCATCAAGTTTTCCGAGGGTAACACGTTCGTGCGGATCAACGAATCCGTGCGCGACCGGGATGTGTTCCTGGTGCAGCCCATCGGCATGAATTCCAACGATGAATTTGTGGAGATCCTGTTCTGGATGGACGCCTTCAAGCGCGCCAACGCGCTGACGTGCACGCTGATCATGCCCTATTTCGGCTACGGCAAGGGCGACAAGAAGGACGAGCCCCGCGTGTCCATCCGCGCCCGCGTGTGCGCCGAGTGCATGGAGCTGGCCGGCGCCGACCGCTTCGTGACCATGGATCTGCACGCCCAGCAGCTGCAGGGCTTCTTCAAGCGCCCGATGGACCACCTTTACGCCTATCCGATGCTGACCGAGGTCATCAAGCGCGTGGGCACGGAGAACATGGTGGTCGTCTCCCCGGACGCCGGCTATGCCAAGCAGGCCCGCAAGTTTGCCGACGTGCTGCAGCTGCCCATCGCCATCGGCGACAAGACCCGCGTGGACCACAGCGAAAACGCGCAGGTGCTGGAGGTCATCGGCGACGTGAAGGGCAAGAATTGCCTGATCGTCGATGATTTCACCATCTCCGGCGGCACGCTGGTGAACCTGGCCGAATCGCTGAAGGCCCGCGGCGCGCTGGATATCACCGCCATGCTGAGCCACAACATCATCAGCAAGAGCGGCGTGGAGAAGATCAACGCCAGCCCCATCAAGGTCGTGTATTCCACCGACACCGTTGAAAACCCCAACATCATCGGCCAGGAAAAGTTCAAGGCCGTCTCCGTGGCGCCGATGTTCGCCGAGACCATCATGCGCTTCTATAACTACCAGTCCATCAACTCCATGTTCCGGCAGCTGCCCGACAACGTGGTGAAGGCCGGGCTGTCGTTTACGGGGCTGGACCTGTAATCCGGGCGGATCCTTCAACGGAAATGCCCCGATGTCGTCAAAAATGACGGCTCCGATCGTGTTATAATGAACGGGTACGCGCCGCGGCGCGTACCCAAAATATTGCTTGAGGTTGGTACGATGAACAGAAAGGAAATCGCCGAGATCCGCCGCCGGATGAGCCCGGACAAGAACGCCGTCAGCTGCATCCGCGGCTGCTATGTCAGCGAAAAGGGGGAGATCATCTCCACGTTCAGCCATTCGCTGATGTCCCTGCCCATGGAGGATCAGGAAAAATACCTGGCCCTGTTCAAAAAATCGCTGGCGGGCGTGCCGGGCAGGAACCTGATCGACATTGAATTCCGCCCGGACCAGGTGATGAACGACCCGGCGCACCAGCTGCTGATGGGCCTGCGCAACACGGCGCTGACGGTGGATTCCGGCGTGGAACAGCTGTGCGCGCAGATCATCGAAAGCCTGGATCTGCAGGAAAACTGCCTGATCCTGATGCTGCACGACGCCTACGACGTGCCCTTCCGCCACGCCGACGAATACAAGACCGACGTGATCTCCGAGGAAGTGTTCAACTACATCCTGGTCTGCGTGTGCCCGGTGAAGCTGACGAAGCCGGCGCTGAGCTGGTTCAGCGACGACGGCGCCTTCCACGCCCGGGAGCAGGACTGGGTGGTGGCCCCGCCGGAGATGGGGTTCATGTTCCCGACCTTCGACGACCGCGCGGCGAACATTTACAGCGCGCTGTATTACACCCGCGACGCCGAAGACATGCACGACGGGTTCGTCAACGCCGTGTTCCACTGCGACGCGCCGGCGCCCGCCGTCGAGCAGCGCGAGCGCTTCCAGGCGGTGCTGGAGGACGCGCTGGACGAGGATCTGAGCTTCGACGTGGCGCAGACCGTGCACGAAAAGCTGCGGGAGATGATCCAGACCCACGCCCAGGAGAAGGTCCCCGAGCCGCTGGAGGTGTCCCGGCGGGAGATCGGCGGTATGCTGCAGTCCTGCGGCGTGCCGGGGGAGAAGATCGAGGCCTTCGAGACCCGCTACGACGCCGAGTTCGGCCAGGGCGCGCCGCTGCGGGCGGCGAACATCGCCGAGCCGAAGAAGTTCGAGCTGCGCACGCCCGACGTGGTGGTGAAGGTGAACCCCGAGCGCAGCGACCTGATCGAAACCCGGGTGATCGACGGATTGAAGTACATCCTGATCCGCGCCGACGAGGGCGTGGAGGTCAACGGCGTGAACATCTCCATCGCCTCCGCCGCCGCGGAAGCTGACGACGCGCCGTTCTAAACGAATAACGCAAAGGCCGCGCCCGTCCACGAGGACGGGCGCGGCCTTTCTGTCGGACCGCTCCAGTTTATTCCGCGTCGATTTCCCCGGTATACACCGTCTCGGCGGGCCCGGTCATGAACAGGTGCCCGTCCCCGGCCCAGCCGATCTCCAGAACCCCGCCGGGCAGCCGGACCGCCGCCTGCCGGCTGCACAGGCCCATCGAGGCCGCCGCGGCCAGCGCCGCGCACGCGCCGGTGCCGCAGGCCAGCGTGGGCCCGTCGCCGCGCTCCCACACGCGCACGTCGATGCCGCCGTCCGGGCTCATCCGGCAAAATTCCACGTTTGTGCGGCGGGGGAACGCCGGGTGCCGTTCCAGCAGCGCGCCCAGGCGCAGGAACTCCGCGTCCTCCGGGTACAGATCGAAGGTGACGGCGTGGGGATTGCCCATGGAGACGCAGAAGAAATCCAGCTTCCGCCCGCCGGCCTCCAGCGCGACCCGGTTGGAATCCGCCGCCACCGGGATCTCCTCCGGCGCGAACCGCGGCGCGCCCATGTCCACGGTCACGCGCGGGGCGCTTCCGCCTTCAAGGGCCAGCGTCAGTATCCCGGCTCCGGTTTCGATGGTCATCGGGTTTTTGCGGCACAGGCCCTCGTCCGCCAGGAACCGGCCCAGGCAGCGGATGCCGTTGCCGCACATCTCCGGTTCGCTGCCGTCGCCGTTGAAGATGCGCATGCGGGCGTCGGCCCGGTCCGACGGCAGCGCCAGGATCAGCCCGTCCGCGCCCACGCCGAACCGCCGCGCGCACAGCCGCCGCGCCAGCGCCTGCGGATCCGCGATCGGATGACGAAAACCATCCAGTATAATGAAATCGTTGCCGATACCGTGCATCTTTGTAAAGCGCAAACCCATCGCCGCCTCTCCGACCGGCAGAGGCCGGTACGCCTTTCATTATACTCAAAGGCCGATCGTTTTACAAGCATACGCCGGTGGAACGATATGAATGTGACAGGAGGAATCCCCGGGATGAAGAAACTGCTTTCGCTGGCGGGCTATGAACAGCTGTTCACCAGGCTCGACAGGATGTTCAACCGGCAGGTTTCCGCCTTCCCGGGCGCGGCGGTGCCGAAGATCGGTCTGCCCGCCGCGGTGCTGAGCTCTATCACCGTCGGCGCAGCGCGACGCGGCCGGATCGACGTCACCCGGCTGGACGACGCCGGCAGCCGGGCGTTCTTCGACATAAAAAGGCCATAAATTAACGCGATAACAATGCTTTTCACGGAACCGCCGTTGAACGGGCCGGGTCCTATATAGTATAATGGCATCGAAGCCCGGGACACCCCGGGCGGATGCGTAAAAACAAGGCGCCCCAAAACGCCTGGAGGTGGTAGACAGTGAAGAAGATACTGGCCCTGGCGGCGGCCCTGATGGTGCTGCTGGCATCCGCGGCTTTCGCGGAAAAGCCTTCTACCGTCATTACCGCAGATAATCTGGAACTGTCGTGGGTCGTGAACGGCGATTCCCATACCGCCAGCCTGTCCGGCATCCAGGTGCGGCTGGCTGCCGGCGTGAACGACATGACGCCGACCTTCCAGGTGGATTTTTTCAGCCAGACCGGTCAGCAGCTGGGCGCGACGGCCCAGATCGTGGATAACCAGGTGCTGCTTTCCATGGGCAGCGTCAGCAGCGTTTTTGTCTATGACCTGTCCAGAATTTCCGGCGGGGAGAATCTGACGGGGATCATCGCGCTGGCGATCCGATCCACCGCGTCGCTGGGCGGCGTTCCGCTGGCGGGCCTGCTGACCGTGCTGACGGAGGAGGGCGAGAACGGCGCGCGCGTGGCCGGGGGTGTCGTGCCCGCGGCCGGCTTCCGCGCTGCGCTTGAAAACGCGCTGGAGAAGGCCGACGCCCTGGATGCCGCGGAAGAGGTGGATTTTGCGGGGATCCGCAGGAAGGTGAGCGAGCTGGGCGACACCGTCCGGGTCGATTTCAGCTATGACCTCGGCTCCGGCGCGTTCTCGGCCATCTTCACGCAGGAGGATTGGAGCATCAACCTCTCCGGTGTCGCCACGATCAGCAACGAACCCTTTGAATTTGCCGAAATCGACATGACGGCCGACCGCGTGGACGTGATGGACCTGAAGGACGAGGACATCCAGTACCTGAACGACGAGCTGAGCCTGATGGCGGGACGCCTGGTCAATTTCGCCGGGGCCGCCGGGCTGGGCGGAGAGGAAGGGGACGAAGGCTACTGACGCGCCCGGCTGCTGCCGCCCGGCGGTGCCGGGTGCCGGCTGCTGCCGCCCGGCGGTGCCGGGTGACGGCTGCTGCCGCGCAGTTCTACACGATTTCCCGCGCCACTGATTCCAGCGCGGGAAATCTTCGTATTATCATGGCCCGGGCGGGCGTTGACCGGCGGAACGGCGCGTTTTGAGACGGCTCCGCCCGCGCTGTCCCGGGGCTTTCGGCGCGGATCGCGGCCGACTGTTATTATTTGGTGAAATCCCGCGGTTGCGCATGAAAAATTCACCGAAAAGGGGTAAGATGAACCTTGGCAAAGAAGCCTGCGGGGCGGCTGGTTTTCCGGGCACGCCGCGCGTTTGGCTCAACGAATAGACGGAGGACAGGTGAAAGAAAATGACGAAGGTAAATATCATTTCCGGCTTCCTCGGCGCGGGCAAGACCACGCTGATCAAGAAACTGCTGGAAGGCGCGTTTGAGGGCGAAAAGGTCGTGCTGCTGGAGAACGAATACGGCGAAGTGGGCATCGACGGCGGGTTCATGAAGGATACCGGCATCCAGGTGACCGAGCTGAACTCCGGCTGCATCTGCTGCACGCTGGTGGGCGATTTCACCGTGGCGCTGGGCCAGCTGATTGACCAGTATCACCCCGACCGCGTGCTGATCGAGCCCTCCGGCGTCGGCAAGCTCTCCGATATCCGCCGCGTGGTGGACGACGTGTCGAAGACCCATGCGATCGCGCTGGCCGGCTGCGCCACCGTGGCCGACGTGGGCAAGTGCCGCATGTACGCGAAGAACTTCGGCGAATTCTTCATCGACCAGATCGAGAGCGCCGAGACCATCATCCTCAGCCGCACCCAGCTGACCACCCAGGACAAGATCGAAAAGTGCGTGGCTCTGCTGCGCGAGCACAACGCCAAGGCCCGCATCATCACCACGCCCTGGGACGAGCTGGAACCCGCGAAGATGCTGGAGACCATCGAACATCCCGATTTCCTGCTGACTCTCGAGGACCTGCCCGAGGCCGACCACCACCATCACGACCACGGTCATGAGCACGAGCATCATCATGACCACGACGAGCACGAGCATCATCACGACCACGACCACGACGAGCACGAGCATCATCACGATCATGACCATGACGAGCATCATCACGATCACGACGAGCACGAGCATCATGACCACGATCATGAGCACGAGCACCATCACGACCACCACGGCCATCACCATGCCGACGAGATCTTTGAAAACATCGGCGTGGAGACGCCCAAGCGCTTCGACGAAGCGGAGATCCGCAGCGCGCTCAAGGAGCTGGACGACCGGTTCACCTACGGCGATATCCTGCGGGCGAAGGGCATCCTGCCCACGAACGACGGCCGCTGGCTGCACTTCGACTACGTGCCCGGCGAATCCGAGATCCGCTACGGCTCCGCGGACTATACCGGCCGCCTGTGCGTGATCGGCGTGCACATCAACGAAGAGGCGCTGAAGGAACTCTTCGGGATTTAAGGGAGTCTGAATTATGAACGTTCCGGTCTATATCGTCACGGGCTTTCTGGGCGCCGGCAAGACGAAATTCATCACCGATATGCTGACCGACGAGGGCTTCTCCGAGGGCGAGCGCACGCTGCTGCTGTGCTGCGAGGAGGGCGAGGAGGAATACGACGCCGACACGCTGAAGGCCACCAACACGACGCTCGTGACGCTGGAGGGCCAGAAGGAGATCGCCGGCAAGCGCCTGCTGCGCATGAACCGGGAACACCGGCCCGAGCGGGTGATCATCGAGTACAACGCCATGTGGCTGCTGGAGACGCTCTACGCCGCCGAGAAGCCCGACGACTGGGCGCTGGCGCAGATCATCGATCTGGTGGACGCCTCCACCTTCGAAATGTATCTGAAGAACATGCGCCAGTACATGGCGGACGGGCTGAAGGAGGCCGACCTGGTCATCTTCAACCGCTGCGATGAAACCAGCCGCAAGAGCCCCTGGCGCCGCGCCGTGAAGGGCCTGAACGGCGGCGCGCGCATCTTCTTTGAAAACCTGGACGGCACCACCGACGACGGCGTGGCCGACGAGGATCTGCCCTACGATGTGAAGGCGGATCCGATCGTGATCGGCGACGAGGATTTCGGAACCTTCTACCTGGACGCGCTGGAGCATCCCGAGCGCTACGACGGCAAGCGCATCCACGCCCGGGGCCGCGCCTTCCGCATGCAGGACATGCCGAAGAACTGCTATGTGTTCGGCCGCCACGTGATGACCTGCTGCGCGGCGGACATCGGCGGCATCGGCTTTCTTTGCCAGTTCAGCGGCGAGCCGCCGAAGACCAACGACTGGATCTTCCTGGACGCGAAGGCGGAAAAGAGCTTCAGCCCGCTGCACAATGCCGATGCCATCATACTGATCGAACAGAAGGTGGAGCGGGCCGGCGCGCCGAAGGAAGAGCTGGTCTACTTCAATTAGACAATTTATTTCATCGGTGTCGTAAAAATTAGGTTTTTTCGTGACAAAATTGCCGCAAATTCGACCCATATATGTGATAAACTGATTGACAGTAAAAAAGAGATGGGAGGAATCGGCTGTGAAGCGTAGAGTATTGTCGTTGTTGCTGTGCGTAATGCTGGTCGCGTCTATGCTTATCGTGCCGACGACCGCGTTCGCTTCGAGCGGCAAGATGGTCAAGCTCTTCAAGGTGACGGTGGACGGCGCCCGCGTGCGCAAGGGCCCCGGATCGAGTTATGAGGTCGTCACCAGCGTCAAGAAGAGCAGCAAGGTGTTCTATCTGGGAAAGACGGTCAACTCCTTCTGCTATGTGCGCACTTCCAACGGCGACATCGGGTATATGTACCGCGGCTTCCTGAAGGCCTACGGCGCGGTCCCGCTGAACCAGGTGTATTACTGCACGGCGAAGAAGGCCACGGTCTACAAGCGCACCAGCAAGGGCGCGAAGCGGATCGGCTGGCTGTACAGGAACCAGCACGTGATCGTCTACGAGGTTCGCGGAAACTGGGCCTACATCAAATCGCTGTCCGGCAAGAGCGGATACGTGAAAAAGAGCGCGCTGAAGAAAGCCAATTGACCGATGCGTTTGAAAAAGGGAACCCCGTGAAAACGAGGTTCCCTTTTTCACGTTACCACAGTCACAAAAAAACGAATTATGAGGAGTTTTATATATAATATTGATAAGCACAGCCGGTGCGAAAAGGCGGCGGCGTCCGCGAATATCAACCAATATGGCAGTTTTTACAGCGTTTTCAGGCCAGTTCGGGGCAGTTCGGATAATAATATGCTCTGAGTAATTTACACGTTGACAAAAGAAGGAGGCGGTGATAAAATATATATGCTGATGTCGTGGGCAGTAGCGTCTGCGACAAATAAATCAAAGGAGTGTACCCCATTATGAAGAAGATCCTTGCTCTGATCGTGTGCGTTCTGATGGTTCTGGGCTGCGTGAGCGCCCTGGCCGAAGGCGAAAAGATCGGCGTTTCCATGCCGACCAAGGACCTGCAGCGTTGGAACCAGGACGGCGACAACATGAAGGCTCTGCTGGAAGCTGAAGGCTATGAAGTGGACCTGCAGTTCGCCAACAACGACGTCAACCTCCAGGTTACCCAGATTCAGACCATGATCGACAACGGCTGCGCCGTGGTCGTCATCGCCGCCATCGAGGGCTCCTCCCTGGGCGCGGTTCTGGATGCCGCCGCTGAAAAGGGCGTCAAGGTTATCGCCTATGACCGCCTGCTGATGGAAAACCCGAACGTTGACTACTATGCCACGTTCGACAACTACATGGTCGGCACCGTGCAGGGCAACTTCGTTAAGGAAGCCCTGGATCTGGACAACGCGGAAGGCCCCTTCACCATCGAGTTCACCGCGGGCGATCCCGGCGACAACAACGCTGGCTTCTTCTTCAACGGCGCTTTCGACGTGCTGAAGCCCTACATCGAGTCCGGCAAGCTGGTCGTGCCCTCCGGCAAGACCAAGTTCGAAGAGGTTGCTACCCCCACCTGGAAGACCGACGTCGCTCAGGCTGAGGCCGAAGACCGTCTGGGCTCCTTCTACGCCGATGGCACCGAGCTGGATGCCTGGCTGTGCTCCAACGACTCCACCGCTCTGGGCGTGACCAACGCTCTGGAAGCGAACTACACCGGCAAATGGCCCATCATCACCGGTCAGGACTGCGACATCCAGAACACCAAGAACATGATCGCCGGCAAGCAGGCCATGTCCGTGTTCAAGGATACCCGCACTCTGGCGGCTCAGGTCGTGAAGATGGTCGGCCAGATCATCCGCGGCGAAGAGGTTGACGTGAACGACACCACCACCTACGACAATGGCGCGAAGGTCGTTCCTTCCTTCCTGTGCGAGCCGGTGTTCGCCAGCGCCGACAACTATGAAGAGCTGCTGATCGAATCCGGTTACTACACCCCGGATCAGCTGGCTGACTAACAGTCACAGCTGAATAAGCGCGATGCAGGCGGGCATGCCCCGCCTGCATCGTTTAAGGCTTCGGGCAAGACAGGAAAAATCCATCCGAATGGAGCTGAAGGAAAGCCATGGCAAACATCTTGCTGGAAATGAAGAACATCACCAAGACGTTCCCAGGCGTCAAGGCCCTTGACAACGTCAATCTCCAGGTGGAACAGGGCGAGATCCACGCGCTGGTCGGCGAAAACGGCGCGGGCAAATCCACGCTGATGAACGTGCTCAGCGGCATCTATCCCCATGGCACCTATGAGGGCGACATCGTCTATAACGGGCAGGTCTGCAAGTTCTCAAACATCAAGGATTCCGAAAAGCTGGGCATCGTCATCATCCACCAGGAGCTGGCTCTGGTTCCCGAGATGACGATCGGCGAAAACATGTACCTGGGCAACGAGCGCGGCCACAAGTACGCGATCGACTGGAACACCACCTACGCCGAGGCCGACAAGTATCTGCGCATGGTGGGCCTGGAAGAGAGCTCCAAGGTGCAGGTCAAGACCATCGGCACCGGCAAGCAGCAGCTGGTGGAAATCGCGAAGGCGCTGGCCAAGAACGCGAAGCTGCTGATCCTGGACGAGCCGACCTCGTCCCTGAACGAAGAGGATTCCCGCGCGCTGCTGGATCTGATGCTGGGCTTCAAGAAGCAGGGGATGACGATGATCATCATCTCCCATAAGCTCAACGAGGTCGCCTACGTCGCGGACAAGATAACCGTCATCCGAGACGGTACCACCATCGAAACCATCGACAACCGCGGGCCCGAGCCCATCAGCGAAGAGCGGATCATCAAGGGCATGGTCGGCCGCGAGATGACCAACCGCTTCCCCAAGCGCGAAGGCGTGCAGGTCGGCGATATCATGATGGAGGTGGACCACTGGACGGTGCACCATCCGCTGTACCCGGAGCGCAAGGTGGTGGACGACGTGTCCATCAACGTGCGCAAGGGCGAGGTCGTGGGCATCTACGGCCTGATGGGCGCCGGCCGGACCGAGCTGGCCATGTCCATCTTCGGCCAGAGCTACGGCGTGAACTTCTCCGGCCACCTGAAGATCGACGGCAAGCCGGTGAAGATGAAGAAGAGCGAGGCCGACGCCATCCGCCACAAGATCGCTTATGTGACGGAGGACCGCAAAGGCAACGGCCTGGTGCTCTCCCAGTCCATCCGCGTGAACACCTCGCTGGCGAACCTGGACAGCATTTCCAGGAACACCGTCATCGACCAGGACAGGGAATACGCCGTGGCCGAGGAATACCGCGGAAAGCTGAACATCAAGACGCCTTCGGTGGAACAGCTGGTGGGCAACCTCTCCGGCGGCAACCAGCAGAAGGTGCTGCTGGCCAAGTGGATGTTCGCCGAGCCGGACATCATGATTCTGGACGAGCCCACCCGCGGCATCGACGTCGGCGCCAAGTATGAGATCTACTGCATCATCAACGACCTGGCGAGGGCGGGCAAGTGCGTCGTCATGATCTCCTCGGAGCTTCCCGAGGTGCTGGGTATGAGCGACCGGATTTACATCATGAACGAAGGCAAGATGGTCGGCGAGATGAAGGCCAGTGAGGCGACGCAGGAGAGCATCATGGCGGCCATACTGAAATCGGGAAGGGGTGCGTGACGATGAAAGCAAGCAAGGTCAGTTCTTTCTTCCAGAAGTATACCATGGTGCTGGCGCTCGTCCTGGTAACCATCTTTTTCGCGTGGAAGACCGACATGAAGACGCTGCTGCCCGCGAACATCAATAACCTGATCGCGCAGAACGGCTACGTGTTCGTGCTGGCGACCGGCATGCTGTGCTGCATCCTGACCGGCGGCAACATCGATCTGTCCGTCGGTTCGGTGGTGTGCTTCACGGCGGCGGTCGGCTGCAAGCTGATGAAGGCCGGATGGAACATGTGGCTGGCGGTGCTGGTGATGCTGCTGGCCGGCCTGGCCATCGGCGCGTTCCAGGGCTTCTGGATTTCCAAGGTGCACGTGCCCGCGTTTATCGCCACATTGTCCGGCATGTACGCCTTCCGCGGCTTCTCCAACATCATCCTCAAGGGCGAAACGGTCGCCATCAACAACCAGGCGTTCCTGGATATCTTCGGCGGCGGCGCGAATTGCTACGTGCCCGATTTTATCGGCAAGGGTGAATACATCTGGCCGCCGTTCCTCGGCGGCGGCAACCTGAACCTGACGTGCCTGGTGGGCGGCATCCTGGCGGTGATCGTCTTCGTGGCGCTGACCGTGCGCAGGATCCTCGTCCAGAAGAAACTGGGCATCAGCCAGTCCATCATCGCTCAGGTGATCACCACCGTGATCATCAGCGCGGTGATCCTGTGGCTGACCTGGAAGCTGGCGAGCCTGAAGGGCATCCCGACGGTGCTGATCTGGATCGCGCTGGTGTTGCTGATCTATAACTACGTGACCAACCGCACCGCCATGGGCCGTCACCTGTACGCCGTCGGCGGCAACGAAAAGGCCACGGCGCTCTCCGGCGTCAACACCCGCAACGTCTACTGGTTCGCCTATGCCAACATCGGCATGCTGGCCGGCCTGGCCGGCATACTGACCGCCGCGCGCGCGAGGGGCATCGACCCCACCTACGGCGAAGGCTATGAGATGGACGCCATCGCGTCCTGCTTCATCGGCGGCGCTTCGGCCTACGGCGGCACCGGCAAGGTATCGGGCATGATCATCGGCGCCACGCTGATGGGCGTCATCAACCAGGGCATGCGCATCATGTCGGTCGATGTCAACTACCAGAAGGTGGTCAAGGGCATCGTGCTGCTGGTCGCCGTCATGTTCGACGTGCTGTCCAAGCGGCAGAAGCGATAGTACAGGGAGGGTGACAGACAATGGATAAAAACAAGATCGTTGCGACTCTGAAAAAGAACGCCATGCTCGTCGTCCTGATCCTTGTGTATCTCTTCTTCATGATTATGACGCAGGGCGGCATCTTCAAGCCCTCGAGCTTCAACGCACTGCTCAATGAGAACGCGTACGTCTACATCCTCGGCTGCGGCATGCTGATGTGCATGCTCACCGGCGGCAACATCGACCTGTCCTGCGGCGCGTTCGTCTGCCTGCTGGGCGCCATCGGCGGCGTGCTGATCGTCATCAAGGGCCTGTCGGTCGGGCTGTCCATCCTGCTCATGCTGGGCGTGGCCGTCGTCTATGGCTGCGGCCTGGGCTTCCTGGTCGCCTATGTGAACGTGCCGCCGTGGATCGCCACGCTGGCCGGTTATCTGGCCTTCCGCGGCCTGGGCACCTCGATCCTCAGGAGCAATTCCTCCACGGGCTCGATCGCGCCCTTCCCGGATCAGTTCCTGAACATCTTCTCCCGTACCCTGTTCAAGACGCCCGAGGGCCAGCTGAACCTGCCTTGCCTGATCGTTGGCATCGTGGCGGCGGCGCTGATCGTGTTCGTCGTGTTCAACACCCGCGCTTCCAGGCTCAAGAAGGGCTATGAGGCCGATTCCATGGGCGCGGCGGCTGCGAAGGGCGGCCTGGGCGCGGCGGCGATCCTGCTGGTCATGTGGAAGCTGGCCTATGCCGGCGGCATCCCCACCGTGCTGGTGTGGGTCGCCGCGGTGGTGCTGATCTACAGCTTCATCACCAGCAAGACCACCATCGGCCGCCACTTCTACGTGGTGGGCGGCAACATCGAGGCCGCGAGGCTTTCCGGCGTGAATACGCGCAGGATCATGTTCATCGCTTATCTGAACATGGCCATCCTGACGTCGATCTCGGCGATGATCATGATCGCCCGCTTTACGGCGGCCAACGCCGACGCCGGCAAGAACTTCGAGATGGACGCCATCTCCGCCTGCGTGGTGGGCGGCGTATCCGCCAGCGGCGGCGCGGGCTCCATCCTGGGCATGGTCATCGGCGCTACGCTGATCGGCGTCATCAACAAGGGCATGGCCCTGATCAGCCTGGACGCCAACTGGCAGCGCGTCGTCAAGGGCTTCGTGCTGCTGGCGGCCGTGGTTTTCGACATCCTGTCCAAGAAGCGCGAACGGTAATCATCCGCGCACACCATTCGCTGGGCCGCTCCGTTTGGGGCGGCCCGGTGTTTGCCCGGCCAGCCGCATTGACAGAACCGGCGGCGGGATTTATAATGAAAAGCGGAGCGCAGCGCGCCCCGCTTTTCATGCGTCCGGGGAGGAGGAACGGCGATGGAGAACCGGCACAGCATGCCCGATGCCCGCGGCTGCCGCTGGCACTATGGGCTCGTGTTCGCGGCGCTGATCGCGGCGCTGTTGGCCGTCGCCGTGCTGAACGTCGCCACGGGCAGCGTGTCCATCCCCGCCGGCCGGGTCATCCGGGCGCTGCTGGGCGGGGAAGGCGAGAGCGCCGAGGCGGGCATCATTTGGAAGATCCGCCTGCCGCGCGCGCTGATGGCGGCGCTGCTGGGCGGCGCACTGGCGCTGTCGGGCTTCCTGCTGCAGACCTTTTTCGCCAATCCCATCGCGGGTCCGTTCGTGCTGGGCATCTCCTCCGGCGCGAAGCTGGCCGTGGCGCTGACGCTGGTGTTCGCCCTGCGCGGCGCCGGCGCGGCGTCCTCCGGGGCGCTGATCGCCGCGGCCTTCGCCGGGTCGCTGCTGGCGGTGGGCTTCATACTGCTGCTGTCCCGGAAACTGAAGCACGCGGCGACGCTGCTGGTGGCGGGCATCATGATCGGCTACATCTGCTCGGCGGCCACGGAATTTATCGTCACGTTTGCCGACGACGCCGACATCGTGAACCTGCACGGCTGGTCCCAGGGCAGTTTTTCCGGCATGAGCTGGCCGGGCGTGGGCGCGGCGGCGCTGGCCGTGGGCATCGCCGCGGCGGGCGCGTTCATGCTGTCCAAGCCCATCGGCGCCTACCAGCTGGGCGAGACCTATGCCCGCAGCCTGGGCGTGAACATCCGCGCGTTCCGGGCGGCGCTGATCCTGCTGGCCAGCGCGCTGGCGGCCACCGTCACGGCCTTCGCCGGGCCGGTTTCGTTCGTGGGCATCGCCGTGCCGTACCTGATCAAGCGGATGCTGAACACGTCGAAGCCGCTGGCGGTGATCCCGGCTTCGTTCCTGGGCGGCGCGGTGTTCTGCATGGCCTGCGACTGGATCGCGCGCACGGCCTTCGCGCCCACGGAGCTGAACATCAGCACGGTGACGTCCGTGTTCGGCGCGCCGGTGGTGATCGCCATGATGCTGCGGCGGAGGGAGAGGCCATGAACCGCTGTTATCTGACTGCCAGGGGCATGACCGTGGGCTACGACGGCGTGCCGCTGATCCGGGACATCGCCCTGGAGATCGAACGGGGCGAGATCGTCGCGCTGATCGGGCCGAACGGCTCCGGGAAATCGACGATCCTCAAGAGCCTCGCCCGCCAGCTGAGGCTGCTGGGCGGGCAGGTGTTCGTCGACGGGGAGGAGCTGCAGCGGCTGTCCGGCGGGAATCTGGCCAGGAAGATGGCCGTGATGCTGACCGACCGGACGAAGCCGGAACTGATGACCTGCCGGGACGTGGCGGCCGTGGGGCGCTATCCCTATACCGGCCGGCTGGGTCTGCTGACCGACGCGGACGAGGCGAAGGTGGACGCGGCGCTGGCCGCCGTGCAGGCGCTGGAGCTGCGCGACCGCGATTTCAACGCCATCAGCGACGGCCAGCGCCAGCGGGTGCTGCTGGCCCGGGCGATCTGCCAGGAGCCGGAGATCATCGTGCTGGACGAGCCGACCTCCTACCTGGACATCCGCCACAAGATCCAGCTGCTGTCCATCCTGCGGGATATGGCGCGCCAGGGCATTACGGTGATCCTCTCGCTGCACGAGATCGACCTGGCGCGGAAGCTGGCGGACCGGATCATCTGCGTGAAGGGCGATACCATCGCCCGCTGCGGCGCTCCGGAGGAGATCTTCGACGAGGCCGCCATCCGGGAGCTGTACGACCTGGACGAGGGCGCCTTCGACCCGATGTTCGGCAGCGTGGAGCTGCCCCGGCCGATGGGCGCGCCGAGGACGTTCGTGCTGTCCGCCTGCGGCACCGGCGCGCCGGTGTACCGGGCGCTGCAGCGCTCGGGCGAGCCGTTCGCTGCGGGCATACTGTACGAAAACGACGTGGACTGCCGGCTGGCGCGGCGGCTGGCGGCGGAGGTGGTGACGGAGCGGCCGTTCATGCCCGTCTCCGACGCGGCCTTCGAGCGCGCGCTGGCGCTGATGCGCGGCTGCGAACGGATCATCGATGCGGGCGTGGAGATCGGCGAGACGAACGCGCGCATGGCGGAGCTGATCGAACTTGCCCGGCAGCTGCCGGGGTATAATACGCTTCTCAACTGAAACCGGCGAATCTACGGGCGTCTTTTCCGCCTCCGCGCGGGCGCAAAAAAGCGGACCCAATACGGGTCCGCTTTTTTGCGCGATCCTACAGCAGCGCCTCCAGCGCCGCCAGCGCGGCGGGGATGATGCCGTCGTCGAAGCTGAAGCACTCGGTGTGCAGGCCGGGGCAATCCTCGCCGTCGCCGATGCCGAAGTACATGCCCGGCGCGCGCTGCAGGATCCACCCGAAGTCCTCCGACCAGCGCATCGGTTCGTCCAGTTCCCGCACCGGCAGTCCCGCGCCGCGGAACCGGGCCACCGCGTCGTCATACACGCGGTCGTCGTTGGTGGTGTCGGGGAACACGTCCCGCAGTTCAAATTCACAGGTCATGCCCGCGTCGGCGCAGCCCGCGGATGCCGCGGCGCGGATGCGATCCGCCAGCGCGTCGATGTCCGCCTGGCGATGGCCGCGCAGCGTCATGCACAGCGTCCCCTCTGAGGCCGACAGGCCGAAGTTTTCGCCGCCGGCGCGCAGCCCGATCAGCGTGCGCATCAGCAGCCGGTCCTCGCCGCCGAGGATATCGCCGATCATTTTCGGCGTTTCCAGCGCCAGCCGGCTGAGCAGCTCGATGGGGTTGGCACCCTGGGCGGGATAGGCCGCGTGGGCGGGCCGGCCCTGGATGCGGACGACCAGCCCGCAGGAGGCGCACGCGAAGCAGCCGCGGCGCGTCAGGATGTGGTTTCTCGGGAACCCGGGGATGTTGTGCAGCGCGTAGACGGCCTGCAAGCCGGCGATCTCCGGCCAGGTTGCGCATACCTGCCGGCCGCCCTCGCCGGTCTCCTCCGCCGCCTGGAAGATCAGATGGACGTTCCTTCCGGTGCGCCGGCCCTCCAGCATCAGCGCCAGGCCGCAGAGGATTGCCGCGTGGCCGTCGTGCCCGCACCCGTGGCGAGCGCCGTCTTCCGTTCCTTCCACGGGGATGGCGTCCAGCTCGGCCCTGAAGCCGATTTCCGGCAGGCCGTCGCCCTCCCGATGGGTGGCCAGCAGCCAGCCGCTCCGGTCCTCGACGGCCAGCGTGGTGTTCGCTTCCAGAAACGCGCGTATCGCGGCGATGGTGGCGGTTTCGCGTCCGGAGCGCTCCGGGCGTTCGTGAATGGCGCGGCGCAGTGCGATGATCTGCGCCATCTGGGCGGCGTTCAGCATCGGTGGTTCCTCCCCGGGTCGTTTTGCATCTGTATTTTACCACAGGCGCGCGGCGGCGTAAAGGGAAACCCGCCGGTTTTCCGGCGGGTTTTACACATCACGGCGTCTCGCTGGCGATGGCCTCCGCGCGATTGCGCAGCGCCTCGAAGGAATCGATGCGCCGGCCGTCGGGCGCGATGCGCTCGCGCACTTCCAGCGGCAGCGCTTCAAAGTACCGGAGCGCCTGTTCGTCGTGCTTCAGCAGTTCGGCCAGGCCGGAATACTTGGGATAGCCCATGTGAATCACCTCGGGTCTATCCTGCCCAAAGCGCGGCGGACTATGCACAATCCGGCCCGTCGGGCCGGATTGCGGTCGGGGTCGCCTTATCGCGCGGGTTTCAGCCCGCCTTCGCTGAACCGCGAGCTCAGCAGCTCGCTGATTCGATCCATGCACCGGCGCATGTTGCTCTCGGCCAGGTCGGTGGGGGTGTTGTCGCGGTAGGCCGCTTCATAGGCGGCGAAGGCGTTGGTGAGATCGTTGATGTCGCTGTCGGTCAGCACGATGTACTTCGGCCCGTAGGCCTGGCCCAGCAGGCTGTTCAGCGTTACCGACGCGATGAAGTATTCCCGCATCTGCGGCAGTATGACGTTCGGAACATCCGCGTTGGGCACGGCGGTCATGTCGAAGGACTGCTTCAGAATGAACAGGTTGGAATACAGCGCCTCGCCCGTCTTGTTGCGCGCGGCTGTATATTCACGCTGTATATTCGCCCGCATATTATTCGATATGCACAGGGCAGCCACCAGCACGACGATCAGGACAACGGCCGCCAGCAGAATCGCCTTTATACGCGCGTTAAGCGTCGAAAAAGCGTGCAGCCCCGCCTTTGCTTTCTCCATAAATCCACCCTCCTGATTATCGGTTTGGGATTATATATGCGCTTGTGAGACTGTATATGCATTGCATACGCTAATAATTATACGACATTTTTCCTGCAAATCCTCTGTCATATTGTGAAAAGAAATGCATATATGCAACGAATATACAGGTGTATATTACTTTTTTTATACATTGTGACATAATCCGCGCCAATGGCCGCGCGAAAGGCGTCATATTTGATGCCCGCGATTGTCAAGGCGGCGGCGTTTTTGCTATAATGCCGGAAAGAGGACAACGAAAAACTCAGCTTTACCGCATACCTTACTTCGGAAAACCCTGTAAAACAAGGTTTGCTGAATTGCCAAAGCCCGCAGGTGCATGGTTTTTCGAAGTTGTCGAAAGAGAATGAAAGGGAGAAGGGATTTGCGTGCGATACCGTGAACTGGGCGGAAAAAGGGTTTCGGTGCTGGCGCTGGGCACCGGCGATTTCGGCGGAAAAATAGCGGAGGGAAAGGGCCGGGAATTTCTGGACGCCTGGGCGGAGCTCGGCGGGAATTACGTGGATACCGCTCGGGTTTACGGCGATTTCGAAGCCCGCGTGCCGGGCGGCAGCGAAAGGGTGGTCGGCCGCTGGCTGGAGGGCCGGGAACGGGAGCGGTTCTTCATCAGCACCAAGGGCGGGCACCCGGACCTGGACCGCATGGATGTGAGCCGGCTCAGCCGCGGGGAAATCCTGGACGACGCGCGGCGCAGCCTGGACGCCCTGCGCACCGACTGCGTGGACATCTACTGGCTGCACCGGGACGACGTCGCGCGCCCGGTGGGCGAACTCGTCGAAACGCTGAACGCGCTGCTGGACGCGGGCATGACGCGGATGATCGGCGCGTCCAACTGGTCGCCGCGGCGCGTCCGCGAGGCCAACGCATGGGCGGCGGAACACGGGCTGCATCCGCTGGACGCCAACCAGCCCCAGTGCAGCCTGGCCCGCCAGACGGTCGTGGAGGATCCCACGCTGTACGCCATGGACGGCGAGACCTGGCGGCTGCACCGGGAGACCGGCATGCCGCTGATGCCCTTTTCCGCCCAGGCGAAGGGGTTTTTCACCAAGCTGTACGAGCTGGGCGAGGCCGGGCTGCCCGAAGGGACCCGGCGGGATTTCATGTGCCCGGAAAACATGGCGGTCTACCGCCGCCTTCTGGCGCTGCGCGAACAGACAGGCCTGTCGGTGGGCGCGCTGTCGCTGGCCTGGCTGACGTGCCAGCCGTTCCCGGTGTTTCCCCAGTGCGGCGCCAGCCGGCTGGAGCACGTGCTGGCGCTGGGGGAGGCGGGCGACGCGGTGATCACGCCCGAACAGCGGGATTACCTGCGCGCCGGGGCATAACCGCGGCTACAGCCGCCAATCGGATACGTCGCACTGGCCGTGGTCGTTCAGCCCGAGGGCGAATACATGGCCGGCTTCGTTCATCACGAGGATGTGCGTGCCGCTGGCGGCGGCTTCCACCGCGTTGCCCTCGATCTCGATTTCGGATTCCACCCGGCCGCGGAACATGAAGCTCATCGCTCTGCCGTCCCGGGTCACGCCCACCAGCCCGCTTTCGCTGAGGGCCACGCAGGCCAGATTCGTCCATTTGGGCGAGTTCGGATAATTGCTGACCAGATTGCCGTTCTCATCCAGCCCCGCGGATACCGGGCCGCACACGCGCAGGCAGGTCACCCCTTCCGCGGACGAAAGCCGCGCGCCGGGGTGGGTGCACAGCATGCCGTCCGGCGCGTACAGGCACCCGGCGGAATAACTGCCAGCGGCGATCTCCGTGACGCCGTGCCAGCCGGCTACCGTGTCGGCATACCGGGTGCTGGCCACCACGGTGCCGTCCCGCTTCAGGCCGAAGCTGCCGAACGCGTTGGCGGCGACGCCCACGATGTCGGTCCAGCCGGAGACGTCGCACTGGCCGTAGTGGTTGTCGCCCGTGGCCAGCACGGTGCCGTCGGCCCGCAGGCCGAGCGTGTGCATGGCCCCGGCGGCCACCTGGATCACGTCCGTCCATCCGGACACATTGCACTGGCCGAAGCTGTTGTTGCCGGCGGCCAGCACGGTGCCGTCGGCCCGCAGGCCCACGGAATGGCGGTATCCGGCGGCCATGCGCCCGGCGATGACGTGGGTGCGGGCATCGCTGAGCCGCGCCATATCCTTCTTCATCTGGGCGAGCTTCGGGCCGTTGAACATGTCCATCGCCAGCATCTCGGCGGCCTGGGCGTCGCTTTGGGCCAGGTGGCGAACCACGCCTTCGATGCGGTCTTCTGAGCCGTCTATGGCCAGCAGCCGCTTTTGCGCGGTATCCATGTCGCCGTCCAGATAAACCAGCACGGCCAGCGCGCAGCGGCAGTCGATATAGCGCGACGCGCTGTCGCGGTAATCGGTCAATTGATAGAAGCGCTGGCCGGCGTCTTCGTAGTTGCCCGCGGCGTACTGCGCGTCAGCCTGTCCGTAATGGCAGGCCCGGACGACCTCGGTCAGCCGTTCGCTGGCGGGCAGATCCGTCGCCAGGGACAGCGCGTCATCGAAATGGCCCGCCTGCACGTGCTGCTCGGCCAGCTCCAGCCGCAGCAGGGAGATGCGCTCTTCCGGCGCGCCTTCGCTCTCCAGCACGTTGATGAAGTGGTCGGCGGCGTCCAGCTGGCCGGAGGCGACCATCGTGCGCGCGCGGGTGAGCCGGATCTCGGGCATCATCAGCGCCAGCACGCCCAGCGCCAGCACCAGCACCGCCGCCAGCGCCAGCGAACCGATCACGATGGCGCGGGCGCCCTTCGGGCGGGCGCGGCGCGGCCGGGCGACGCGGGCGGCCGGCTTCGAGGCGGCCGGGCGGCGTCTCGTCTGCGCGGCGGGACGCCTTCTCCTTGGGCTGTTGTTCCTGTTCATGCGCGTCCCTCCCTTTACCAGTGCTCCAGGTACTTGCGCATATAAATCAGAGAATTCTTCTTGCGCAGGCCGTTGGCGGTGGACAGCACGATGTACACGTCGTCGATCTTGTGGTATTTCATCAGCTTGCCGATGCCGGCGCCGGCGTCGGCGCGGTTGTGGTATTCCGAACGGGGATCCACCATGTGCACCTCGTCGTAATAGGGCAGCAGGTACGGCGTAAAGGCGTTGCCGAAGGAATCGCAGATCACCAGCGCCCGCCGCCCGGTGTTCGCGCCGGTGACGATCCGCCGCCAGGGGAAGCGCGTGTTGTTCACGAAGCCCGTATAGCCGTCGGACTTGTAGTTCATCAGCTTTAATTCGGTGGAATGGGTGATCTTTGTCAGCACGTAGCTTCGACAGGGCAGCAGCGGATACAGGAAATTGAACACATCGCGGTGTCCCTTCCATTCCTTGCTTCGGTTGGACTTGTAGCTGTATTCGCTGTACGGGATGACCGGTATGCCCTGGCGCCGCATCATCTCCGCGCACACGGCGTAGGCGCCCTCGGCCGACCAGTGGTGGTCGGTCTCATAGAACATCTTCGCGCCCTGGGCGATGTAGGGTTCGAGGATCTCCATGGTGTTGAAGATCATGATGCGGGGCTCGTCCTCCACATACTTCGCCAGCACCAGCTCGGCGCTGCTGCCCCAGCCCACGACGGTCTTGCGGGAATAGGTCCAGCGGTGGGATATGGAGGCCAGCGGCACCTGGGTGTACAGTATGTGGCCGTCCTTGGGCAGGTATTTCAGATACATCCGCAAGGTCTGGGCGAAGGTCTTGATGTCCTTGTTGCTGAAGGTGTAGATCTTCTCCAGACTGCCGTCCTTGTGCTTCAGCCACATATAGCTGTGCTTGGATGTCACGGGCACCTTGCCCTTTTCCACCGTCAGCACGCCGCCTTCCGCGTCGTCGTCCGACTCCGACGCGCCGTCGTCGCCGCCGTCCGCCGCGTCCGCGCCGTCATCCGCGTCCGGGAAGCCGTCCGCCTGCGCGTCCTCCGCGGGCGCGCCCGACAGCAGCGCCGGATCCATGGCGGGGCCTTCGGGCTCGTCGACGGTCTCGACGGCGCTCTGGCCTTCCATTTCGGAAATGCCGGCCGGCAGCAGCGCGTCGCCCTCCTCCGGCATATCGCCCGGCAGCGCGCCGTCCATGGCGTCCGGCGCTTCGTCCGACGCCGCGCCGGCCTGCGATTCCGTCGCGGGGTTGATGCCCTCGGTGGCCATGCGCCGCTCCATGTCCCGGGCCTGGACGACCAGCTTTTCATCCTCCGAGAGCGTGGAGAACCGGTCCAGCAGGCCATCGGTCAGCTTGATCACCTCGTCGCGCCCGAAGAAGGCGTCGGAGAGAAAATCCTCGAACCCGGTCATGAATTCGCCGTTGGCCAGCGTCTGGGCGTTGGCCGTGGGGAATGCCGCCAGCATGCGGTTTTCCGTCTCGGAAAGGCGGCTGCGCTTGTTGGTGGCCACGATCAGGAAAAACCCGGCGATGGCGCACAGTATGATCCACCACAGGGCGACGGTAAAAGCAAATTTACGCTTCATACGCGGCCTCCGATCAGAACTGGAAGTAGATAAACGGGTTGTAGCTCTGGCCCACCAGGAACAGCACGCTCAGCGCCAGCACCGCCGTCAGAGCCAGCGAGCGCACGATGTCCACCGGCAGTCCGGGCAGCTTCAGCCGTTCGGCCAGCCGCTTCAACGCCGGCGAGATGGGCAGGCTGGCGGCGAAGGCGATCAGCGGGAACAGCGAATAGGTGCGGATGATCTGCGAGGATTCGGCGTCCATCAGCCCGCTGGCGCCGATGCCGAACATCGCGCCGACGTGCCTGAGCCCCTGGCCCAGCGTGGGATAATAGAAGATGACCCAGCCGATCATCACCGCGATCATCGTGATCAGCCAGTTCACCGGCCGGGGCAGCCGTTCGCGGCGTTTGCCCAGGTACAGCAGATCCAGCACCAGCAGCGCGCCGTAATACAGCCCCCAGACCACGAACGTCCAGGCCGCGCCGTGCCACAGGCCGGTCAGCATCCACACCGCCAGCGTGTTGATCACCGTGCGCCGCGTGCCCTTGCGGTTGCCGCCCAGCGGGATGTACACGTAATCGCGGAAGAAGCTGCCCAGCGAGATGTGCCAGCGCCGCCAGAATTCGCGCACGGACAGGGATATGTAGGGATAATTGAAGTTTTCCTTGTATCGGAAGCCCAGTATGCGGCCCATGCCGATGGCCATGTCGGAATAGCCGGAGAAGTCGAAGTAGATCTGCAGCGTGTACAGCAGCGCGGCGTACCACGCGCCGCCCACCGAAAGCGCCGCGGCCCCGGCCTGGGGCATGGCGGACAGCGCCTGGCCGCAGATATTGGCGAAGATGACCTTCTTGCCCAGGCCCGCCACGAACCGCTGCATGCCGTCGGAGAAGTCGTCCGGCGTCGTGGTGCGGCGGGTGATCTGCGCGGCGACGTCGGCGTACTGCACGATGGGCCCGGCGATCAGCTGGGGGAAGCAGCTGACGTACAGCATCAGGTTGGTGAACCGCTTTTGAGGCTTCACCTTCCGGCGGTACACGTCCACGGTGTAGGTGATGACCTGGAAGGTGTAAAAGGAGATGCCGATGGGCAGCTCCAGCACCGGCACGCGGTGGGCGGAGCCGAAAAGCCCGAGGAACGTGTTGGCGAAGAACGCGGCGTATTTGAACGCGAACAGCAGCGCCGCGGACGCGCCCACGCCCAGGATCAGCCACAGCCGGCGCACGCCCTCGGACTTCGCCCGCGCGATCCGCCGGCCGGCGAAGTAGTTCACCACCGTGGAGGCCACCATCGCCAGCACCCAGATCGGCTCGCCCCAGGCGTAGAACACCAGCGACGCGACCATCAGCACCAGGTTGCGCCAGCGCAGTTCCTTCCGCACGAAGCACAGTATCAGCGTGATGGGGAAAAAGAAAAACAGAAATGTCAGGCTGGAAAAAACCATGCGCCCAGCTCCTTGTCGGTCGTGAAAAAAGGATACCTATTAATTATAACATGCTGTCACAATTTCGTCAAGATTTTATAATGCCCCGTTTCCCAAAGCCTTCCGCTTCAGGGGAAGGTGCCCCGCAGGGGCGGAAGAGGTCGCCCTTCCTCCCGCGGCACAAACCCGCCGCCGCATCGCAGATTTAACGCCAGCGGGTTTGACGCGCATGGCAAATTATGCTATATTTATGCTGTACGCATAGGGGCATCCTATGTGAATGCCAACAGCAAGAATTGAAAGGAATGAATGAATATGAGCCAGCTGAAAGGCGCATGCATCATCGGTCAGTCCGGCGGCCCCAGCGCCGTCATCAACGCGTCCGCTTACGGCGCGATCAAAACCGCCCTGGAGAACGGGGACATCACCCAGGTCCTGGGCGCGCTGCACGGCATCAAGGGCGTGCTGGACGACGACCTGATCGACATGGGCAAGGAAGATCCCGCCGAGCTCGCCTATATGAAGTACACCCCGTCCTCCGCGCTGGGTTCCTGCCGCTACAAGCTGGCCGACCCGGACGTGGACGACACCGACTACAAGCGCATCCTGGAGATCTTCAAGAAGTACAACGTGCGCTACTTCTTCTACAACGGCGGCAACGACAGCATGGATACCTGCAACAAGATCAGCAAGTTCATGCTGAAGAACGGCTATGAGTGCCGCGTGATGGGCATTCCCAAGACCATCGACAACGACCTGTACGGCACCGACCACTGCCCGGGCTTTGCCTCCGCCGCGAAGTACATCGCCACCTCCGTGATGGAAGTGTACCGCGATTCCACCGTGTACGACACCGGCATGATCACCATCATCGAGTGCATGGGCCGCCACGCGGGCTGGCTGACCGCCGCCGCGGCGCTGGCGGGCTTCGCCGGCGACGGCGCGGACCTGATCTACCTGCCGGAGAAGGATTTCGACCTGGACGCCTTCACCGAGAAGGTCAAGGCCATCTATGAAAAGCAGAAGAAGTGCCTCGTCGTGGTGTCCGAGGGCATCCATGACAAGGACGGCAAGTTCATCAGCGAGTACGGCAGCGCCAACGCCGCCAAGGACGCCTTCGGCCACACCCAGCTGGGCGGCCTGGCTTCCTTCCTGGCCAACCACATGAAGGCTGCCACCGGCGCGAAGGTGCGCGGCATCGAACTGTCGCTGCTGCAGCGCTGCGCGGCCCACTGCGCGTCCCAGACCGACATCGACGAATCCTTCTCCGCCGGCAAGGCCGCCGTGGAAAACGCCGTGGCGGGCATCACCGACAAGATGGTGGGATTCGAGCGCAGCTACGTGGACGGCAAGTACGTCTGCAACATCAAGCTGTTCAACCTGACCGACGTGGCCAACACCGAAAAGAAGGTCCCGCTGGAGTGGATCAACGCCGAGGGTGACGGCCTGAACCAGGGCTTCATCGACTACGCGCTGCCGCTGATCCAGGGCGAGACCCAGCTGGCCAAGGAGAACGGCCTGCCGCGCTTCGTGCGCCTGGCCAAGGTGAAGGCCGAACCCATCGCGTAAGCGAACGCCTTTGGCAAAAGCCCCGTTGCGAAACGGGGCTTTTGTGTATGGGAGGAAACATGAATTATCGGATCATCGACATGGACGGCTATCCCCGCCGGGCGCACTTTGACTACTTCCGGTCGCTGCAGAACCCGTACGTGGGCGTGACGGTGGACGTGGACGTGACGGCGCTGCGGGATTTCTGCCGGGCGCGCGGCGCGTCCTTCTACCTGGCGTTCATGCACGCCGCGGCCCGGGCGGCCGACGCCGTGCCCCAGCTGCGCCAGCGGATCCGCGGCGGCGGCATCGTGGAATACGACGCCTGCGGCACCAGCCACGTGGAGCCCGCGGACGGCGACGCCTACGGCTACTGCACGCTGTACCACGACCTGGACTGGGACGCATACCTGCCCTACGCCGAGGCGACCCGCCGGCGCTGCCGTGAAAACGCCTCCATCCAGGAGGACGCCGGCGTGGAGGGGCTGTACTTCGTCACGTCGCTGCCCTGGCTGCACTACCGGCAGCTCATCCAGCCCACCGCCGGCGGCGACGAATCCAACCCGCGCATCTCCTGGGGCAGGTTCGAACCGGACGCCCGCGGGCGGCTGATGATGCCTGTGACGCTGCTGGCGCACCACGCGCTGGTGGACGGCGTCCATCTGGCCGCGTTCTACCGAAACCTGGACGAGGAGATCGCGCAGCTGCCGTAAAAAACGGGGTTCCGGTATCTGTGCCGGAACCCCGTTTTTTGTATCAGTGTTTTTGACGCATCATATCCACCAGCCGGTGCATGCCGGGGATACAGGCCACCGCGGCGCACACCAGCGTGTCCGGGCCGCGGGAAGCCAGGTTGTAGACCAGCGAGTAGACCAGGGCGTTCTGGTCGCCGGCGTATTCCGCAAAGAACACCACGCCGGACAGCACCTCCATGCAGTAGCGGCCCAATCCGCCGAACAGCGCGGCGACGGGCAGCTGCCAGCGCTTGTCGATCGGCAGGAGCACCGCCACATAGCTCAGCGCGATCGCGCCGTAGGCCAGCGGGTAATCCACCAGCATCTGGACGGGATGGATGATATACGGGTCGCTGACCAGGTGCAGAAGGCCGCACGCGCAGCCCACGATGAATCCCTTCACAGGGCCGCAGGACACCGTGAAGATCACCAGCGGCAGCATGGCCGCGGGCGTGATGGAACCGCCCTGGGGCATGCGGAACAGGCGGATCAGGCTGAGCACGAACGAGATGGCGATGCACATCGCGCCCATGGCCAGCTGACGGCTGTTCCATTTGACGTTGCGCGCGTAGGAGAAGAGCGCGACGGCCGCGATGACCAACACCGCCACGAGCGCCCAGGTGTACCACTTCTGCTCCAGCAGCTTCTTGATGACGGGCGAGGGCTCCGGTGCCGGTTCGCCTTCCGCCGTTTCCTCTTCGGCGGACGCCGCGGTTTCCTCAACGGCGGCTTCGGCGGTATCCGCTGTGGTTTCGGCGGTTTCCGCCAGCGCGGGGATCAGCAGCGCCGCCATCAGCAGCGCCATCAGCAGGGCAATCAGTTTCTTCATCGTTATTCTTTCCTCCTTTGCCGTTTGCGGCGCAGCCCCGTTCGAACCGCGCCTTCCGCAAAAGGAAACCCGCGCGCATCACGGTGCGCGCGGGAAACGGAGTGCCACGTTTATGGCGTTCCGCTTCCCTCCGGTGGGATTATCCACTTCAGGTTCCAAGGGACCGGGCTTTTGCCCATCTCAGCCTTTCGGCGCCCCCAGCGGTTACGTCTATTCTAAGCCGGCATGCCGGTCGTGTCAAGCGTTGTTTGTTAATTGTCCTTTCGCGGAGCCTTGTTCCGGGGCGCGGACTGCGCTGCTTCCCGCTGCCGGGCGGCGCGGGCCTTTTTCCTGCGCAGCGCTTCGCGGCGTTTGCGCTCCTTTTCCGCCTTCCGGGCGATCAGGATCGCAGCGACGGCGATGACGACCAGCAGCGCCGCCAGCGCGATGAGGATCCAGGAACGGTTCGACCGGGCAACCGGTGCGCTTTCGCCGGCCTCCTGCGCGGCCAGCTGTTCCTGTTCGACGGTGTACTCGTAGGGAACCTCCGCCTCTTCGGGGTCAAATTCCTCCACTTCATCGGCCGCCGCGTCCGCCGGCGCGTCGGCCTCCGCCCATGCGGGGACGCAGAACGCCGCCAGCATCAGCATCGCCAGCAAGAGGGCCATCAGTTTCTTCATGTTCGTTCCTCCCTTTTTTCAGCGGCCGACCGCGCTTCCCCCGGCGCTGCCGCGGGCTCGCCGTCCGCCGTATTCTGATCGTAGATTCGGTGCCATTCCCCGGAAAAACTGCCGTCCGCGTTTCTCAGCACCAGCGGCTCCAGCCAGTGCAGCCCCTCGCCGCCGCCCTTCACGCCGCCCAGCAGCACGAATTTCGGCGCGCGGCCCTCCACGCCGTGCACGGTGCGCACGCGCTTGGGCGCGATGCCGGCTTCGTCCATGGCGCGCATCATCTCATAGGCCCGCGGCGCGGGATAGATGACGCAGAAACGCCCGCCGGTCTTCAACAGGATGGCGGCGGAACGGGCGACCTCCCCGGGCGTGAGACCGCCTTCGTGCCGGGCGATGCGCACGGATTCGCTCTGGCTTTCCAGCGCCGCGCCGCTGCGCCCGTAGGGCGGGTTGCACACCGCCAGCGAAAACGCGCCCGCGCCCAGCGTCCGCCAGGCCTCGCGCATGTCCGCTTCCAGCACGCGCACGCGGTCTTCCAGCCCGTTCAGCGCTACGCTGCGCCGCGCCATATCGGCGATTTCCGGCTGGATCTCCACGGCGGCCGCGCGCAGCCCGGGCCGGTGGCCCGCCATCAACAGCGCGACGGCCCCGGTGCCGCAGCCCAGATCCACGGCGATATCGCCCTTGCGCGGCGCGGCGAAATCCGCCAGCAGCACGCTGTCGGTGCCGAAGCGGAATGCGTCGGGCCGCTGGATCAGCTTCATGCCCCGGCACTGCAGATCGTCCAGGCGTTCGCCCGGCTTCAGATCCACGCTCATTCGCCGAAGCTGCCGCGGGCGTCCCAGCGGTAGATATTGGCGCTCTCCAGCTGATCCATGAAGCTGACCACCACCCAGCCGCCGTTGTCGGTGACGCAGATCACCTTGCCGTCGCCCGCGCCGATGGCCAGCAGGATGGATACGCTGTCCCCGGAAACGCTCTGGAAGGCGACGATATCGCCGGAATCCACCGCGCTGGCGGATTCCACCTGCTGGCTGGCCAGGCGGATCAGATCCTCCGGCTGGGAAACCGGCAGGCCGGCGGCCACACACACGTACTGAACGAAGGAGAAGCCGGGATAGAGGTCGTCGTCGGCGTTGCCGAAGGCGGTGCCCAGCATGCCAGTGGCGGTTTCGGCCAGCGCGGTCTGGGTGGTTTCGTCCGCGGCGGCCAGCATCATTTCAAATCCGAGCCGGACGTTTTCGCTCTGCATCGCCGGCGCTTCCATATCCATCAGCCGGGTCAGCGTTTCGGAATCCACTTCGCCGGTGGCCGCCAAGCCGCAGGCCATCTGGAACAGGCGCACGGCGGTCTGCGTCGCGTAGCCGAAGTTTCCGTCGGGCTCCGGGCGGTGATAGCCCAGCGCCTTCAGGCGATCCTGGACCTGGCGCACGGAATCGCCGCTGTCGCCCAGCTGCAGCGCGTCGTCCCGGCGGTGCGTGACGGCAGCGCCGGAATAGATGGCCACCCACGTGGCGGGATCGGCGGAGCCGGTCTCCTCCAGCCCGTTTTCCCGCTGGAACAGCGTCACGGCCTGCTGCGTCAGATCGCCGTAGCTGCCCGTGCACGCGCCGTTGAAATAACCCATCTGCTTCAGCCGGTTCTGCAGCGCGTACACGTTCAGCCCGCTGTCGCCGGCGGCGGCGCTCATTTCGGAGAGGAAGGCGGGCCATGTGATCGGCGCGTCGGCCATCAGGCGCATCAGAGTGGCGCCGTCGGCCACGCCGGTCACCGGCAACCCGTTGACCATCTGGAAGGTCTCCACCGCCATCTGCGTGGCATCGCCGAACACGCCGTCCGCCGCGCCGGAAAAATACCCGTATTCCTTCAGCCGGCGCTGCAGCTGCTGAACGTCGTTGCTGATGCTGCCCTTCTCCATGGGCGTCATCTGGGCGTATGCGCTGGAAAAGCGGCGCAGGTAATCCTGGCGGGACAGCGCGTCGTCGGCGTTGATGCGGTCCATCGTGGCGCTGTCGGCGGTGCCGGTCACTTCCAGGCCGTTGGCCTGCTGGAAGCTTTCGATGGCCATGCGGGTATCGGCGTCGTAAACGCCGTCAAAGCCGTTGGTGAGGTATCCCAGCTGCGCCAGGCGCTGTTCCAGCTGCAGCACCTGGTCCGACGTCATGTCCACCAGGTATTCCGTATCCACCGGATCCGCCAGCGCGCCGCCCAGCAGCGCCGCGGCGGCCAAACCCGCCAGAAGGGCCTTGATTTTCATGGATAACTCCTTTCACGCGCCGCCCGGCGCGCGGAACCGTCGATAACATTTCGGGGCGGCGAACCCCGCCGCCCCGATGAAGATGCCCGGGAGGTTTTACGTCAGCCTGCGCAGCCAGCGCAGGGCCACGTAGCCGAAACGGCCGTCGGCCTCCACGTAGGCGACGCGCCGGTTATAGGCGAACACCCGCAGCGGCGTGCCCTGTTCCAGCACGGCCGTCGCGGCGCCGTCCAGGTCGGCGCTGTCAAACATCTGCACGTCTGCGGTGGTGACGGCGCCGCATTCGACATAGCAGATCTCGCCGCCGTCCGTATCGCCGGGGCCGGAAACCGGCTGCAGGTCGGCGATCCGCATGTAGCCGGTGACACCTTCGATGCGGACGCAGGCCCATTTTTTGTTGTACGCGCCCACCAGCACGCGGTCGCCCTCGTTGAGACGGCCGATTTCTGCGGCGCCGTCGCGCCAGGATTCGACCAGCGCCGCGTCGTCGCGGACCACCGCCGCGTATTGCTTTCCGGAGACGGTGGCGATCTCGCCGCCGTCGGCGGTGTCGGACTGCTCGGCGGGCGGCTGGTCGGTCAGGCCGCCGACCAGCACGAAGCCGGTGACGCCGCCGGCGCGGACGCAGGCCCATTTCTTGTTGTACGCGCCCACCTGCACGCGCTCGCCGGCGGACAGCCGGGCCAGCACCTGGGAATCGACGGAATAGCCGCGGTACATCGGCAGGCCGTCCTCGCGCACGTACAGATACTGCGCGCCGCTGACGACGGTGATCTCCCCGCCGTCCACCTGCGCGGCCCCGGCGGGCGGATCGGCGTTCGGAGCGCCCTGCACGCCCACCAGGTAATCCCGCTTCACATAGCCCTGGGCGCCGGAACGGGTGTAGACCAGGGCCCAGCTGCGGTTGTAGGCGATCAGCTTCACGTAGGTACCCTTCGGGAGCTTCTCCTTCGGGGAAACGGCGTCGTCGGCGTTGACGTACAGCCCGGCGTCGTCGGTCAGCTGGGCGTATTGATCGGCGGAGGCGACGACGGTCTCGCCCGGATCGTCGCCGTCGTAGGGAACCAGCGCGTCCGACCGAACGAAGCCGTAGCGCCCGCCGCCGGACACCGCGGCCCAGCCGTCCTGCACGGCGTACACGTCCACCGTGGCGCCGGCGGGCAGCGCCCCCAGGGCGGTGGAATCTTCGCTGGCGTGCTCGTACACGCTGGCGCGCTCGCTCAGCCGCGCCCTGGCGATGGGCTCTGCGCCGCTGCGGGCGGCGCCGGATCCCGCGTCCCGGGTGGAATCGGCCAGGGAAAGCCGCTTCACGGCGGTGCCGGGATAGTAGTATTCCAGGATCTCCATGCAGCTCTTGCCTTCGTCGGCCATGGCCTGCGCGCCGCGCTGGCTGAGCCCCACGCCGTGGCCGCTGCGGCGGAACGTGACCTCGAAGGTCGATCCGGTCTCGGAGACCCAGACGGTTTCGTTGTTTTCGCTGTTGATGCCCAGCCCGCACCAGGTCTCGAGGCCGCCGTAGGTGGGCACGGTCACGGTGACGGAGCCGGTGTGGGCGTTGCCGCGCGCATCCACCGTGGCGTTCACCTGGAACGACAGCGATTTGAACACCCGGCTGGGCGCGGCGTAGCGGGCGTCGGCGACGGTGACGCGCTCGATGGCGTTGATCTGGATATCGACGGCGTCCGCATCGAGATTCAATTGTTTGGCGATACCGGCCGTCAGCGCGTCGCGCAGCTCGGGCGGCAGGTCCTCGGCATCCTTGCGGATGGAGGCCGTCCGCTTCGGCGCGGCGCTGGCCAGATCGTAGGGATCGTCGGCCACCGCGCTGTAGGGCAGGGGCGTGCCGAAGGCGTTGCCGGCGGATTCGATCTGCCCGCCGTTGGAATCGGTGGTGTAGCACAGGGCGGGGGAATCGCCGTAATACAGCACGCCGCCGCGGGTGTCGTCCACGGCGCGAATGACGTTTTCATATTCCGCGGCGTCGCTGAACCCCTTGAACGTCAGCGCCGCGTCGGTATCCATGACGTCGCAGGCGGCGTCGGCGTGGGCGGCCTTCTGGCGCAGCGCGCCGTTGCGGGCGGCGACGGCCTGGGCCTTCAGCGCCTCCAGCCCGGCGGAGGGCGCCATTTCGCAGCCCACCACGCCGTAGAGATAATCCTCCACGTAGATGCGCAGCACCGTGGAGATCACGTCGCCGGAGACGGTGAACGTGAGATCGCCGCAGAAGCGGTTGGACAGGGCGGGGTTGAGGAACTGCATGCCGTGCCGGCCGGCGAGGCAGCGCGTCAGCGTGAAGGAAGCGCCCAGCGCCGCGGTCTTTTCTCCGGCGGAAAGCACCAGCTTGCCCCCGGAGGCCGATACCGTCAGAACGGTGCCCGCGGGGATGCGCGCCGAAGGGTTCGAATCCAGGCAGTAATCGCAGTCGGCCTGCATGGCGATGGCGGAAGGCGCGCCCAGCCGGGACAGCTTCACGCGGATCATGCCGTCGACCTCTGCCCGGGCGGCCGGAGCGAACGGGGAGAACAAAAGCAGCGCCAGCGCCACCGCCAGCAGGCGGGCGCAGACGTAAGCCGATCCCTTTCGCTTCAGTATTCGCATCGTTGTCCTCATCGTCTTTTGTACGTCAACAGCGGTGTCCCATAAAACACCGTATTCATCTAATTCGGGAACGGCGCCTGTTTTCCTGCCGGATCATATAATTGTAAGGATATCGAAACACTTTCGCCGGAAACGCGGGCGCAAAAAAAGACCCGCCGGAGCGGGTCTTCCAGAATCGTCCGATTCGGCAATCGCCGGGGATTATGCCTCAGACGGAGCGCCGACGGGGCACACGCCCGCGCAGGCACCGCAGGAAATGCAGGTGTCGGGATCGATTACAAACTTGCCGTCGCCTTCGGAGATGGCGGAAACGGGACATTCCTCTGCGCACGCGCCGCACGCAACACATTCATCACTGATCGCGTAAGCCATGATTCGTACCTCCTGTTTTAATGGTATTCACATTATACACCCTAATCGGATAAAAAGCAATATCCGCCGCCGGGAAATCCGAAAAAGTCAAAAACGCGGTTTAGGCCGGGCGCGGACGCGCGAAGACGGCCCGCCCCCAGCGCTGCGGCTGGGGACGGGCCGTCCGGATCCGACGAGGAATCGGCGTCAGATGATCTCCACAAAGACGGGCTTCTCGGACTTGACGGAAGCGGCCTTCACCACCGTGCGGATCGCCTTGGCGATGCGGCCCTGCTTGCCGATGACCTTGCCCATGTCGTCGGGATCGACGCGCAGCTCGATGACGACGCTGTCCTCGTTCTCGACTTCGCGCACATCCACGGCTTCCGGCTTTTCCACCAGCGCCTGCGCGATATACTTCACCAATTCAACCATGATTACAGGACTCCGCCCTTCTTCAGCAGGGCGCGGACGGTATCGGTGGGCTGGGCGCCGACGCCGATCCAGTACTTCGCGCGCTCGTCGTCAATCTTCATTTCCACGGGATCAGAAACGGGGTTGTAGTAGCCGATCTCCTCGATGAAGCGGCCGTCGCGGGGGCTGCGGCTGTCGGTGACAACCAGGCGATAGAAGGGCTTCTTCTTCATGCCCATTCTCTTCAGACGAATCTTGACCATTTGGAATTCCTCCTCAATTGATATTGAATGTAGTATATAAATCGGTGTGAACCGGATTTATCGAGAGTCTGGAGTTCAGAGTTTAGATTAGCAAGCCAGGATGACGAGTGCCCAAACACTCTTATCGCAACGCTCAATTCTAATCTCTCAACGCTACTTCTGATTTGCCCGGCAAATCAGAATTTCGGCATCTTCCCGAACGGCATCCGCATGCGGCCGCGCTTGCCGGCGCCCATCATGGTCTTCATCATGCTGCGGGCCTGGTCGAACTGCTTGAGCAGCAGGTTCACGTCCTGCACGCTGGTGCCGCTGCCGGCGGCCACGCGCCGCTTCCGGCTGGCGTTGAGGATGTCGGGGTTGCGCCGCTCCATGCGGGTCATGGACAGGATGATGGCCTCGTTCTTCTTCTGGGTTTTGGCCACCTGCTCCTCGTCGATGTCCACGTCCTTGATCCTGCTGCCCAGGCCGGGGATCATTTTCAGCAGGTCGGTGATGCTGCCCATCTTGCCCATCTGCTTGATCTGGTCCAGGTAATCCTCCAGCGTGAAGCTGTTGGTGCGCATCTTGCGGGTCAGGTCGATGGCGGCCTGCTCGTCAAAGTTTTCCTGCGCCTTGTCGATCAGCGTCAGCACGTCGCCCATGCCCAGGATGCGGCTGGCCATGCGGTCGGGGTGGAAGGGCTCGATATCGGTCAGCTTTTCGCCGATGCCGGAGAACTTGATGGGCTTGCCGGTGACCGCGCGCACCGAGATGGCCGCGCCGCCGCGGGTGTCGCCGTCCAGCTTGGTCAGGATCACGCCGTCCACGCCCAGCTCTTCATTGAAGGTCTTGGCCACGTTCACGGCGTCCTGGCCGGTCATGGCGTCCACGACCAGCAGGATCTCCTTGGGCTTCACGGCCGCGCGCACGTCGCGCAGCTCCTGCATCAGGTTTTCGTCGATGTGCAGCCGGCCGGCGGTATCGATGATCACCGGGTCGCGCCCGTAGTAGCGGGCGTACTCCACGGCTTCCCGGGCGATGTCCACCGGGTTGCCCTGGCCGCGCTCGAACACCTCCACGCCCACCTGGCCGCCCACGACCTGCAGCTGCTTGATGGCGGCGGGGCGGTAGACGTCGCAGGCCACCAGCAGGGGCTTTTTGTTGTCCTTCTTGATCAGGTTGCCCAGCTTGGCGCACATGGTGGTCTTGCCGGCGCCCTGCAGGCCGCACAGCATGTAGATGGTCGGCGCCTGGGGCGAATAGGTCAGCCGGGCGTTGGTGCCGCCCATCAGGTTCGTCAATTCCTCGTTGACGATCTTGATGACCTGCTGGCCGGGCGTCAGGCTCTGCATGATGTCCTGGCCCACGGCGCGCTCCGTCACCTTCTTGATGAAATCCTTGACCACCAGGAAGTTGACGTCGGCCTCCAGCAGCGCCATGCGCACCTCGCGCATCGCGGCCTTGACGTCGGCCTCGCTCAGCTTGCCCTTGCCGGACAGCTTCTTGAAAGCGCCCTGCAGCTTATCGGTCAGTCCCTCGAATGCCATCGGTGATCCTCCAAAAATCGAATCGGCTCAAACGCCGTCCCGGATGATGTTTTCCAGCGCCCGCCGCGCCTTTTCCAGCGCCGGGGCGTCGCCCTTCGCCGCCCGCACGCCGGACAGCGCGCTCAGGCATTCCTCCGCCGCGGCGGTCTGCGCCCGCCAGCGCCGCACCAGGCCCAGCTTGGCCTCGTAGCCGGCGAGCTGCTTTTTCGCCTTGGCGATGGCGTCGAACACGCCCTGGCGGGTGATGGAGAGCTGGTCGGCGATCTCCTGCTGGGAGAGGTCCTCCTCGCAGTACAGGCGCATGACCTCCTGCCGGTGCCCGGTCAGCAGCGGGCCGTAGAAATCCAGCAGGTAGTTCAGCTCGATCCGCTCTTCCATGTCGGCCATGCGCGCGCCTCCGCAAGCGATTTTACTTGACAGCCTGTTCATTATACGCCCTTCCGCCGGTCGTGTCAAGCGGTTTTGTTTGACAAAGCCGGATTTCACAAAGATTTGACACGGCGCGGCGGGCCTTGACAGCGCGGCGCGCCTGGAATAATATGAAAGCGGCAGAACGCGCGATAGCGAACGGAGGGCTTGACATGGACTACGAACTGCTCTGCGCCCAGCTGGAGGCGCTGGCGGAGGAGGACGGCTGGTACGTGCCGCTGATGGCGAACGCCTCGGCGCTGCTGTACCAATCGATGGCGGATCTGAACTGGGCGGGGTTTTACCTGATGCGCGGCGGCCGGCTGACGCTGGGGCCGTTCC
>CACWVN010000008.1 GCA_902764285.1 uncultured Eubacteriales bacterium
CGCCCGAGCGGATGCGCCGCCATTCGTCGAAGCGCTCGCCCGCGGACAGCGCCGAATGCAGCACCGCCGCGTCGCCGCCGAAGCGCCCGTGCAGCCACGCCACCATCTGGGGCGTCAGCGCGATCTCCGGCACCAGCACGACGGCCGTGCGGCCCAGCTCCAGCGCCCGGCGGATCAGCCGGATATACACCTCGGTTTTGCCGCTGCCGGTGACGCCGTGCAGCAAAAACCGCCCGCCGCCATGTTCCAGCGCGGCGGTCAGCCGCGCCACCGCCGCGGCCTGTCCGGGCAGCAGCTCCGGATCCGGCGCGAAGCTTTCTCCGGCCAGCGCGTGAGGCGTGCGCCGCTGTTCGCTCTCGTAGATCGAAACGGCGCCCTTCTTCTCCAGCGCCCGCAGCGCGGCGGAATCCAGCCGCGCGGTCTCCTCGTCGCCCTCGCGCAGCCGTTCGATGACCTCCAGCTGCCGCGGCGCGCGCCGGTTCGCCTCGCGAAAGGCGGGCAGCTCCTCCTCGGCCAGGTTCAGCCGGGCATAGCGCCGCGTGCGCTCGCGGACGCGGCCGCCGCGCATTTCCGCGGGGATCATCAGCCGCAGCGCGTCCACCAGGTTGCACACGTAGCGCAGGTGCATCCACTCCGCCAGCTCCATCAGATCCGGCAGCACCACCGGCTCCGGCCGGGCCAGGCGCAGGATCGGCCGGATCCGATCCGGTTCCAGGTCGCAGTTCTCCGACAGCGACACCACGAACCCGTCCAGCGTGCGCGGACCGAAGGGCACCGTCACCAGGTGGCCCGGCTGCACGGTCATGCCCTCGGGCACGGCGTAGGTAAACCGCTTGTCCACCGCCTCGGCGGACAGATCGACGATCACCTGGGCGAACATGTCACAGCCCCATCAGCGCCGCCACGCCGTCCAGAATGCCGTCAGCGGCCTCGCGCTTGCGCATCAGCGGCAGCTCGCGCGCGCCGTCCGCGGTGATCAGCGTCACCGCGTTGGTGTCCACGCCGAAGCCCGCGTCCGAACGGCTGACGTCGTTAGCCACGATCATGTCGCAGTTCTTGCGCGCCAGCTTCTCCCGGGCGTTGGCAAGCACGTCGTCGGTCTCGGCGGCGAAGCCCACCAGCACCTGGCCCGGGCGCTTGCGGCGGCCCAGCTCGGCGGCGATATCGGTGGTGTTCTCCAGCTCCAGCTTCATGCCCGCGCCGGTCTTCTTGATCTTGCCCGCGGCCATGGCGACGGGCCGGAAATCGGCGGGCGCGGCGGCCTGGATGACGATGTCCGCCCACTCGCCCCGGGCCAGCACGGCCTCGCACAGGTCGGCGCTGGACTCGACGGACACGCGCTCCACGCCCGCCGGCGCAGCCAGCGCCACCGGTCCGGAGACGAGCACGACTTCGGCGCCGCGGTCCCGGGCGGCCTCGGCGAGGGCATAGCCCATCTTGCCGGAGGAGCGGTTGGTAATATAGCGCACCGGGTCGATGCGCTCGACGGTCGGCCCGGCGGTGACCAGCACGCGCCTGCCCTCGAAGTCCCGCCGGGGGTTCATGAGCGCGTCCAGCGCCTCGATGATCTCGGCAGGCTCGGCCATGCGGCCCACGTCGTCGTCGCCGCAGGCCAGGCGGCCCGTGCCGGGGCCGACGGTCCGCACGCTGCGGGAGAGCAGCACATCCAGGTTCGCGCGGGTAGCCGGGTGGCGCCACATGTTGGCGTTCATCGCCGGGGCGATCAAAAGCGGCGCGTTCATCGCCAGCGCGGTGGTGGACAGCAGGTCGTCGGCGATGCCGTTCGCCAGCTTGGCCAGGCAATTGGCCGTGGCCGGCGCGATGACGAGGGCGTCCGCCCATTTCGCGAGGGAGATGTGCTCCATCTCCGCCCGGGGCGCGAAGGTGTCGGTGTAGGCCGGGTTCCCGCTGAGGGTTTCAAAGGTCAGCGGCGGCACGAAACGGCAGGCGTGCTCCGTCAGCACCACGCGCACCTGCGCGCCCTGTTTGACCAGGCGGCTGACCAGGTCGCAGGCCTTGTAGGCGGCGATGCCGCCGGTGACGCCCAGCGCGATGTGTTTGTCCTTCAGCATGTCGTCGCACTCCTCTGAAATAGTCTGGCGATAAACCCAAACAAGCGAAACCGATCATCGGGTTTCGCCTTGCTTGGTCTATGGGCCCTGCCGGTCACTTCCGGCCGTTATTCCGCGTCGCTCGCTTCTTCGTCGCGGCTGTAGGTGATCAGCCGGCGGTTGATCTCCTCGATGGCGATGGAGAGGGGCTTGGTTTCCTTGGTGTCGATCAGCGGCAGGCTGCCGGCGATGATCTCGCGGGCGCGCTTGGCGGATTCGACGGCCAGCGTGTAGCGGCAATCCACCTTTTCAAGCAGCTCGCCGATGGGGGGTTGGGTCATCATGGTGCATGTCCTCCTGTACTTATCCGTGTTTTGATTATGCCTGCAAAGAGGCGTTCAGTCCATCCAGGAAATCGCGCTGGCTGTCCAGCTCCAGCCGCCGGGCCGTCATGATGGCGTAGACCTGATCGGCGGCGATCTCCAGCGCGTTGGGCTGCACGGCCCAGTCCTGGTGGATGATGACATAGTGGTATTGATAGGCGGCGGCCACCTCTTTGGCCACGTTGCCCAGCCGCACGCGGATGGATTCCTCGGTCTCGGTGCCGCGGTGGCGCAGCCGCTGTTCCAGGTTTTCGCGGCTGGGCGGGCAGATGAAAATGCCCGTCACGGTGGGATCCTGGGCCATGGCCTGCAGGCAGCCCTGCACGTCGATCTCCAGGATCAGGTCGTTTCCCGCGTCCAGCTCCTTCCGCACGGCGGATTTCAGCGTGCCGTAGTGGTTCTGGTGCACGTGGGCCCATTCGTAGAACGCGCCCTCGTCGATCAGCTGGCGAAAGCGTTCCTCGGTGACGAAATGATAGCTGACGCCGTCCACCTCGCCGGGCCGGGGCGCCCGCGTGGTGCAGGACACCGACAGCTTGACGTCCGGGTGCTTCTTCAGCACCGTCTTCACGATTTCGGATTTGCCCGCGCCCGCCGGGCCGGAGATGACAAACAGCCTGCCGCGCTTTGCCATAGGAATGCATCGTCCCTTCTTATGTAATGAGCATTACCCGCGGGAAAGAACTTATTCGATATTCTGCAGCTGTTCGCGGAGCTTTTCGATCTCCGCCTTCATGTCCACCGTCAGCTGGGTGATGGGGATATCCTGGGACTTGGAGGAGATGGTGTTCACTTCACGGTTCAGCTCCTGCACGATGAAATCCATGCGGCGGCCGATAGGCTCCGGGGATTCGAACAGCGCGCGCAGCTGCCGGGCATGGCTGTTCAGGCGGACGATCTCTTCGGCGATGGCGCTGCGGTCGGCCATGAGGGCCACCTCCATCAAAAGGCGCGTCTCGTCCACGCCGCTGCCCACCAGCTCCGCCACGGAGGTGCGCAGCCGCCGGGTGTATTCCTCCACGGTCTCGGGGTAGCGCTTTTCCACTTCGGCGGTCATGCGCTCGATAGCGTCCAGCCGGCCGGAGAGGTCTTTCTTCATGGCTTCGCCTTCGCGCCCGCGCATCGCCAGCAGCTGGTCCAGCGCCTCGTCCAGCGTCTGCTGCATCAGCGCCTGAACGGCGGCCTGATCCTCGTCGGCCTCGGCGATGGTCATCACGTCCGGCAGGCGGGCGATCCCCATCAGCGTGCGGTCGTCGCGCATGCCGCTGCCGCAGGCGTCGCTGAGCTTGCGGAGCGCGTCCGCATAGGCGCCGAACAGCGCCTCGTCCACGTGGACGGTGCGGGCGTCGGTGCGCAGATTCCGGTAGGTGATGAACAGATCCACGTGGCCGCGGGACAGCCGCGCCCCGATCTGCCTGCGGGCGTCGTCCTCCAGGAACATCAGATTCCGGGGCACGCGAAAGGAAATATCCAGAAAGCGGTGGTTGACGCTCTTGATCTCCACGGTCATCTGGCGGCCGTCGATCTCCCGAAAGGCGCGGCCATAGCCGGTCATGCTGAGCATGCGATCCCACTCCTTTGAACGCGCCGGAGCGCGAGAAGATTTATCCCCACATTTGATTATACCACATCCGAAGGCGCTTGCCTATGGCATCGCCAAAATTTTAATAAAAACGCGGATTTCCGCCGTCTGTTGACAGACCCGCGCCGCGATGATAAAATCAAGGCGGGGCAAATCAGTGCAAAGGCGGTGTTTTTATGAAGCGCGTTCTCAGGATCACCCTCCCGATCCTTCTCGTACTCGTCCTGGCGCTCGCTGGCCTGTCCGCAGGCGCGGAGACCGAGGGCGAAAAAAAGGCCCTGCAATCGGCGCAGAGTTATCTTTCGTTCATGGGCTTCTCCCGCGAGGGGTTGATCGGCCAGCTGGAATACGAAGATTTCACCCACGAGGAAGCCGTCTACGCCGTCGACCACTGCGGCGCCGACTGGATGGCTAACGCGCTGAAATCCGCGCAGAGCTATCTCGACTTCACGGGCTTTTCCCATGACGGGCTGATCAGCCAGCTGGAATACGACAAGTACACCCACGAGGAAGCCGTCTACGCCGCCGACAACTGCGGCGCCGACTGGAAGGAAAACGCCGTGAAATCGGCGACGACCTACCTTTCCGTCATGGAATTTACCCGCGAAAGGCTGATCGAACAGCTGGAATTTGACAAGTACACCCACGAGGAAGCCGTTTACGCCGCCGACACCTGTCTGGGCAAATAGCGCGCGGCACAAAGAACGGGCATGGGATCGCTCCCATGCCCGTTTTTTATTCCCATGTCATCTGTCCATTCCCAGCATTTCCAAAAATTCCGCCTCGCCGATCACCTTCACGCCCAGGCTCTGCGCCTTGGTCAGCTTGCTGCCGGCGCTCTCCCCGGCCACCACCAGGCTGGTCTTTTTGGAGACGCTGCCCGCGGCTTTGCCGCCCGCCGCGCGGATGGCTTCTTCCGCCTCGCTGCGGCCCATGGACGCCAGCGTGCCGGTGACCACCACCGTCATGCCCGCGAACGCGCCGCCGGCGGTGTCCCGCGCCTCCCATGCCGGGGCCACGCCCGCGGCCAGCAGCGCGTCCACCAGCCGGGCATTGGCGGGATCGGCGAAGAACGAGACGATGGAATCCGCCACGATCCCGCCCACGTCATCCATCTGCGTCAGCTCCTCCCGGGTCGCCCGGCGCAGCGCATCCACGCTGCCGAAGCGCTCAGCCAGGTCGCGGGCGGTCTTGGTGCCCACGTTGGGGATGCCCACGGCGTAGATGAAGCGGTCCAGCCGGCACTGCTTGCTCTTTTCGATGGCGGCCAGCAGGTTCTCCGCCTTCTTGTCACCGAAGCGGTCCAGGGCGCACAGCTGCGCCTTCGTCAGGGCGTACAGCTGGTCGGCCTCCTGCAAAAGGCCCGCCTCCATCAGCTGCGCGGCGGTCTTTTCGGAGAACGTGTCGATGTCCATAGCGTCGCGGCTGGCGAAGTGAGACAGGCGCATCACGATCTGCGGGCCGCAGCCGTCGCGGTTGGGGCAGAACAGGTGCGCGCCGCGTTCCACGAGCGCCGCGCCGCAGCTGGGACAGACGGCGGGCTTTTCCACGTCGCGCTCGTCCCCGGAGAACTCGTCCACGCGGCCCATGATCTCGGGGATGACCTCGTTGGAGCGGCGGATCCACACCCGCGCGCCGATCTTCACCCGCTTGCGCTGGATGTCCTGCCAGTTGTTCAGCGTGGCCTGGCGCACGGTGGCGCCCGCCAGCTCCACCGGCGCGACCTTCGCCACCGGCGTCAGCTTGCCGGTGCGGCCGATCTGCCAGTCCACCGCCTCCAGCGTGGTGGTCATCTCCTCGGCCTCGAACTTGTAGGCCACCGCCCAGCGCGGGAACTTGTCGGTGTAGCCCAGCGCGTCCCGGGTGGCGTAATCGTCGATCTTGATCACCGCGCCGTCGATCATGTAGTCCAGCTCGCCGCGGCTCTCCTCGATCCGGCGCACGGCGGCGACCGCCTCGTCCAGCGACTTCGCGTCAATCTCGCAGTTCGACACCGGGAACCGGTTCTCCCGCAGGAAGGCGAGCATCTCGTGCTGGCTGGCGAAGCCCTTCCGGCCCTCGATGTAGCCCACGTCGTAGAAGCAGGCGTCCAGCTTCCGGGACGCAGTGACGTTCGGGTCCAGGTTCCGCAGCGCGCCGGCGGCGGCGTTGCGCGGGTTCTTCAGCGGGATCTCCGCCGTCCGGTTGTACTGTTCCAGCACCGAAATGCGCATAAAGCCCTCGCCGTGCACCTCCATGCGGCCGGTGAACGGGATCTTCAGCGGGATGGAGCGAATCGTCATCGCCTGGGGCAGGATCTCCTCGCCGGTCACGCCGTTGCCGCGGGTGGCCGCGCCCACCAGCGCGCCGTTTTCGTAGGTCAGGTTGATGGTCAGCCCGTCGAACTTGTGCTCCACCACATAGGTGATCTGCGGCAGGTCGGCGCCGGCGGCCACGGCGTCGGAACGCAGCTTCTCCGCCCGGCGCGCCCAGTCCTCCAGCGCCTCGATCGACTGGGCCTTGCCCATCGACCACAGGCGGGCGATGTGGGTGTGCGGCTCAAAGCCCGGCAGCACCGCGCCGCCCACGCGCCGCGTGGGCGAATCCGGCAGCCGCTCGCCGGTCTCGGCCTCGAGGCGCACCAATTCGTCGTACAGGCGGTCATACTCCGCGTCGGACACGAGGGGATCGTCCAGCGTATAATAGCGATACCCCAGCTCGTTCAACCGGTCCACCAGTTCGCGCATGCGGTCCATAGAAACCCTCCGATGCCGGTATGATGCCCGGCCGATAGATTTTTGATAACGAATCATTGAAACGATGAAAACACGATTGCAGGGGCAGGCGCCCCATCGGCGCCCCTACAGGGAATCCGGACATTCTCCTACTCCCTACTCCCTGCTCCCTACTCCCTGTTCCCTACTTCTCCACTTTCACGATCGGTGCGGCAGCGGCGGAGAAGGTGCGCTCGGAGCCGTTCGCGAAGCGGATCTTCACGCGCTGGTCCACGCCCTGGCCGGAGAGGGCCGTGACGGTGCCGGCACCGAACACCCGGTGGCGCACGGCGTCGCCCACGCGGAACACCGCCGCCGGGGCGGTCACCACCGGCTTCGGCGAAGCGGAGAAGCCCTTCTGCACCCCGGCGATGCCCAGCTTGCGGTCCAGGTCGGCGCTGCCGGTGGACAGCTTCGGTCCGGCGGACGCGCCGGATTGATAGCGGTCGTTGTAGGGCGAGCGCACCGGCTGGGTCCAGCCGCGCAGCGCCGGCGGCGGCACCCGGCGGGCGTCCGCGCGGTTCGCGCCGTCCACGATCAGCCGCTGGGGGATCTCCGCGACGAAGCGGGACAGCTCGTTGGCGCTGCGGGTATTGTACAGCGCGCGGGTACGGGCGTGGCTGAGGAACAGCCGCTTCTTCGCCCGGGTGATGCCCACGTAGGCCAGCCGGCGCTCCTCCTCCATCAGTTCTTCGTCGAAGATCGCGCGGGTCAGCGGAAACACGCCCTCCTCCATGCCGGCCAGGAACACGTCGTTGAATTCCAGGCCCTTGGCGGAGTGCAGCGTCATCAGCGTTACCGCGCCGCCGGATTCGTTCATGCCGTCCAGATCGGAAACCAGCGCCACGTTCTCCAGAAACTCCGGCAGCCCGCCGTCGGGGTTCAGCCGCTCGAACTCGCTGACGGCGCCCTGCAGCTCGCGGATGTTCTCGATGCGGTTCTCGTTCTCCTCGGTCCTGGATTCCTCCAGCGCCCGCACGTAGCCGGTGCGGTCGATCAATTCCTCCACAAACTCGGACGGCTTCTTTTCGTACATCAGCTCCGTCAGCTCGATCATCAGCTGGGCGAATTCGCCGATCAGCTTCTTCGGCCGGGCGGACAGCGGCGCGTTCTCACAGTCCAGAACCGCGGACATCAGCGGCATATCGTTCTCCCGGGCGTAATCGGCCAGCCGGTCGATGGTGGCGTCGCCGATGCCGCGCTTGGGCTCGTTGATGATGCGGCGGGCGGAGACGTCGTCGTCGGGGTTCACCAGCGCGCGCAGGTAGGCGATCAGGTCCTTCACTTCCTTGCGCTCGTAGAAGCGCTGGCCGCCGTAGACGCGGTAGGGCGTGCCGCCGCGCACGAAAGCTTCCTCAAGCACGCGCGACTGGGCGTTGGTGCGGTAGAGCACCGCGATGCCGCCGGGCGTGCCGCCCGCGGCGATGAGCTTGCGCGACATGGCGGCGATGAAGGCGGCCTCGTCCCGCTCGTCCTGGGCATGGTAGAGCGCGATGCGCTCGCCGGACTCCGATTCCGTCCACAGCGCCTTCTCCTTGCGGCCGCGGTTGTGGGCGATCACCTGGTTGGCGGCGTCCAGGATGTTGCCGGTGGAGCGGTAGTTCTGCTCCAGCTTGATGGTCACGCACTCGGGGAAATCCTTTTCGAAATCCAGGATGTTGCGCAGGTCCGCGCCGCGCCAGCCGTAGATGGACTGGTCGTCGTCGCCCACCACGCACAGGTTGTGCCTTTCCCCCGCCAGCAGCCGCACCAGCGCGTACTGGGCGGCGTTGGTGTCCTGGTATTCGTCCACCAGGATGTAGCGGAACTTGTCCCGGTAATAATCCAGCACCGGCGGGTGCTCCATCAGCAGCTCCAGTGTCTTGATCAGCAGGTCGTCGAAATCCAGCGCGTTGCTGCCCCGCAGCGCCGTCTCGTACTGGCGGTAGGCCTCGTACAGCTTGCGGCTGCGGAAATCGCCGCCGGAATCCTTCAGCCATTCCTCGGGCGTCAACAGCCGGTTCTTGGCGTCGGCGATCACGGCGCGGATCTGCTTGGGCGGATATTCCTTGTCGTTCAGCTGCAGCGCCTTCGCCACGGATTTGATGACGGTCATGCGGTCGTCCTCGTCATAGATGGCGAACTGCCGCTTGTAGCCCAGCTTTTCGATATCCCGCCGCAGGATGCGCGCGCAGCAGGAATGGAACGTGGAGATCCAGGCCTCGTCGGCGGCCTCGCCGGCCAGCCGGTGCACGCGCTCGGCCATCTCGCGGGCGGCCTTGTTGGTGAACGTGATGGCCAGGATGTGCCACGGCGCCACGCCGCGCTCCATCAGGTAAGCCGCGCGATACGTCAAGACGCGGGTCTTGCCGCTGCCCGCGCCCGCCAAAACAAGCAGCGGGCCTTCCGTCTGTTCGACGGCGGCGCGCTGCTGGGGGTTCAGATCGTTCAGGTTGATCATTTTTCGGTTTCCTTATTCATTCTTTCCAGCACCAGCTGGTAGCCGCCCGCGCCATAGTTCAGAGCGCGGTTGACGCGGCCGATCGTAGCGGTGGAAACGCCGGTTTTTTCGACAATTTCGGTGTATGTAGCCTGCCGCTGCAGCAGCTGGGCGACCTCGAGGCGCTGGGACAAATCCTGGATTTCCCGGATGGTGAACAGATCTTCAAACAGGCGATAGCAGTCCTCTTCGTTTTCCAGGCAAAGAAACGCCCGCGCCAGATTATCGGTCTGTTCGTTCTTCAATCTGGATGAAAACATATTCAGCCCTCCACCTTCGCATTTCAGTCTGTGCGCCGCGCACCGCCGGATATACATGCGTTAGCACACTACGATGATATTATATACGAATCAGCCGCAAACGTCAAGGAATTACGGGCTTTCAGCGAAAAATATAAAGTGACTGTGCAAATGCGCGAAGCGCCCGCGGGCGGCCGAAAAAGAACCGCCGGGACCGGCAGGGCCCGCGGCGGCATCGGTTACAGGTATTTGTTGTCCTTCTGGTTGTGTTCTCTCAGCACCTGCATCAGTTCGCTGAACAGCGCGCGGTTCTCCTCGCTGGCGGCCAGGTGGCTCTGCATCACGGCGTCGCTGAGGGAATCCTGCAGCAGCACGGCCGGCGATACCTCCATGGCGTTGCACAGCGCCACGACGGTTTCGATGCTGGCCTTCTTTTCCCCGCGCTCGATGTGCCCGACGAACGAAGTGGATATCCCGGTGCGCTCCGCCAGCTGTTCCTGCGTCAGCTGATTCAGGATCCGCTGCTTGCGAACCCGTTCGCCCAGCTTCACGTAATCCATGCGCATCCCTCCTATACTACCTATGGTCATAGTTTACCCCATCCAACCCCCGAAAATGAACCGTCTGTGAGCGTGAAATAATACTATTGGTGTGTTTCGACTGGCCGCCGTCGCATTCACGCGGTCGCTTCTTTGGCAGTCCGGGCCGAATCCGGCCCGCAAAAAAGGGCGGTCAAAGCCCGGCGCGGCCGCCGTCCGGCGCAAATTCGCGGTTTGCGGTTGTCTTTCGGGCCAATTGACGCTATAATGGATCACAAAAGGAGGCGCGGCATGAAGCACAGATGGATAGCAGCCTGGCTGATCCAGATCGCGGAAATGGCGGCGGTATGCCTGGTTCAGGCGCTCAGCCACGGCGCGGGCGCGGGGCTGTACGCGGCGCTGCTGTGGGGCGCGGTGCCCCTGGCGGGTATGTTGACGGCATGCCGGGCCGTGCGGCGCGGGCTGCTGAATTACGCGGCGTGGATCGCGCCGCCCGCGTGCCTGTTCGCCGTCCATTACGCCGTCTGGCGCTTTTCGCCCGCCCCGGGCGCGGGGATCCTGACGGCCTTTCTCTCCCTGATCGGCGCCGCCGCCGGCGAGGTGCTGCGCCTGAGGAAGGACGGAAAGGATCGCCGCCCGGCATCCGGAAAATAAAAGGAGCATCCCATGCAGCAGCAGACCTCGGAACAGCTCCGCGCCTGGTTCAGGCGCGTGGAGCCCATCTACCCGGAACTGTTCAACGCCGCCCACGCGATCTGCGGGAATTACGACCTGGCGGAGTATGCCCTGCGCAGCGCGATCGTGGAGGTTTGGGCGCAGGGCGCCGGCGGCGGCATGGGCTTCCGCGAACGGCTGCGCGGCGAATTGCGGCGGGCGGCCTTCGACGCCGTCCGGTCGGAGGAGGCCGCCGGCGCGGAGTTTACCTGGCCCGGGCTCTCCGCGCGGAGCGAAGACCCCGTGCTGGCCCTGGCCGCCCAGGAGCCGCCGGAGATCCAGCGTGCGCTGCTGCTGCGCCACGGCTGCGCTCTTTCGCTACGCAGCGTCGCCCAGCTGATCGAAGTGCCCGCCGGAACGCTGCGCGCGAATCTGGAGCGCTTTGAAACCCGTTTCCGCCACGCCCTGCCCCGGCAGGACCGGAATCGCGCGGAGGCGATGATCACACGCAGTCTGCGCCGGGCGCTGTCCCGGAACACGGCGGGCATTCCCAATCCCGCCCAGGTCTACCGCGCCTTCGAGGCCGAGGCCGAGGGCATGCAGCCCGCCGGCCACCGGTTCAGCCGCGGCTTCGGGCGGGCGCTGGTGCTGCTGCTGGCGCTGGCGTGCGCGGCGCTGTTCTGGCTGTTCGCGGTGATCGTTCAGCCGGCGCCGGAGCCCTCCGCCGCGCCGGCCGCCGCGGAGACCGCCGCGCCGGAAAACGCCGTTCCGTAGAAAAAAGGGCTTTTGTTACTCGCGCCACACCAAAAATTAACCCGAAATCTCTATTGGATTTGTCGAATGACTGGTATAATTCGAAAAAACAAAGCCGCGGGCGTGCCGGCGGCTTTGCACATAACATGAGGAGGGTGAGGAAATGGCAATCATTCGCGAAGGACTGACTTTTGACGATGTGCTGCTCGTCCCCCAGCGCAGCAGCGTGCTGCCCAGGGATGTGGATCTCTCTGTTCAACTGACGAAGAAAATCCGGCTGAATATCCCGATGCTCAGCGCCGCGATGGACACCGTTACCGACTTCAACATGGCGATAGCGATGGCCCGCGAAGGCGGACTGGGCATTATTCATAAGAACATGTCCATCGAAGAGCAGGCCGGCCAGGTGGACAAGGTGAAGCGCTCTGAAAACGGCGTCATCACCGACCCCTTCTTCCTCTCCCCCGAACACAAGGTCGCCGACGCCCAGGAATTGATGAGCAAGTTCCGCATCTCCGGCGTGCCGATCACCGAAAACGGCAAGCTGGTGGGCATACTCACCAACCGCGACCTGCGCTTTGAAACCGATTTTGATCAGCCCATCCGCAACGTGATGACCCACGAAAACCTGATCACCGCGCCGGTGGGCACCGATCTGGAGCAGGCCAAGGCCATCCTGGCGAAGCACCGCATCGAAAAGCTGCCCATCGTGGACGAGAACTACATGCTGCGCGGCCTGATCACCATCAAGGACATTCAGAAGAGCGCCAAGTATCCCAATTCCGCCCGCGACGACCGCGGCAGGCTGCTGTGCGGCGCGGCGGTGGGCGTGACCGGCGACACCATGGACCGCGTGGCCGCGCTGGTGGCCGCGAACGCCGACGCCATCGGCATCGACACCGCCCACGGCCATTCCGAGGGCGTGCTGAAGATGGTCGAGCGGATCCGCGCCGAGTATCCCGAGCTGCAGATCATCGCCGGCAACGTGGCCACCGGGCCCGCCACCGAGGATCTCATCAAGGCCGGCGCGGACGTGATCAAGGTGGGCATCGGCCCCGGCAGCATCTGCACCACCCGCGTGGTGGCCGGCATCGGCGTGCCGCAGATCACCGCCATCATGGGCTGCGCGGAAGTGGCCGACAAGTACGGCAAGACGATCATCGCCGACGGCGGCATCAAGTATTCCGGCGACATCCCCAAGGCCATCGCCGCCGGCGCCACCGCCGTGATGATGGGCAGCCTGTTCGCCGGCACCGAGGAGAGCCCCGGCGCGACGGAGATCTACCAGGGCCGCAGCTACAAGGTCTACCGCGGCATGGGCAGCCTGGCCGCCATGGCCGAGGGCAGCAAGGACCGCTATTTCCAGGAGGGGCAGAAGAAGCTGGTGCCCGAGGGCGTCGAGGGCCGCGTGCCCTTCAAGGGTCCGCTGGCCGACACCGTGTTCCAGCTGATCGGCGGCCTGCGCAGCAGCATGGGCTATTGCGGCACCGAGAACATCCAGGCCCTGCGCCAGCGCGGCGAGTTCATCCGCATCACCAACGCCGGCCTCGTGGAGAGCCATCCCCACGACATCAACATCACCAAGGAAGCGCCCAACTATTCGCTGCGCGGATAAACCGGCGAACAAAACCCTTCCGGACCGCATCGTCCGGAAGGGTTTTCTTTATCGTCGGCGGTGGGAGCCGCTATTTCAGCGCGCTGCCGTATTTGGAATACAGGAAGCTCTGGAACTCGATGCCCGCGATGCCGTCGGAGCTGGTGTAGCCCATCTTCAGCTGCGCGGAAACCACGGCCAGGCGCGTGGCTTCGTTGTAGACGCCCACGCTGTCCGCGATGTCCTCGCGCTTCAGGAAGCCCAGCTGCCACAGGCGCTTTTGCAGGACAGTGACGGCGTCGCCGCTGTCGCCGGGCTTCAGGGCGGTGAAATTCTGCGTCTTGGAATAGAAGCGCACCGACGGGCCGGGCGCGGCCTTGCTGTAGATATAGCGCTGCAGCGAAGCCGACGCGTCGCCGTCTATCGGCACGCCGATCGTCCTCTGGAAGGCGGCGACGGCGCGCTGGGTATCCTCGTCGTAAATGGTGCTGGGGCTGTCCAGGTAACCCAGCTCCACCAGCCGGTTCTGCAGCTCGATCACCGCGCTGCCGGTGGCGCCGGCGGTGAGGTTGAAGTAAAGCGTGTCGCCCGTCTCCGCGGGCACATCCTCCGCGGCGCCCTCGTCGCCGTCCGTCCCGGCGGCCGCCTGCTGGGTCTGCGCGTAGGAGAGCGCGTCTTCGCTGAACATTACCGATTGCAGCCACGCCGAGGCCAGGCCGTCCGGCTCCAGCCCGTTGCACTGCTGGTAGAAGGCCACGGCGCTGATGGTCGCCCTGCCGTATTCGCCGTTGGGCGTGCCGTTGGCGTAACCCAGCTCCACCAGCCGCCGCTGCAGGTTCATCACGGCCTCGCCGCTGTCGCCGGGGTTCAGGTTCTGATAGTTGGCGGCGGCCGACGCGCCGCCGAATTCCGGCGCGCGGTCGGAGAGCAGGAATTCCTGCATGTCCAGCGTCAGCATGCCGTTGCCCGCGCGGCCCACGGCGGAGAGGAAGCGGTTTACGCCGTCCTGGGTGGCCTCGTCAAACACGCCGGTATCGCTGCCGGCGGGCATATAGCCCAATTCGATCAGGCGGCGCTGGATCTGCATGACGCGCGTGCCGGAATTGCCCAGCGCGATGGCGGACGCCCCGGCGTCCTCGTCGCCCTCGGGTATAATGCCCTCCGGGATGCCGGCGCCCTCCGGCGGCAGCGTGACCATCACGCTGACGGTAGGATCGTAGACCAGCGCGGTATCGGCGTAGAGCTCCTTCTGCATGGCCACGTTGGCCACGTCGCTGGCGGCCAGGCCATAGGCGGCGTAGAACAGGCGCACGCATTCGGCGGTCTGGTCGTCGAACACGCCTGTCAGCGACGTAATGGGATAGCCCAGGTTCTTCAGGCGCTGCTGCAGCGCGTACACCGAGCTGCCCACGGTGCCCGGGCGCAGCACGGTATACTGGGAAACCACGGCGTCGTTGTATTCCTGGGTGCCGTAGGCGGGCGCCGAGGCGGAAAACAGCTTCAGCTGCAGCTTGGCCGTGGCCGCGCCGGTCTGCATCGTGCCGTAGGTCTGCTCGAATCGGCGCACCGCGTTCTCCGTCTGGCTGTCGAAGACGCCCGATACATCGCCGGTAAAGTATCCCAGCTCCTTCAGGCGCAGCTGCAGCGCCTGGACGGCGATGCCGGTGTTGCCCAGGCTCAGGCTGCGGTATTCCGTCTGCTGCTCCTGATCGCGGGCCGACTGGAAATCGCCCTCGATGACGGACCGGTCGTTCAGCGTCACGTTGCCGTCGGAATCGATCACGATGGCGTCGGGCGCATTCATGTTGTCCGGCAGCGGCGTGGCCGTGGCATAGGGCATCTGGATGTCGACCGAGGTGTTGGCCTGGGAATTCAGGATCTCCTCGTCCACCACCGTGCCGCAGCTGCTCAGCGCCAGGCACAGCCCCGCCGCCAGCAGGGCCAGCGCCCCGAACCTCCGTTTTTTCATGGGTTATCCTCCGAACCGCCGCCGTCCCCAGCCGGACCGCGGCGCTGTATACAAATTCAGTTTTATTTTATAACAATTCGCCCCAAATTACAATAGCCGCAAGGCTAAGATTGAGCGTTTTGGTCAGTGTCCGTCCAGCGCGTAAATGGCCGTGCCGCCTTCGGCGAACACCAATTCCCCGTGTTCGGCGAACCAGGCCTCGTCCACGGCGTAATCGTAGCGCTCGTGATTGGAAATATAGGCGTAGGTCACGCCGTATTTTTTGAACAGATCGCCGCTCTCGCCGGGCCGCTCCAGCATCTGCCGGGCGTCCCGCTGCTGGGCGGAATAATCCACGCCGTGGAAAAACAGATAGCTGCCCGTGCCGCACACGATGTCCCGCCCGGCCAGGGCGGCCACGGCGTTGTTGTGCTGCTGGCCGGTCAGGAACACGGCGTCCGCGGGCGCGTTCTCCTCGGCAAAGCGGGCGGCGTCCACCTCGTCCGCGCCGAACAGCTGGTAGTCGGAGACGATCTCCCGCCCGATGGACAGCCCGCCGGAGACGGTGGCCGAGAGCAGGAACGCCGCCGCCAGCAGCGCGCGCCCGCGCACGTTTTTCAGGCGCTGCCACAGCTGCGTCAGATACAGCCCCATCGCAGGCATCATGACCATATAGGCGGCGTAGAACAGCTTGTTGTTGTCATATTCGTTGGGCTGGAACTGGATCAGCTCCGCCACGACGTACACGCACAGCGCGCCCAGCGCCAGCGGGCGCATCGGGCTGTCCTTTTTCGCCGACAGTGCCGCGGGGATCATCAGCAGCCAGATCAGGCCCACGTTCTTGATCCAGAACCAGCAGTAGCCGTCGATCAGCCGCCCGTCGCCGCGGTTGTTCACCCAGTTGAACCTGAACCGCAGCGAACCGCCGCCCAGCGTCTGCGGCACCGACCACGTCAGCAGCTGCGGCAGCGCCAGCAGCACCGCTATGGCGCCGTAGAGCAGGAACAGCCCCAGCGCCCGCGGCCGGTCGTCGCCCGGCGCGCGCAGCAGGGTGCCGGCCATCGCGCCGGCGCTGATCAGCCCCAGCGCCAGGAACGAATGGGTATGCACCATCGGCATGGCCCCGGCCCAGACGCCCAGCACGGCGAAGCCGCGGGCGTCCCGGTCCCGGGCGGAGGTCGCCAGCAGCCACAGCGCCGGCACCAGCAGCGTCCAGCCGGTCAGCAGCGTGCGCTGGGGGATCATCATGTCGCAGATCACGTTCACCCATCGCAGGTTCAGATCCGGCTGGTTGGTGGGCGTCTTGTAGAAACCCGTGAAGATCTCACGGAAGGCGGTCGGATCCTTCCACACGCCGTCCAGCGCGTAGAGAAAGCCCAGGCCGCCGTTGATGAACATCAGCACAAAGGCCAGCACCGTGGCGGCGCGGCTGCGGGTCAGTTCCCAGCACAGGATCACGAAGCCCAGGTAAACGAGCGCCATCATCAGCGTGCCGGTCAGCACAAAGGAGAAGGCCAGCCCGCTGCCGCCCAGCAGCATCGACGTGACCATGCCGTCCCCCAGGAACGGATAGCCCAGCAGCGTGCCGGGCAGCAGCGAATAATCCGGCGGGAAGGCCGCGCCGCGCAGGCTGGTGGCGATGCCCAGGTGCAGGCACAGGTCGCCGTAGGTGGACTGGCCCACGTGCAGCGCGCCGTCCACCGCCCGCAGCGTGTGGGTATATTGCAGGTACGCGCTCATCAGCGTCAGCGGCACCACCAGCGCCAGCGGCAGCCACAGCGGCATGTCCGTCCAGCGCTTCTGCCGGGGTATATCGCGGGTCAGAAACGCACACAGCCCGGCACCGGCGGCCGCGACAGTCAGCCCCAGCAGCTGCGCGGCCAGCGTGAAGCGGATGAAAAACGCCGTCAGCGCGGGCAGCCACATCATCATCAGCAGCCCCGCGCACAGTCCCAGCCACAGCCGGACCAGCCGGTCCTTCCCGGGCAGAAGGCCGTCCATCAACACGACCCCGCAGACCAGGAACCCGCCCAGCAACAGCACTCCGCCCATATCGCACCTCCGCGGGCGCCGCACGCCCGTAATCCGCCTGCTATTATATCACTCCCTTCCCTCCGCTGTAAAGCACCGCGCGCCGCCGGCGGAAAAGTGTTTGCATTTTTATTGCAAATCGTTTCATAAATATTTATAAGAATCTCCTTTGTTGGTCGGTATATGAATGAAATAATATGAATCTATTCAATAACATCGCATCTCATTGAATTCGACCCGGGCTTGCGATAAAATAGAATAAAGTACGAATGATATGATATTGGAGGAGTCCGTCGTGAAGAGCCGCTTCGCAAAAATCATGGCGCTGCTGATCGCGGTCATACTGTGTTGTTCCGTGTGCGCCTTTGCCGACGGCACGGTTTCCACCACGGTGATGATGCGCGTTTCCAAGGTAACGCAGAATGCGGTCATCAACGCCGGCGAAGATCTCTCCATTGAAGTCAGCATCGACGGCGTCGAGCCCGCCAGCTACCAGTGGTACTTCAACGACGCGCCCATCGAAGGCGCCAACCAGAAGGTCTACAACATCGTCAACGCCCAGCCCGAGGATACCGGCGTATACCGCATGGACGCCTTCGACGCCGAGGGCAACATGCTGGTGAGCATGGACATCGTGGCCCGCGTGGTGGACGATACCGTGCCCCAGTCCGGCGACGGATCTTTGCCCGTCGGGTTCGCGTTCGCGGGCATCGCCCTGTGCGGCGCGCTGCTGGCCGTGCTCCTGCGGCGCCGCAGCATCGCCTGATTCCTCTTCCCTACTGCAGCGACCGGCAGGAACGCGGGCCGCTGTTTTTTCATGGATCAAATAATCCGGAGGACCGCCCATGAGCAACCCCTTTGAATTTGAGCTCCTGCACGTGTGCAAGCAGACCGGCGCGCGGCGCGGCCGGCTGCACACGCCCCACGGCGTCATCGAAACGCCGGTGTACATGCCCGTGGGCACGCAGGCGACGGTGAAGACGATGACGCCGGAGGAATTGAAGGACTGCGGCGCGCAGATCATCCTCTCCAACACCTACCACCTGCACCTGCGCCCGGGCGAGGCGCTGGTGGAGAAGGCCGGCGGGCTGCATACCTTCATGCACTGGGACCGGCCGATCCTGACCGACAGCGGCGGGTTCCAGGTGTTTTCGCTGGCGGACCTGCGCAAGGTGGAGGAGCGCGGCGTGGAGTTCCGCAGCCACCTGGACGGATCGAAGATGTTCATCGGGCCGGAGGAATCCATCGCCATCCAGCAGGCGTTGGGCGCGGACATCATGATGCAGTTCGACGAGTGCTCGCCCTATCCCTGCGATTATCCCCGGGCGAAGGACGCCATGCACCGCACGCTGCGCTGGCTGGAGCGCTGCATGAAATCCTGGACCCACGACAGCCAGGCGCTGTTCGGCATCGTGCAGGGCGCGTTCTACGGCGACCTGCGCGTGGAATGCGCGAAGGAGATGGCCCGGCTGGACCTGCCCGGCTTCGGCATCGGCGGGCTCTCCGTGGGCGAGCCGAAGGAAGTGATGTACGACATGCTGGAAAAGATGATGCCGTACATGCCCGAGGGCAAGCCCCGCTACCTGATGGGCGTGGGCTCGCCGGACTGCCTGATCGAGGGCGTGCTGCGGGGCGTGGACATGTTCGACTGCGTGCTGGCCACCCGCGTGGCCAGGAACGGCACCGTGTTCACCCACGACGGCCGGCTGGTGGTGCGCAACGCGAAATACGCCGAGGACTTTTCGCCGCTTGACGCCGATTGTGACTGCTACGCCTGCAAGAACTACACCCGCGCCTACATCCGCCACCTGTTCAAGGCCGGCGAGATCCTGGCGCTGCGGCTGAACAGCATCCACAACATCTATTTCCTGACGAAGATGATGGAAGAAATGCGCGCCGCCATCGAAAACGACGCGCTGCTGGACTGGGCGAACGAATTCTACGCCCGCCACGGCCGGGGAAACTGGTGACGGGACAAAAGCGGCCCCTTTCCGGAAACGAATCCGGGAAGGGGCCGCTTTTTTCGCGAAAACTGCGGGATTGCCAGGACTTTGTGCGAATTCGATTCGCGTTGATTCGCTGCATCCCGCAACCGTCGTGATGCGTCTTTTTATTCGGCGGCGGCCGGTTCTTTCCCCAGCGCCCTCAGCCGCGCCTCGGCGTAGGACTTCAGATTGAGCAGCGCCACGAAGGAATGCGACGTGCCGGGCATCATCAGGCCCTTTTTGAATTGGAAGGCCTCGTCGTCGGAGCGGACGATCTCGTTGAGGAAATCCACGTCGGTGATCTTCTCGATCGCCTTGATCTTCAGATCCTCGTGGACCTTCTCGCGCCGGACGAACTGCGCCAGCGCCGCCTGGTCGTCCGTATACTGGAGGGCTGCCCGCATGGCGGAAAAGCCCGCGTGCATGTTCGGATCGACCAGATAGCTCCGGCTGATCTCCTCCTGGACCGCCTTATCGGCGATCCGGTCGAGCGCCCATTCCCTCGCGGAGTCGTGCGGGGTCTCCCGGGCGACGCGCTCAAACTGGCGCGATTCGGTGATCCGGGAGAGGGCCCGGGTGACCACTTGCGGCTTGCTGCCCTTGTGGATGGCCACCTGCGCCAGCATGGACTGGTCGTCCAGCAGCTCCACGGCCTGGATGCGCACGGCTTCCTCCTTGTCGTTCAGCGCCGCGTCGAGGATGATCTGTTGGCCGCGGGCGTGATCCGGCAGCCGGGACGCCGCCAGCACGCGGATGGCGCTCAAATCAGCGTTGTCGACGACATATTGCAGCGCGGCGCCGTCCGTGAGCCTCTCCACGGCGTCCCGGTTGAGCGAGGCGTCATTTACGGCGATCCGGGCCAGCGCGGCCGGATCGGTCACCTTCTTCATCGCGGCTTTACGGACGTTCCAGTTCGGCGCCTCTTCGGCGACCCGGATCAGATCCGCCTGCTTCGTCATCTTCTCCACCGCCGCGAGGGCCTTTGGTTCGCTCTTGCTGTCGTTTTTCATCCATGCGGGCGTGAACAGTCCCATGGCGATCCCTCCCTGTGATCCGCGGGCGCGGCCCGCCTGCTCGATGCCCCTATGATAGCACAATCCCCGCGGATTGGCAACGTCCGGCCAAAAAGCCGCCGCGTAAAGTAAAGATTTTCCGAACATTCCCGGAAATCACGCCGGAAAAGTTGTAATTATCGGCGGCGTCGGTTATAATGGTAACATATTGATACCACGAAAGGAAGAGGAACAATGCTGAATTTGATGAATATCCTGGCCGAGGCCACCGAGGCCGTCGCCGTTACCGCTCCCGAGACCGCCGCCGCTACCGGCGACGCCGCCGCCACCGCCTCCGCGGGCGCCGGCGCGGGCAGCATGGTTTCCACCATCATCATGATGGTGGCGATGGTCGCCATCTTCTACTTCCTGCTGATCCGTCCCCAGCGCAAGAAGGACAAGCAGGTGAAGGACATGCTGTCCGCCCTGAAGGTGGGCGACCGCATCTGCACCATCGGCGGCCTGTACGGCACCATCGCCGCGCTGAAGGACGACTCCGTGACGCTGACCATGGGCTCCCTGCAGAACACCATCGTCGTCGCCCGCTGGGCCATCCGCAGCGTGGAGAACGTGGCGCTGGAGAACGACACCGAGCCGCAGATCTGATCGCGGCCCATGAAAAAAGCACCGGCACGCCGGTGCTTTTTTTATGCCCTTTTCAGGCCTCGCCTTCCTCCGCGTCCAGCCGGGCCACCAGCTGGCGGATGCGCTCGCGGGCCTCGGACTGCTGCAGGAACTGGTCCTCGCGGCTGGGCGGCGTATCGCCCATGATGGCCACGAACTGGCTGACCTTCAGGCCCAGCGCGTCCTGCATGTCGCGGTCGCTGCCCCGGGGCGACACCAGGTAATAGCACAGCAGCGAATCCCGCTGGCCGATGCGGTGGGCGCGGTCCTCGGCCTGGCTGTGCACGGCGGGCGACCAGTCCAGCTCGCCGAACACCACGCAGGTGGCCCGCTGCAGGTTCAGCCCGCTGGCCGAGCGCAGCGAAATGCACAGCAAGTCGGTCTTCCCCTCCATGAACGCCGCGGCGGCCTCGTCCTTTTGCCGGTCGGTTTCGCGCCCGGTGATGAACTTCGGGCGGCAGCCCTTCAGCTCCTGTTTGTAGATATCCATCACCGCGTGGTGGTGGGCCATCAGCAGCACCTTCTCGCCGCCCTCCACCAGCGCCTTGACGAACGCGCACACGAACGGCGCCTTGGCGATGCCGGTGGCCTGGCGCTGCTGCTGGCAGATGGCGTCTTCGATGATGGCGCGGCGGGACGGATCGTCGGTGGCGCGCAGCAGCTTCAGCTGCGCGGCCACGGGCGCCATCAGCTCCCGGTACACGGCGTCGTCCCAGTCGATCTCCTGCACCAGCCGCCGCTTGGCGGGCAGCTCCGTCAGCACGTCCGATTTCAGCCGCCGCAGCATCAGCCCTTCGCTGCGCAGGTACTCGCCCAGCAGCTCGGGCTTGGCCACCACGGCGGTGTTGTAGCCGTAGCACCACTCCCGGGAGAAGCTCTCCCAGTCGCCCAGGAAGTGGAAATCGATGATGTTCACCACGTTCCAGATCTCGCCGCCGTTGTTGTAGATGGGCGTGCCGGACAGCCCGATGCAGTTCTCGCAGGCTTCCGACAGCAGGCTGGCGGCGCTGTATTTGCCGGTGCCGTTGCGGCGCAGCTCCTGGATCTCGTCGAAGATTGCGGTGCGGAAACCCATGCCCGGCAGCACGTCCTTCCAGCCGCGCAGCAGCAGATAGTGGATGATGTAGATGTCGGCCTCCGGCAGCGCATAGGGCGTCAGGCCCCGGATTACGTGCACCCGCAGCCGGTCGTCGGGCGACAGAAAGCGCTCGACCTCGCGCTGCCAGTTGCGGATCAGGTGCGGCGGAACCACCAGGACCGCCGGATAGGCCGCGGTGGTCGCCAGGAACGCCAGCGCCTGCACCGTCTTGCCCAGGCCCATCTCGTCCGCCAGCAGGCAGCGCCGCGTGGACAGCATAAAGCCCAGCCCCTGCTTTTGGAACGGCAGCAGCTGGCCGGAAAAGCTCTCCGAGGGCGGCGTGGCGGTCTCGGGCATGGTCAGCGCCTGCTCCCGCCGCACGGCGTATTCCCGGGCTTCCTCCAGCGCGCTCTCCCACCGGGCGCGGTCGGATTCCTTCACCTCCAGCGGATAGCGCAGCATCAGCCAGTTCAGATCGCCGATGATGCGCCGGTGGGCGGTGAACCGCGCCACGCCCCGGCCCCGGCCGTCGCAGCCGGGGAACAGCCGCTTGGCCAGCTCCGTCACGTTGGGGTCGCCCTTGATCGTCCAGCACTTCGATTTGCGGTTGTAGCTGAGCGTGCCGTAGGTGCGCCGCCCGGCGGGCACGTCCCGCAGATAGGCCGGATAATCCTCGGCGGCGGGCGCGTAATCCGCGGCGTCATCCATGGTGATGGCGCCGGAGCCGGTGTAGTCGTCGAAATAGTCCATCCATGCCTCCACATCAATCCTGTTTTCAATCGGCCCTGGCGACATGCGCGCCAGGGCCGCAGGTTTTCCCCGAAGGGAAGACCCACCTTGCGGATTTGCCGCCCGGAAATCGCCTGCGGTTTCAGGCAAATCCGTACAAAGGGGTGGCTGCGGCGGGGAAAGCAGGTCCCCCGCCGCAGGGGTCACGGCAGGGCCAACCCCCACAGGCGGTTCAGGGAAACGAGCGCCACGGGCTTGCCGCCGAGGGTCCGCGGCACCGCCGTGACGCGCTGCACCACCACCACGACGGCGTCCAGGTCGTCGGATTCCAGGTAGCGCTTCAGCTGCGCCGCCAGCTCCGACGACGCCGGGCGCCCTTTTTTCACTTCGATGCCGATCCGCCCCGCGCGAAAATCGATGCGGCGGCGCGGCCCCAGCCGGTATTCGTGCTCGTATTCCAGCCCAGCCGCCGCCAGCGCATCGGCCACGGCGGCGTGGATGTCGTATTCCTCCGGCTGGGCGGGCACGCGCACGGCGGCGAGCGCCGCGACGACGCGCTCGATCCGCGCGTCCAGATCGCTTCTCGGTATGCTCAAAGCCGCCTCAATCCCCCTCAGGCGCAAACTGCGCCCGGATTATCTCCCAGTCCGCCCGCCAGCCGCCGCCGAGATCGGCCTCGCCCAGCCGTGTGGTCAGCCGCCGGGCCAGCTCCAGCGCCTGCCGGCGCAGCTCGGGCGCTTCCTCCGGCGCCCAGGCGTCCAGCGCGGTCAGGGTCATCCGGCAGCGATTCAGCAGGATCCCGTCCGGCACGCGGTATTCGGTGGCGTCGTCGTCCATCGCGTCCAGCGCCCGCGCGACGATCTGCGGCGCCTGATACTCCGCCGCCAGCTCCATCAGCGCTTCCAGCGCCGGGGGATGCCCGCCGCAGCCGTCGATCAGAGCCTTGATGAAATCGCCGCGCCAGCGGGCCTCCACCTGCGGCGATACGCCCAGCGCCAGGTAATCGTCCAGCAGCCCGTCCTCCGCCAGCCGCGCCCGGCTGAACCGGTGCTGATCCAGCAGGTCGTAGGCGACCACCTCGTTCGGGTTCATGGCCGGCAGCGGCGCCCTGGGTCTCAGCGCGTCGGGCAGCGGTTCGATGTAATCCACGGGCGCCGCGCCGCGGGCGTCGACGGCGCCGGCCTCGGCCGCCGCGGCCTCCAGGCGCGCCTCGAAATCCGGGTCCTGCGGCGACGCCAGGTCGCGGAACGTCTCCCGGATGGCGCGCAGCGTGCGCCGGATGTCGATGGGGATCAGCATGATCTCACCCCGCCTGGCACGATGATGAATGCGTCGAAGAATTGTTCCTGGAACCGGATGCGGTCCATGATCTCCTCCGCGGTGAACGCGGCGCCCTCCGGACAGACCACCCACTTGTCCTCCACGTCGTCCCGGCGGCGGACGATGGCGGCGACCCGCCCGGCGAACGTCTCCACCGGCGCGTCCACGCCCAGCACGTAGGCGTCCTGCGCCTCGCCGTCCGGCGCCATCACGCCCGCGACAAAGCCGTAGTTGACCGGATAGACCATGTCCGGATAGTCCGGGTGGCAGCTGCCCAGCGGCCGGTCGACGGTCACGGTCACCCTGCTGCCCAGCACGGCGTCGTCCGCCATCAGCTGCGCCAGCGCCGCCGGCAGCGGCGATTCCCGCTCGACGACCTCGCCGGTGACGGGATGCCTCAAACGAATGTACGCCGAATGCAGCGCGAACCGCCCGGGCAGCCGCGGGTCCTCCCGGCCGTAGAGGAAATCGCCGGCGACCGGATGGCCGATGTGCGAAAGGTGCACGCGAATCTGATGGGTGCGTCCGGTCTCCAGCCGCAGCCGGACCAGCGAATGGCCGTCACCGGCCCGGAGAACCCGGTAGCGCGTGACCGCGCGGACGCCGTTCTCCGGGTCCACGATGCGGCGCACGGTGGCGGCGGCTTCCTTGGCGATGGGCGCGTCGATCGCGCCCTCGCCGTCCAGCCGGCCCTCGGCCACGGCCAGGTATTCCCGGACGAAATCCGGCGCGTGCAGCTGCCTTTGCAGCGCCTGGCAGGCGTGGGCGTTCTTCGCCGCGGCCAGAAGCCCACTGGTGCCCTTATCCAGCCGGTTCAGCGGCCGGAACACGAATCCGGGGTCGCCGCGATAGCGATACGCCAGCCGGTTTTCCAGCGTCATGGCGGTCTGTTTGACTGAGCACTGGGTGGCCAGCGGCGCGGGTTTGTCGATGATCAGGATGTCCTCGTCCTCGTACAGCACGGACACCGGCGTTTCATCGAAGGCGACCGGCTCCCGCGGCGCGTCCTCCAGCACGACGGTTACCTCGTCGCCCGGCCGCAGCGGATGGTTCGCATGCACCGGCGCGCCGTTCACCCGCAGCCCGCCGCGCACCTTCAGCGCGGCGAACTGATGGTACGAAACGCCCATCCGGCCGCGGACGTAGGTTTTCACCCGGCGCCCGGCGTCCTCCGGCCCGGCGACGGCCGTCAGCTGTCTCATGCGCGACCTCCCATCCCGTATTTATCCAGATTATAGCACAGAACGCCGCCGCAGGTAAAGCGCAAATCCCGCGCATGAAACCGCCGCCCGCGGGCCATAATAGGCGCAGGAGGTGAAGAGCATGAGCCCGAAGGAATTGCAGTATGTGGAAGACGCGCTCGGACACGAGCAGTTTTTGAAGACCCAGTGCCAGGAAGCGGTGAACCAGCTTTCCGACCCGGCGCTGAAGAACTGCGTCCGCCAGATGATGGCGAAGCATCAGGAGATCTTCAGCCGGTTCTATAACTTGGTGTAAAGGAGGAAAACGCGATGAACGATCAGGCGATCATGGAGAACATCCTGCTGACCACGAAGGGCGTGTGCGACCTGTACCTGCACGGCACCATCGAATCCGCCACCCAGAACGTGCAGCAGGCCTTCGATTCCGCGCTGAACGACAGTCTGTGCATGCAGGGCGACGTCTACCAGCAGATGGCGGACAAGGGCTGGTACCCGGCCCAGCAGGCCCCGCAGCAGCAGATCGACCAGGTGCGCCAGAAGTACGCCGGTAAATAGGATCACAGCCGTACCGGACGCCCGCCGCCTTTCCGCGGCGGGCGCGTTGTTGTCGGCCCGTTCCTCCCGTCGGAAGAAGGAGTTGACGCCGTCCCCGGCCTGGTTTATAATGGACAAAAAGCCGAGGAGGGCGAAACCATGTATACTCCCGATGAGACGCGCTACGAGCGCATGGTCTACCGACGCTGCGGGCGCAGCGGCCTGATGCTGCCGGCGATCTCGCTGGGCCTGTGGCACAACTTCGGCAATATCACGCCCTTTGAAACCCAGCGGGACATGCTGCGCGCGGCCTTTGACAGCGGCATCACCCACTTCGACCTGGCCAACAACTACGGCCCGCCCTACGGCGAGGCCGAGCGGAATTTCGGCGTCCACATGGACCGCGACTGGCACACACACCGGGACGAGCTGGTCATCTCCACAAAGGCGGGCTACGACATGTGGCCGGGGCCCTACGGCGACCACGGCAGCCGCAAATACCTGGTCGCCAGCCTGGACCAGTCGCTGAAGCGCATGCACCTGGACTACGTGGACATCTTCTACCACCACCGGCCCGATCCGGACACACCCATCGAAGAGACCATGGGCGCGCTGGATTCCATCGTGCGCAGCGGCAAGGCGCTGTATGTGGGCATCTCCAATTACTATGCCCCCGAACAGGCCGAGACAGCCATCCGCACGCTGAAGGCGCTGGGCACGCCGATGCTGATCCACCAGCCCCGCTATTCCATGTTCAGCCGGACGCTGGAAAACGGCCTGGGCGACGTATTGAAGCGGGAGGGCGTGGGCTGCATCGCCTTCGCGCCGCTGGCAAACGGGCTGCTGACGGGCAAGTACCTGAAGGGCATCCCCGCGGATTCCCGCGCCGCCCGCGACCCGCGCTACCTGAAGCCGGAATCCATCACCCCGGACAAGGTGGACAAGGCCGCGAAGCTGAACGAAATCGCCGCCGAACGCGGCCAGAGCCTGGCGCAGTTGGCGCTGCAGTGGGTGCTGAACAACGACGCGGTGACCTCCGCGCTGATCGGCGCCAGCCGGCCGGAACAGATCCTGGAGAACGTCCGCGCCGTGGATCGCCCGCCGCTGACGGCGGACGAGCTGGCCCGGATCGACGCGATCCTGGGGTGATCTGGACAAAAAAACGGGAAGGCAGAAGCCTTCCCGTTTTTTTGTGCCGTCAGACGCCCTTGTCGATCAGGTGGAACACCGCCGTGCCGTAGAGGTTGAACGCGATGGCGAACAGCCCGATGGCCCGTTCCCACGCCGTCACGCGGTCGCGCCCGCGCAGCTCGATCAGCAGCAGCATCGGCACCAGGTCCGCCAGATACCGCGCGCCGAACTGCCAGCCGCCCAGCGTCTTGTGCATCAGCGTCAGAAACAGTTCAACCGCGAAGCCCGCCAGCAGCAGCGCGTCCAGCAGGTCCCAGCGGCGGCGAACCGCTTTCACGACCATCGCGATCCCGGCGGTGACGTAGATCGGGTTCGCCAGCCAGAAGGCGAAGCCGTTGAAGCGCTCGAACTCCAGCCGCCCGTCGTTGAAGTACGGCAGGCGCAGCAGGTTGAGGATGTTCCCGCCCACGTATTTCAGGCCCATCTGCGGCAGCTCCGGGTCGCGGGTGAACTCCGGCAGGTAATTGTGGCCGAACTCCAGGGGATTGCCGAACCGCGCCCAGTTGTACCAGCCCAGCGCGACCGCCACCAGCGCCGGCGCGATCAGGTACGGCAGCATCTTCAAAAGCGTCTTCGCCGGGGAGAGTGCCTTTTCGGGGTTCAGCTTCCGCCACAGCGCCGCCAGCGCGAAGGGCGCGTACACCGCCTGGAACGGCCGGCAGCCCACGCTGAGCGCCAGGCAGAACAGCGCCAATACCCATCCGCGGCGGCTTTCGCCCGTCAGCCCCAGCGCGCAGCAGGTCGTCAGCAGGAAGGACAGCAGCTGCGCCTGATACCACACGTCGCCGGTCAGCGAAAGATCCAGCATGTTGCAGCCCAGGCACATGAACAGCGCCATGAAGCAGGCCTCCGCCGGCTCGCGGAAGCGCCGCGCCAGGTGATAGGCGGCGATATACGATCCCAGGAAATACAGCCCGACGGCCAGCGTATTGGGCGTGTTTTCGCCGAACAGCAGCGTCAGCGGCAGCATCACCAGCGCCGGGACGCTGGGAAAGCTGACGTACCAGTCGCCGTTGTACACGGCCAGCTCCAGCCAGGGATAGTCCTTCCCCAGCGAGAGCATGCCCTTGCGCCAGGCCAGCGCCATCAGCGTGTAGCTGTCGTGGGCGGAATGGCCGAACAGGTTCATCTTCAGCGCCAGGCCCAGCCCCAGCCAGGCCAGCGCCACCGCCAGCGCGCCGGTCCACAGCGCGCTTTCGCGCCACGGCCGCGCCGGCCGGAGGGAATCACTCCGCTGCATCGGCATTCTCCTTTCTCCGCTTTTCCCGCGCCCATTTCGGCGCGCGGGCCGTCAAAAAGCGGGATACCGGCCTTTCGAAGCCGTAGGTCAGAAGCGTCGCGACGCCGATCGCCAGCGCTAGCGACAGCAGCAAATACGGCGCGCGCCAGGGCTCGTCGTCCATGGGCCGTTCGGTGGAAAACGGCGGTATGTGGAAATCCTTCAGCCGCAGGGCGATCCAGATGTGCCACAGGTACAGCTGGTAGGAGATGACGCTGAAGAACCGCGCGACGCGGTTGCCCAGCGCCCGGTGCAGCCAGCCCGCCGAAAGCGCGGAACAGCACACCGCGCCGGAGAACCCGGCGATCAGGTATTTTCGGGTCTGCATCCGCAGGCGGGACAGGTTTTCGGGCATGCTGTCATAGCGCAGCCGGCCCATGTACACCGCCGCCAGCACGCACAGCATCAGAAACATCAGCGCCGCCACGGCAAAGGCCGGGGCCAGCCGCCGCTTCTGGTCGTCGTCCAGCGCCCGCTGCAGCTGCGCGACGATGTGCGCCGCCAGCATGCCGCCTGCGAACACGTCGATCATCGCCGGCAGCTGGTTCATCAGGAAGTTGACCTGGCTGTAATCGATGTCGCGGATGTACCACCGCAGGCCCTCGCCCACCAGGAACGCGGCCAGCATCGTCCGGTACGGCCACCGTCGCATCGCCTTCGCCAGCAGCGGGAAGACCACATAGAACTGCGCCTCGACCGCCAGCGACCACAGCACGCCGTTAATGCGGTTGTAGGCCAGCGCCGGGGTCATCATCTGCGTCAGCGTCATGTTGGCGATGAACTGACCGCGCAGCGTTGCGGCGTCCAGCCTGCCGATCTGGTAGGCGGCGCAGACGATCACGCACAAAAAATAGCTGGGCAGGATGCGCACGGCGCGCTTGAAGGCGTATTGGCCCAGCCGCAGCCGCCGCCCGGGATGCATGGCCAGCGGATAGTACAGGCAGAAGCCGCTGAGGACGAACAGCAGCTCCACGCCGAAGGAACCGTTGACCACGATGTTGGTGAAATCCACCCGGTAGCCGAAGACGGTGAACGCGAAGGTGAACCAGGACTGCTGCCAGAGGTGAAAGATCATCACCAGCAGCACGCCCAGCGCGCGGAACCCGTCCAGGGTGTCCACGTAATCGGCGATGGCGTCCCGGTTGGAAAGCCGCTTCACGCGCCCGCCTCCTTTCAGGGGTTTGATATTATTATAGGCCAAACCGGCGAAACGATCAAGGGCCGGCCGTCAAGCCCGCCGGAGGATCCAGATCCACCGGCACCGGCGCGTCGATGCGCACGAAGCCGGGCCGCACTTCGCAGTCCACGGCGAGGATCTCCACGCCCGCGGCCCGGGCGGCGGCCAGCGCGCGGCCGAACTCCGGCTGGGTACCCCAGTTGGGCCGGAACTCCCGCACGCCCTTCATCTGGATCACCACCAGCAGCGCGCAGCGCCAGCCCGCTCCGGCCAGCGCCGTCAGCCCCCGCACGTGTTTCAGCCCGCGCAGCGTGGGCGCGTCGGGGAACCGCGCGATGCCTTCCGCCTCCAGCGTGCAGCCCTTCACCTCGACGGCCACGGGCCGGCCGCCCTGTTCGGCGCAAAAATCGAACCGGGAATCCCCCACCGACGCCTCGGCGCGCAGGTTTTCCAGCTTGCCCAGCTTCCCCGCCGCCAGCCACTCGGCCGCGGCGCGGTTCGGGGCCATGGAATCCATGTTCACCAGCTTCGCGCCGCCCGGCGTTTGCTTTTCCACGGCGACCAGGTCGTATTCCGTCTTCCGGCCCGGCGCGCCGCTTCTTTCCAGATATACCCGGTACCCCGGCACCAGCAGCTCGGCGCAGCGGCCGGTGTTCTTCACGTGCACGCGCCGGACTTCCCCGCCGATCTCCACCTCGGCGACGAACCGGTTCAGCCGCCGGAGGAACCGGCCCTCGTGGACGTTCGCGTATCTCATGGGATGATGAACGGCTTTTTGACGTGGCCGACCTCGGTCAGCTCCGCCAGTTCATGCCCGTCGAACACCGCCTTCAGCACGTAAGGCATCCAGTCGATGATGCGCAGGAAGTCGTCGCAGCCGAAGGACGGATCGAAGTGGTTCAGCATGGTGCTCAGCGCCGTGCCGTGGGTGCCCAGCACCACGGCGCCGCCGGCGTGGGCGTCCAGCACGTCGAACAGCGCGGCGATGTTCCGCGCCTGCACGTCGCCCAGGCACTCGCCGCCGGGCTCGTGCCAGGAAAAATCCGACCAGCGCCGCCGGAACAGCTCCCGGTTGTTGCCCATGGGCCCGGAATGGCGCTCCCGGAAGCGCTCGTCGGTGCGTATAGGCAGGCCGAAGAACGCCGCGGCGGGCTCGATGGTCTGCACGCTGCGGCGGAACGGGCTGCACCAGAAGGCGTCCACCGGCGCGTCCCGCAGCAGCTCCAGTACGAGCGCGCGGTCGGCCAGTCCCTCGTCGGACAGCGGACAGGTGCGGTCGTCGCCCCAGCCGCGCCGGCGCTGGGCGTGGCGCACGAACCAAACGGTCGTCATTTCCCGGCCACCTTTCCCTCGCCGGGGCGGATCCACCATTCCGGCGTCAGCTCGCCCAGCGTCGCCTCGCGGCCGGTCCGGCTGTCCATCAGGATGCGGATGCTTGGATAATCGTCGGGCATCAGCTGCACCATCAGCTCGCGGCAGGCGCCGCAGGGCGCGCCGCTGCCGCCGTTGGGCAGCACCGCCACCACGCGGTCGATCGCGTGCTCGCCGTTGGTCAGCATGTTGAATATGGCGTTGCGCTCGGCGCAGATGCCCAGCGTGGAGCAGGTGTCCACGCAGATTCCGGTATAGATTTTCCCCGATTTCGAACGCACCGCCGCGGCCACCTCGCCGCAGGACACGTATTCGGAAACCTGACGTCCGTTCCACACGGCCCGCGCGGCCTCCAGCATTTCCCGCCAAATAGCGTCCATCGTCGCTTCCTCCTTTGCAAAACGCGGCTCAGGGCAAAGCCCGAGCCGCGCTGAAAAAACCGTTTACGCCCTCAGCTCCGCGCCGAATTCCTTCAGCGCCTTCAGCACCTTGTCCATCGTGGCGTTGATCTCCTCGTCGGTCAGCGTGCGGTCGGGCGCGCGCAGCGTGATGGCGTAGGCCACGGACTTTTTGTCCTTGCCCAGCTTCTCGCCGCGGTAGATGTCGAACAGCTTCACGTCCTCCAGTGTCTTCGCCGCCGCCTTGCGGATGGCATCCATCATCGTGCCAGCGCCCACCTTCTCGTCCACCACCACGGCGATATCGCGGCTGACGGACGGGAACTTCGGCAGGGGCTTGACGCCGTAGAAATCCTTCTCCAGCGGCATCAGCGCGTCCAGGTCGACCTCGGCCACGTACACGCGGCCCTTGATGTCGAACTTCTCGGCCACGTCGGGATGGATCTCGCCCATTGCCGCCAGCTTATTGCCGTCGACGGACAGCACCGCCTTGCGGCCGGGATGGTAGTAGCCGTCGCCCGCGGCCTCGATCTGCGCGGTGACGCCGAACTTCGCCAGCAGCGCCACCACAATGTTCTTCACCGTGTAGAAATCCACGCCCTCGCCGAACGCGGACAGGCACAGCACCCGCTTTTCCTCGGGCAGGTCGCCGGCCTTTTCGGCGGGTACGAACACCTTGGACAGCTCAAACAGCCGGCCGTCGGCGTTGCCGCGGTTCAGGTTGGCGGCCACGGTGTTCAGCATGCTGGGCACCAGTGACGTGCGCATGACGGACGTATCCTCGCCCAGCGGGTTGCGCAGCGTGACGGCGCTGCGGCGCGGATCGTCCGCGTCCAGGCCCAGGCTGTCGATCCAGCGCGGGCTGATGAAGGAATAATTCAATACCTCGAACATGCCCATGCCCACCAGCGCGGCCTTCACCCGGTCGGCGAACACCGTCCTGGGATCGCGGCGGCCGGCCATGGTCACGCCGTTCATCAGCGTGGAGGGAATGTGGTCGTAGCCGTACATGCGCAGCACTTCCTCGGAGACGTCCGCCTCGGTCTCCATGTCCTGGCGGAAAGCCGGGATCTCGCAGTGCAGCAGCTTGCCGTCCACCAGCGTGGTGTCGATGTACAGGCGGTTCAGGATGTCCTCCATGGTCTCGGCGGGCACGTCCACGCCGATGCGGCGGCAGATGCGGCCCACCTCGGCGTCGATCTCCACCGGCTGCGCGGGGTTCGGGTAGTGGTCGAACGCGCCGGGCACGACGTTGCCGCACTCCAGCATGTTCACCAGCATGCAGGCGCGGTCCAGCGCCTCCATGGCGGTCTCGGGGCAGACGCCCTTTTCAAAGCGGCCGCTGGATTCGGTGCGGATGCCCAGCTTGCGGGCGGTGACGCGGTTGTTGGCGCGCTCAAAGGCCGCGCACTCGAACAGCACGCTGGCGGTATCGTCCACGATCTCGGATTCCTCGCCGCCCATGATGCCCGCCAGGCCGGTGGCGTTTTCGCGGTCGGCGATCACCAGCATGCTCTCGTCCAGCACGTGCTCCTTGCCGTCCAGCGTGGTCAGATGCTCGCCGGGCCGCGCGCGGCGCACCACGATGGTCTGGTCCTTCACCTTGGAAAGGTCGAAGGCGTGCATCGGGTGGCCGGTCTCCAGCATCACGAAGTTCGTGATGTCCACGATATTGTTGATGGGCCGCACGCCCGCACCGTACAGGTATTCGCGCATCCACTTGGGGCTGGGGCCGATCTTCACGTCGGTGATCACCCGGGCGCAGTAGCGCGGGCAGGTCTGGTCGTCCAGCACCTCCACCTTCGCGTAGTCGTCGAAGGTGCCCTTGCCGGTCTCCTCCACGGCGATCTCCGGCATCACGAAGTGCTCCTCCAGCACGGCGCTGGATTCGCGCGCCAGGCCCCACACGGACAGGCAGTCGGGGCGGTTGGCCAGGATCTCGAAGTCGATCACGTCGTCGCCAAGGCCGAAGACCTCCTTCACGTCGGTGCCGGGGGCGACGTCCTCGAAGATCTCGATGATGCCCTCGTCGCCGATGTGCGGGTACAGGCCCGCGGGCACGTCCAGCTCGGGGCCGGAGCACAGCATGCCCATGGAGACCTCGCCGCGCATCTTGCCCTTTTTAATTTTTCCTCCCGGCAGCTGCGCGCCGTCCAGCGCCGCGGCCACGCGCATGCCCGCGTGTACGTTGGGCGCGCCGCAGATGATCTGGATCGGCTCCGCCTCGCCCACGTCCACCATGCAGATGTGCAGGTGATCGGAATTGGGATGGTCCACGCAGGATACCACGTAGCCCACGACCACCTTGTCGAACTGTTCGCCGGTCTTGTCCACGCCCTCGACGGCAGTGCCGGTCATCACCATGCGGGAGGCGTATTCCTCCGCCGGCATGTTGATGTCCACGTATTCCTTCAGCCATTTCATCGGCACTTTCATATCGCATAACCTCCGTTGTTCATTCGGAAAGAAACTACATTACACAGAGTTCAGAGTTCAGATCAGGTCGAAATCCTTGCGGATCTCTTTTCATCCAAATCCCGGAGGGATTTGTTCCGCAGCTCCACTCTCAACTCTTATTACCGGTACTGCGTCAGGAACCTGAGGTCGTTTTCGTACAGGTACCGCAGGTTGGGGATATTGTACTTCAGCAGGCTGATGCGCTCCACGCCCATGCCGAAGGCGAAGCCGGAATACTTCCGGCTGTCGATGCCGCACATCTCCAGCACCTTCGGGTTCACCATGCCCGCGCCCAGCACCTCGATCCAGCCGGTGCCCTTGCACATGCGGCACCCTTCCCCGCGGCAGTTCGCGCAGGTCAGGTCCACCTCGGCGGAGGGCTCGGTGAACGGGAAGAAGGACGGGCGGAACCGGGTGCGGATGCCCTCGCCGTACATTTGCCGGGCGAACTCGTCCAGCGTGCCCTTCAAATCGCCCATGGTGATGTTCTCGTCGATCACCAGGCCCTCCATCTGGTGGAAGACCGGGCTGTGGGTGGCGTCGGCCTCGTCGGCGCGGTAGACCCGGCCGGGGCAGATCACGCGGATGGGCGGCTTGCGCGTGGTCATGATGCGGGCCTGCACCGGAGAGGTATGGGTGCGCAGCACGATGTTGTCGTCCACGTAGAACGTGTCCTGCGCGTCGCGGGCGGGATGGTTCTTGGGCAGGTTCAAAAGCTCAAAGTTGTAGTGGTCGTACTCCACCTCGGGGCCTTCCACCACTTCGTAGCCCATGCCCACGAAGATCTCCACCATCTTCTGCAGCGCGATGTTCATCGGGTGCAGGGAACCGGCGCTGCGCCCGGGCCCGGGCAGCGTGACGTCGATGGCTTCCGCCTCCAGCCGCGCGGCCTTTTCCTTTTCGGCCAGCTCCTTCGCGCGCTCCTCCAGCCGGGCTTCCAGCGCGGCGCGCACGTCGTTCACCAGCTGGCCCATCTTCGGCCGCTCCTCCGGCGGCAGCTTGCCCATGCCGCGCAGCAGGCCGGTGAGCTCGCCCTTCTTGCCCAGCACGCCCACGCGAATCTGTTCCAGCGCGGAACTGGCACGGGCCTCGTCGATGTTCCGCATCACGCGCTCGCGGATTTCCCGAAGCATCTTTTCCATCCGATTTCACTCCTATACCGTGTAATTTTCCGGGGCAAAACAAAGGCTCCGCCCCTCAAGGGGCGAAGCCGAAACTCCGCTGTACCACCCAGATTCACCCGCGAAAGAAGCGGGCCTTTCATTGTGATAACGGGAAATGACCCCGTTTCCGCCTAATCGGACCGCGCCTTTCAGCGAAAAAGCTCCGGAGTGAACTTCGCCCGCCCTGACGTCCGCCGTTCTTCCAGCCATGGAACGGCTCTCTGGGGAGCCCGCGGCAGGTTACTCTCTCCATCCCAGCCAATTACGGCTATTTTAGCACAGCGGGCCGGGAATTACAACCGGATAACCGTTATTTTACGGGAAAGCGCCCGTCCGCCCGAGAGCATGGCGGCAAACCCGGCGCACGACCGCCGACAAAATGGGCTATTTTATGACAACCGCCGCCGCCTGTGTCCCAGGGCGCGCGGGCATGTTATACTGTAAACAGGCATAACAAAGCGCGGCAACGGGCCGCGCGGAGCGACGGGAGGGAGCGCGATGCGGTGTCCACGCTGCGGAACGGAGATTCGCCGCGGGCGGGCGTGCCCGGGCTGCGGGCGGCGCCCGGCGGCAAATCCGCGCCCGACGGCCCACCTGTACCGGGATCGCCGCCGGCGGATGCGCCGGATGCGGCGGCTGCGAATGGGCGCCGTCGCGCTGGCGGTGCTGCTGGCGCTGGCGCTGCTGATCGCGCGGCTCAGCCGCCCGGGCCGC
>CACWVN010000009.1 GCA_902764285.1 uncultured Eubacteriales bacterium
CACGTCAGCGACCTGACGGTGGACAACTCCACGCTGGCGGTGACGGGCAGCAACGGCGGCATGACGGTGACCGGCAACGCGGCCATCAAGGATACCGACCGGACGGCGCCGGCATCGACCGCGACGATCCGTCTGCACGACACCGCGACGGTGCTGGGCACGCTGGATGTGCTGAATGCCTCGACGCTGGATCTGGTCTCCACTGACGGCGGCATGTACGTCGGCAAGAAGACGACTATCAACGACCTGTCGCTGGCGGCCATCCAGCTGGGCGGCACCGGCGTGTTCGACGACGACGTGACCGTGAACATCTCCAAGCTGACGCTGAAGGCCGGCGGAGACGCGATCGTCAACGGCGTGATGGATGTCACCGGCAACCGCGGTGCCGACGGCGCGGTGGACAAGTTCGCCATCGTCGCCATGGATGCTGAGAAGAATCTGCGCATCGCGGATTATCCCGATGCTGCCGGCAGCCGCCAGGAGACCGCGCTGAACGTGAAGGACGCCAGCGTGAACCTGCTGGCACGCCAGGGCGATATGGAGATCAGCCACATCAACGTGACTGACGCCATGGTCGTCGCCCATTCCAACAACGGCGCTTACAGGTCCAAGACGCTGGATGTGCGATCCGCCGCGCTGGATATCAAGGGCTACAAGGGCGTGACGGTTGCCAGCGACGAGAACGACAGCGTTGAGGAGAATGGGTTCGAGGATTTCCAGACGGTCATCAACGTCATCGACAGCTTCGAAGACGACAGCATCACCGTGGTGGATCCCTTCACCGGCGCGAGCGAGACCATGCCGCTGGGCCTGACGGTGTTCAGCGATGTGGGCGGCATGGATTCTACCGACGTCGCCTACGAAGTGCTGTACAACCCGAACACCAGGAAGACGGTCTACAGCAGGAACGGGAAGTATTACAGCTTCACCTTCGGCGAACTGTCCGGCAGGGAGAAGGGCAAAGACCGGTTCGACGAGATCCCGGTGCCCGACGATCTGGCAGACTTCCAGACCAGAGGCGTTTACAGCCTGTACGCTTACAACTACAAGGCGAACCCCGCATACTACAACGAGGGCAACCGCGTCTATCTGGAGAAGGAGAACGCCTTCTACTACATGGACGAGAACGGCAACGTGCTGCTCTACGGCACGCTGGCCGACAAGGTGAAGGACGACTACGAGAACAAAGGCATCGACGGCAATACCAAGCTGTACACGCTGCGTGACGTGGGCGCGCCCAATTACTACGACGGCTGGTTTGCCGACAATGCCTCCATCAAGGTGGATGTCTTCGGCGACGTCGATATCCGCGATACCCTGCAGGTGTTCGATACCGTGATCGACATCACTTCCCGCGATGGCGCGCTCGCCGTTGCCGATTACTTCATCGACAACGACGGCGATGGCATCGGCGATATGATGGAACGCTCCGAATGGGATATCCGCGGCAGCGTGGTCAACACCCGTATCAATAAGAACATCCGCATTGACCACCTGGCCCTGACGGTATCCGTCATGGATATGGAAGTGGCCCGCGACGCCATCACGTCCAAGACCTGGTACATGATGGGCAGCAAGCTGAACGCCACTGCGGAAACCGCCGTGCAGGTCATCAACCCCGACGACCGCTACATGACGCCCGCGGTAATCGCGTTCTGGTCCAACGACGACCTGTATCTGATCCGCAGGGATTCCGAGCCCGACGCGCCGGTTTATGAACCGCTGGGCCTGCACGTCAACGTGCGCAACGGCGATGTGCTGTTCATCACCCGCGACGGCGAAGGCCACGATGCCAATACGACCGATTTCTACGCGACTGCCAGCACCGTGGATATCGACGTCCGCGACCGCGTGGTCATCCCCGAGGCGATGGTGAACGTGGACGAGGCCTCCAACAACGGCGGTCACACTACCTTCACGGTTCCGAAGGGCTATGACCTGAAGGGCATGGATTCCGATACCGTTACCAACGCCGAGGTGTTCAAGCTGGTCGGCGGCGTCTACACGCCGATGACCGAGGAGAACTTCTCCCAGAGCGAGCGCGCCTACGGCTCCGAAGTGAACATCAAGTCCTCCGGCGTGGTGGACGAGGTCCACGCCGCCGCCGATAACCGCACGCCCAACAGCCACGTCAGCATCGCCAACTGGACCATCGAAGGCGCCACGCTGATCGACGGCAGCCTGAACGCGGGCATCGGCCAGAGCGACGTCACCGTCACCTCGCTGGGCGATGTGAGCCTGCTGTACAACCTGAACTACCTGCCCGAGGCCGACCGGATCGCGCCGCGCGAGCTGACGATCATCGAAGGCAGCCACGTATCGCTGACCTCTACCGAAGGCGCGGTCGATCTGCTGTACGATTACGACAGCGCGCTGGACGACGAATCCACGCTCGCCTATACCAAGGGCGATTACGTGGGCGACAACGGCAAGGACATCACGACCGCCGTGCCGGACGTCGTCATCGCGGGCGATACGGCCAGCGGCCAGCGCTCCACGCTGGAGATCCTCTCCGCTGACGACCTGAAAGTCGCCGCCGTCGACTCGGTGTTCTCGGATGTGACCCTGCGGTCCACCGCCAGCAGCACCCTGTTCGACCGCATCGACGCGAAGCAGACGAACCTGCGCGTGATGGCGGAGGCCGACATCGAGGCCCTGCATCCCGATCACAGCGCGCTGATCCGCTTCGACGACAAGGACAACCGCGACGATCCCAACAAGGACGCGCCCGCCAATGCTTCCCTCACGCTCAGCGCGGAGGGCGACATCGGCACCGAGGCCAACCCGCTGCACGTGGATATCCCCGAGGCGCTGACGCTGACCGTTGAAAAGGTGACCAACCTGAACATCGACGCCTGGAAGCGCGACGCCAACGACGAGACGCTGAAGGATACCCGCGAATACCTGATCAACCAGGGCTACAGCACTGACGTGGCCGAGCTGGTGTCCGGCGATTACCTGAACTACTCCGACGAGGAGTTCTACGCCACGGGCATCGAGGATCTGGACAGCGAGAAGTTGGCCCAGTGGCTGCTGGATCGCAGCGAGAACGTCTACAGGGATTCCACCGCTCCCGCCTGGACCAACATGGTCTCCTCCCAGGTCAACCTGCAGGATTACATCCTGGCTACGGCGGCCACGGACGGGGAAATCGAAAAGGTCTTCGGCAAGGAATTCGCCGACGCGGCCCGGGCCGCCATGGCGGATGAGACCAGTCCCTACTATAATGATCCCGCCGAGGCCGAGCCGCAGCACACCATGCAGGAGATCCTGCTGGATGCCATACTGGTCGGCTCCAACGACGAACAGCTGCAAGCGCTGTACGCGCTCGTGGATGACGAGATCATCTACAACAAGCTCTACGACGAAGGCATGATCACCTACACCGCGGTCGGCGCTGACGGCCAGAGGGTGGACGGTTCCATGCAGGATCTGATCAACTACCTGATCAACAACGACGCGCCTTACGCCGAACAGCTGGAGGCCGCGCTGCTCGACGCCGCGACCGTCGCCAGCCAGCGGCACGCCGCCGATCTGGCACAGCAGCTGACCGCCGCCCAGGCGGACAAGGCTGCCGCCGACGCCGCCGCCAGGCAGGCCACGGCCGACAAGCTGGCCGCCGACGCCGCCGCCCGCGCCCTGTACGCGGATCGCGCTGACGCCCAGGCCATGCTGACCAAGCTGGAGGCCGACTACCAGACGATGGTGGACAACGGCGCCACTGCGAAGCAGCTCCGGGCCGCGCGCAACGCCATCGCGGCGCAGCAGCAGGCGGTGGATGCGCTGGATGCGCAGATCGCCGAACAGCAGGCCGCCGCTGAGGAAGCCATGGCCACCGCGACCGAGGCCAAGAACCAGGCGGCTGCCGCGCAGCAGACGATCCTCGCGCTGCAGCCCGAGACGACCCGCGTGTCCGACAGGTACGCCGAATACAGCGAACTGGGCGGCGCGGAGACCGAAGCCGCCGCATGGCAGACGAGCGCCGAGCGCTCCGCTGCAGCCGCGGATGCTGCCCTGGCGACGGCGAACGCCGCTACCGGCAGGGCCGCAGAGGCCGCTTATGAAGACACGCTGAACGAACTGAACGCCAGCATCGCAACGCTGCGCGGTGCCGACAGCTTCTCCGAAGCCTCCCTGGCCAACGCCATCGGGCTGAGCCAGCAGCTGCTGAACACCGCCAAGTCGCTGAAGGCTTCCGCCGACGCGTATCTGGTCGAAGCCAACCGGCAGTACGCCGAGGCTGAAGAAGAGTACCGCGTACGCCAGGATGCCAGGGCGACGGCGCAGATTGCGCTCGACGACGCGCAGGCCGCGCTGGAAGCCGCGCAGACTCAGGCAGACGCCGATGCGGCTGCTCTGGAGCAGGCGCAGGCGAGCGGCACCGCGACCGAGGAACAGCTGGCAGCGCTGACGGAAGCCGCCAACGCATCCGCTGAGGCTCTGGCCGAGGCGCAGGCCGTCGAGACCGCCGCGCAGGCCGCCATGGACGCCGCTGCTGCCGCGCTGATGGCAGCCGAGACCAGGGTGGAGGAGCGCAGGGCCGGCGTGACGCGCACGGAAGACGTGATCGCCGCCGCCCAGGATGCCATCGCAGGCGCCGATGGGCTGGGCTACGCGCTCAGCAACACCTTCGTCGATCCCGACGCCCGCCGGTTCAACGTGAACATCGGCCAGGCGAACGCGGGCGGCGAGATCAACATCGCCAACGAAGGCGATATCAACGTGGTCGTTGACAGCGGCATCAAGGTGCCCGACTACGTGACGCTCAGCGACAGCGACGTCACCGTGGGCAGCGTGGTGAGCAACCGGGGCAACGTAAGCATCATCAACCGGTCCGGTTCCATCCTCGCCGCGGACAACGGCGGGCAGGAGAACGTGCATGGCGATGCCATCACGCTGGAAGCCCGCGATTCCATCGGCAGCCTGGATACCACCTTCACCGTCGAAGAGACCGCCATCACGCCCACCCGCGTGGCGACCGCCACTCTGGTGAACACCGATACCAAGACGCCGTTCGGCGGCATCATCGGCATCGAGACGGCCGAGCGGTTCGAAGACATCACCGCGCCCGACGGAACACTGTACACCGATGAGTTCACGCTGGTACCGGTCGTGCTGGTCGACGGAGACGGCAACCGCGTCGAAGCCCAGATGACCATCAAGGATCTGCGCGAACTGTACGCGAAGGACGGCAACGTGAAGGTCACCTTCGGCGTGATGGATCCCGAGACCGACGAACAGACCGGCTCCGCGGCCATCGTGGAAGTGCGCTACGACTGGGTGCGCGAACACGACGAGACCGAGGGCACCGAACTGAACGCCATCGCCCATAACGGCGATATCTACCTGACCGAGAAGACCGGCGATGTGGGCGCGGGCGAGATTCGCGCCGCCGGCGACGTGGTCATGAACGTTCCGACCGGCGCCATCGCCCTGAAGGACGACCGCACCACCGCGCAGGTGGGCGGCGAGATGACCGTGAACGCCCAGGGCGACGTCAACCTCATCTCCGAGGGCGATCTGACCCTGAACCTGAACACCGATACCAACCACGTGGAGATCACCACGAACGACGCGACCGGCGCCGGCGATATCACCATCGTCAGCGAGAGCGAGAAGCCGTTGACCGGTTCCGCGCTCTCCAACGGCAGCGTGGATATCCGCAACGGCGGTGACATCGGCACGGCGGACCAGCCGATGCTGATCGACACCGACGCTGAAAACGGCGGTACGGCCCACATCGAAGGCGACAACGTGAACGTCACCCAGCAGGAAGGCGCGCTGGTGGTGGATGAAATCATCGCCGACGGCGATCTGAACCTGGATGTGGGCGGCGACATCACCGATGCCGGCAACACCGGCCTGGGCGATGTGATGGATCGCGTCACCAAGGCCCAGCAGAAACTGACCGAAGCCGAGCGCCAGCTGGCCGAGGCGGAACTGGCCAGGGATATGCTGACCTACGACGACCAGGTGGCGAAGGCCATTGAAAATGTCACGAACGCCACCAACGCGCTGGAGAACGCCAGGACCGAGGCGGTCGCGGCCGAGCAGAATGCGGCCGACGCCAACGACGCGCTGGCGCAGGCGCAGGAGAATTACGCCAAGGCCATCGCCGAAAACGGCGCCCTGAGCGACGAGGCGCTGGAGGCCGAGCGCGGGCTGCGGCTGGCCGAACAGGCCGCTCAGGCTGCGGAAGAGGCGCTCAAGGAGGCCAACAGGAACGTCGCTGACGCCCAGAAGGCGCTGGATCAGGCGAACAGCGATCCCGTCATCAAGCTGGCCGAGGCTATGGGTGCCATCGAGCAGGCCAGGGCTGACGGCGCCAGCGACGAAGAACTGGCGAAGATGATCGACAAGGCTGTGAGCGATTACCGTTCCAGCTATCCCAAGAACGGCGAGTACACCGACAAGGTGCTGCTGAGCGATCTGGAGCGCGAGAAGGCCGAGGCCGCTCTGAAGGTGGCCCAGGGCAAGACCGCGCAGGCGCAGGCCGCGCTGGAGGAAGCGCAGAATGCCGGCGACGAAGCGGCCATCGCCAGGGCGCAGGCCGCGCTGGATGCCGCTCAGGCCGCCGAGGCCGAGAAGGCCCAGGCACTGGCTGACGCGCAGGCGGCGCTGGCGCAGGCGGTCGCCGAGACCGAAGCCGCCGTGAAGGCCGCTGACGACGCGAAGCAGACCCGCGATCACGCCGCTGGCGCGCTGGAGATCGCCGAGGACGCGCTGGCCGCCCAGGTGGGCGCCAACGACGCCCGCCGCGAGCTGGAGGCCGCGCAGGCGGCGATGGACAACGCCAAGACCGACGAGGCAACGGCTGCCGCGCAGGCGGCGATCGACCAGGCGCTGACCAAGCTGGCCGCAGAGGAATACCTGCTGGGCGCCGAGGAGCACCTGTTCGACACCTTCGAGAAGTACCCGGATGCCGTTGACCGCGACGTCGAGACGCTGAAGCAGGCTGCGAACGCGGCGCAGGAAGCGCTGGCTGCGGCCGAGACCGAAGCCGACAAGGCCGCCGCTCAGGCGGAGCTGGACAAGGCGAACGAGCTGCTGGCTGCGGCCCAGGCGGTCGAGGAGGCCAAGACGGCCGTCGCGCTGGTCGAGGCGAAGGAAGCGGCGGAAGATGCCGAGCGACAGGCTCAGGCGGAATCCGACGCGGCCGAGGCTGCGAAGGCGGACGCCGAGACCGCAAAGGCCGAGGCTGAAGCCGCGAACGCAGATGCGCAGGCGGCGCTCGCCGAGGCGCAGGCTGCGGCCCAGGCGGCGCAGGAAGCGCTGGATAACGCGCAGACCGCAGAAGAGAAGACAGCTGCCCAGCAGGCGCTGGCCGACGCGCAGCAGGCGCTGAAGGATGCTGAAGCCGATGCTGCCGCCAAGGCAGAGGCGCTGGCGGAAGCCACCCAGACGCTGACTGAAGCGACTGAGAACGCGGCCGACAAGGCCGAAGCGCTGACCCAGGCGCAGACGGATCTGGCGCGGGCCGAGGCCGACCAGAAGCTGGCGGACGACATGCTGAACCGCATGGACGAAGCCGTGGCGGCCGAGGAGATTGAAGCCCAGGCCCAGGCGGCGCTGGATAACGCGCAGACCGACGAAGAGAAGGCTGCGGCCCAGGCAGCGCTGGACAACGCAAAGATCAACACTGAAAAGGCACAGGATGCGCTGGCTGCCGCCAAGCAGGCTGTGGATTCCGCTGCGGAGCGCAACGAAGCCCTCGCGGAGGTTGAAGCGGCCAAGGCTCTGGATGACACCGCGCAGGCCGTACTGGACGAAGCGACGAACAACTACACTGCCGCCCGCGAATACGCCGAGAAGCTGGCGGGCGCGCAGGCTGCGCTGGATGCCGCCAAGCAGGCTGTCTCCGACGCGCAGGCCGCGCTGAACGACGCGAAGGCCGCCGGCGACGCCGACGCCATCGCCGCCGCGCAGGCGGCTCTGGACCAGGCCAAGGCCGACCAGAGGGACGCCGAAGCGCTGGTCAGGGAAGCGAACCGGAACAGCGCCGCTGCCAACGCGGCCCTGCAGGACGCCTATGACGCCATGAAGGCTGCCGAGGAGACCAAGGCCGAGACCGCCGAGAACCTGGCAACGGCCCGGCAGAACCTGGCGGAGGCCGAGCAGAAGCTGGCGAACGACACCGAACTGGCCGCCGCTGCCGCGGATGCCGCGGATGCCAAGATCGCCCTGGACGAAGCTCAGGCGATGCTGCAGAACGCGCAGAACGCGCAGAACGAAGTGACCGGGCTGATCGCACAGCTGCCCGCCGCGGAGCAGGCGCTGGCTGAAGCCCAGAAGGCGTACGACGAAGCTTACCAGGATTACCTGGCCGCCAACACCGGCATTGTCGCCGCGGGCGAAGGCGCCAGCGACGTCGACAGCAAGAGCGATGCGCTCGACAAGGCTGAACAGGCTCTGGAGAAGGCCAAGGAAGACCTGAAGCAGATCGTGGACGATATCGAAGCGATCGTGCCGGACGCCGGCCTGACGGAGGCTGAGGAAGCGCTGCGCGCCGCCGAGGAGAACGCCAACAAGGCCGACCGCGCGCTGGCCGACGCCGAGGATGTGAAGGCGGCGCAGGACAAGGCGCTGGCCGATGCCGAGCAGGCGCTGGCCGATGCGCAGAAGGCGCTGGAGGACAGCCGCGCGACCGCGACCCACGATGAACTCGTGGTGCTGCAGACCGCCGTGGACGAGGCGCAGGCCAAGCGTGACAACGCTGCCGAGAACGCGCAGAACGCCGCGGATGCCGTGGCCAAGGCTGCTGCCGACAAGGCGGCTGCGGATGACGCGGTGAAGGCCGCGCAGGACGCCCTGGAAGCCACCAAGCAGGCGGCCGACGCCAAGAACGACCAGGCACTGGCCGACGCCGTTGCCGACGCTCAGAAGGCCGCGGATGACGCCGCACAGGCTTCCCAGAACGCCGATGCCAACCTGAACGACAAAGTGAACGAATATGGACCGATCGCTGAGGACGTGTCCGGTACGTCCGGCGCTGTGGATCCCAACCGCAAGACCGGCGACGCGGCCATCCGCGTGTCGGGCGACGCCGATATCACTTCCGGCGGCAATATCGCCGGCAAGGACGGCGGCAGCCTGACGGTGGATACCGACGGCACGCTGAAGGTCACCGCGGCCGGTGACGTGGACATCCAGTCCTCCGAGGACGTGAACATCGACAGCGTGAAGGCCGGCGGCGACGTCGATATCACCGCGAACGGCGATATCACCTCCGTGGGCGAAAGCCCGGCGATCACCGGCGACAAGGTGACGCTGGACGCCATCTCCACCGGCGACAACACCTCTCACATCGGCTCCGACGACGGCAAGCCGATGGTGGTGGACGCCGACGAACTGGGCGTCCGCGGCGACGAAGCGGCCATCGACGTCAAGGGCGATGTGAAGCTGGACGACATCGTGGCCCAGCAGGCTTCCATCAAGGCGGATGGCAACATCAGCCAGCAGGATGGCACGCAGCTGGATGTCAGCGAACTCGATCTCCGCGCCGGCGGCAATATCGGTTCCAGACAGGATCCGATCGTCACCAACAGCGATGTGATCTCCGCTACCGGTCGCAACGTGTACCTCGACAACAAGTCCAGAGACCTGCTGGTGGATAAGATCAAGGGCAGGGAAGTGGTGATCGACACCAACGGCAACATCAACACCACGCCCAAGGGTCTGATTTCCGCCCACGATCTCACCATCCGCGCGCTGGACAACATCGGCGCAAAGACCCGGCCGATCCGCCTGTACGTGGACGGCAAGCTGAGACTGGAATCCCTGCGCGGCAGGATCTGGTACAAGAACTTCTTCCGCCGTGCCGGCAGCAAGAAGGACGACGGCTGGAGGCTGCTGGTGGATCCCGAGACGCAGATCAGCGTGTACGGCATGTTCGCCGACGGCGCCTGGCTGGAAGTGACCGGCACCGCCCACTATGCGCGGCTGATCTTCCCGGATCTGGCCGAGGGCATCCTGGATTGCGAGTGCGAGACCCTGACCGATTACTACGAGGACTGCCTGGCCGATAAGATCGCGGCGGCGAACCTGCTGATCGAAAACAGCGACAACGAGGTTTGCAAGCGGCTGTGGAAGCTGATCGCCGACGGCAGGACGCTGTACGACTTCGTGCTGGGTATCTTCGCACCGACGCAGCCGGTCTGCACCAGCAAGATGTACTTCGAAATCGACTTCGGCAAGCTGGACAGCAACTATGACGGCGAGCTGGAAGGCGAAGCGGTGTACGTGATGCTGTGCGTGGAAGGCAAGATGGTCTGCGTGCAGGCGATCGTCGAAGACGGCAAGATCCATCTGGTGCTGGATCGCCTGGGCATGGAGAAGGCGGACTTCGGATACACCCAGTTCGTGATCGTGGACGAGACGACCTTCGCCGAGCTCTTCGTAAACGGCGAGGTGGAGCCCGACAGCCTGATGGATTCCAACGGCAAACCCGTCGACTTTGAAGCCTACATGGCCGAAAAGGAAGCCACGGTTTCCGTGTGATCCGCAGCCGGATAACAACGACCCATACCGACGCAAAATCGGTGTGATGGATGCGCCCCGCATTTCCGTAGAACGAAATGCGGGGTATGCGTCATGATTGGAGCAGACAGATGCGAATAGCGATAGTGGATGACTGCCGCAGCGATGAAAAGCACCTGGTGGAGATGCTGTCGTCGCAACTGGAAAAGCGCAGATACGCCCTGGTGGAGTTTGACACCTTCTCCAGCGGCGAAGCGCTGCTGGAGGCGCTGCAGCCCGGAAAGTATGACGCGATCTTCATGGATATCTACATGCAGGGTCTCAACGGCATCGACACGGCCGGGCGCGTGCGGGAGCTGGACGGGGATGTGAGACTGTTCTTCATCACCAGCAGCAACGAATACGCCGCCGAGAGCTACGCGCTGCGGGCAGATTACTATCTTCTCAAGCCCGTCACCGAGGCTTCCATCGAAGGGATGCTGAATACCGTTTCGCTGGCTGCCAAACCGCATAATCCGGTGCTGACGATGCCCGGCGGCGTCCAGTGCCCGATGCAGAGCATACAGTACACGGAATACTCCAACCACCAGATCACCCTGCATCTGGAGAACGGACAGGCGCGCAAGGTGTGGATGGCCCAGGCGGAGATGGAAAAGCTGCTGGGCAGCCGGGATTTTGTGACGTGTACCAAGGGCATTATCATCGGCCTGCGCTGGGTGGATCGCCTGGATGGCACCACGGTGGTGATGAAGGACGGCATGCGCATCCCGGTCAGCCGCAGCCGCAAAAACGATGTGAAGCAGGCACATGCCGACTATCTGTTCCGGCTGCTGCAAAACTGAGAGGAAAGCCGCAAAAAGGTCCTTTGTGAAAAGCTGTGGGATTGTCAGGACGTTGAATTAATTCGATCTGTACATTTTGTTTCCGACCAGTACCGAATCATGTAAATCCATGTGTCGTTCCCGAAAAGCCTCCGGGATGCTTGCGAGAAAAGCCTCCGGGATGCTTGCGACGTCTTGAAACTTTGAATGAGATGTAGTATAATACCGGTGTAATGTTGACTGCCGTCCGATCGCCGGGCGGCATCGCATCAATTGAATAACAGGTGGGTGCCGGGCGCCGCGCGTCCGGTGAAAAGGGAACCGGGTGCAAATCCCGGGCGAACTCGTCACTGTAAACGGGGAGCCGGCAGGCATGGATGCCACTGGAGATGGGAAGGCGTCTGCCGGGCGATGATCCGCGAGCCAGGAGACCTGCCCGCCTGTGTGCAGGAAATATCCCGCGGGATATTTCGCGTCACGAGTGCTTGACGGCATGAACGCTTCCGCCGGAAGATTTCGGGGGATCCTGTTTCGTTGCGTTCGTGGCGCACAGGATCTCCCTTTGTATTGTTTTCTTCACAGGGAAGACGACGATAAATTCAACGCAGGAGGAAAACACCATGAAAAAGATCGCATCTCTGCTGATCGCCCTGTCGCTTTTCGTTGCGATGGGCGCGTTCGCACTGGCCGAGGACGCGGACCAGGCCGCGGCGGACGCCGTCGCCGAACTGATCGACGCCATCTACGTCCAGGAATGGACGGAGCAGACCGACGCGCAGATCGAGGCCGCGAAGGCGGGCTGGGACGCGCTGACCGACGAGCAGAAGGAACTGGTGGAAGGCGAGGAGGCCGACCCCGATTACTTTGGCCGCGACACCGGCGACGCCTCCCTGGACGACCCGCTGAACGCCGATGACATCGGCGAAAACGAGCTGCTGGTGGTCAGCTTCGGCACGTCCTTCAACGACAGCCGGGCCGAGGACATCGGCGGCATCGAGCGGGCGCTGCAGGCCGCGTATCCGGATTGGTCCGTGCGCCGCGCGTTCACCGCGCAGATCATCATCAACCACGTCCAGGCCCGCGACGGCGAAAAGATCGATAACGTCGCCCAGGCGCTGGACCGCGCCGTGACGAACGGCGTCAGGAAGCTGGTCGTGCAGCCGACGCACCTGATGCACGGCGCCGAGTACGACGAGCTGGTGAGCACGCTGGCCGCCTATGAGGATAAAATCAAGGTCATCTGCGTCGCCGAGCCGCTGCTGGGCCAGGTCGGCGCGGACGCCGCCGCCATCAACGCCGACAAGGAAGCCGTCGCCAGGGCCGTGGTGGCCGAGGCCGGCGTTCCCGAGGATGTCGCGCTGGTGTTGATGGGCCACGGCACGTCCCATACCGCGAAGGTGACCTACAGCCAGATGCAGGCGCAGATGGAACAGCTGGGCTATCAAAATGTGTTCATCGGAACCGTCGAAGGCGAGCCCGAGGACACCGAGTGCTCCGCTGTCATCGAAAAGGTGCGGGAAGCCGGTTTCACGAAGGTCGTGCTGCGTCCGCTGATGGTGGTGGCCGGAGACCACGCCAACAACGACATGGCCGATCCCGAGGACGAGGAATCCTGGCTGAGCCAGTTTACCGCTTCCGGCGCGTTCGAGAGCGTCGAATGCCAGATCGAAGGGCTGGGCCGCATCGCCGACGTCCAGGCGCTGTACGTCGCCCATGCCGCGGATGCCATCGCTGCCGTCGGCTGATCGAATTGCAGGATCAAGGCTCCGGCGGGGTCCGGAACCTGAAAACAGGAGGAAATCATGAAAAAAGCACTCGCTTTCATATTGGCGGCGCTGCTGGCCGCTCTGGCCTGCGCTGCGCTGGCGGAGGCCGCCGAAGAGCTCCCGGCGCTGGAGGACGGCGTTTATACCGCGACCTTTACCACAGACAGCAGCATGTTCCGCGTCAACGAGGCCTATGACGGCCAGGGCGTCCTGACCGTGAAGGATGGCGAAATGACCATCCACGTGACGCTGGGATCGAAGAACATCCTCAACCTGTTCCCCGGCCTGGCCGAGGACGCGAAGAAGGATGGCGCGACGCTGCTGGAGCCCACCACCGATCTCGTGGAATACGCGGACGGCACCACCGACGAGGCGTACGGCTTCGACGTTCCCGTGCCCGCCATCGGCGTGGAATTTGATCTCGCGCTCATCGGCAAGAAGGGCAAGTGGTACGATCACAAGGTCATGGTCAGCGACCCCGTGTTGCTGGACCAGCCAGGGGAATGATCCGGCGGTTTATCCCGCCGCAAACCGTGAAACGACGCTGAAACAGGGCGGTCGGGCGAAAGCCCGGCCGCCTTCGGTTTGCGCGGCCCGGCCGGATGCGCGCTTTCAATGAACTATACGCACATATCATTGAACGATCCTCTTTTTTTGATGGAAAGGATTGCGCGAAGGGAAGGCGAAAGATATAATGAATGTGAAAGTACATTCGGATCATCGCGCAACGGCACAGAAAAGGAGAATGTGAGATGAAATACCGCGATTTCGGCAAGCTGGGCATCAAGGGATCGGCGTTCGGCCTGGGCTGCATGCGCTTCAACGGCGCGGCTTCCGGGGACAGCGTCATCGACGAGCAGAAGGCGATCTCCCTGATCCGCCGGGCCATCGACGGCGGCGTGACCTATATCGACACCGCCTACGTCTATCTGGACAGGACCTCGGAGATCGTGGTGGGCAAGGCGCTCAGGGACGGCTATCGCGACCGCGCGACCATCGCCACCAAGATGCCCATGGAATACGTCCACAACCGCGCGGAGATGGAGGCGCTGCTGGCGGAGGAGCTGAACAAGCTGCAGACCGACCACATCGACTTCTATCTGATGCACGGCATCAACCGGGAAAAGTGGGAATACTTTAAATCCATCGGCGCGCCGGAGTTCTTCGAGGACATGAAGAAGGCCGGGAAGATCCGCTTCAAGTGCTTCTCGTTCCACGGGCCGTACGATGAATTTGAATACATCATCCAGGATTACGACTGGGACATGGTGCAGATCCAGTATAACTTCATGGACGTGAACAACCAGGCGGGTACGAAGGGGCTGAAACTGGCGGGCCGGCTGGGCATCCCGGTGGTGATCATGGAGGGCCTGCTGGGCGGCCGCCTGGCGAAGGCGCCGGAGAACGTGCAGGCGCTGTACGACGCCTTCCCCGTAAAGCGCACGCCGGTGGAATGGGCGTTCCGCTGGCTGTGCAACCATCCCCAGATCGCTACGGTGCTGTCCGGCTGCAACGAGGCCGAACAGATCGACGACAACCTGCGCATCTTCGACACCGTGCAGCCGGGCATCATGTCTGCGGAGGAGCTGAAGCTGATGGACGACGTGCGCGCGGCCTATCTGGCGCGCACGCGGATCGGCTGTACCGGCTGCCGCTACTGCATGCCGTGTCCCAACGGCGTGAATATCCCCGGCACGTTCTCCGTCTGGAACAACGTGTCGCTGTACGGCATCGACCCGAAGGACGACTGGGGCTACCGGATGATGCTGGACAAGGGCGAGACCCCGGACAGGTGCGTGGCCTGCGGCGCGTGCGAGGCCGCCTGTCCCCAGCACCTGGACATCATCCAGAGCCTGAAGACGGCCTGGAGCGAACTGCGCTGATCCCACGGGAAAGCGGTTCCATCTTCCGTTTCCCGCGGACGCCGCGAATCGATCGCGAGGCCCTGGATCGTCCAGGGCCTCTTTTCTATGCGGCGTCAGTCGCGCGGCGCGTCGAAAAGCGCGGCAAGGGTTGAGAAAGGTCGTGCCGCTGTGCTATAATGGTCCCGTGAAGCCGGCGACGGGCACGGCGTCCCGCCCGAACGCGGCGAAAGGGGGCCGAGGGCATGGAGATCACGCCTTTCTGGGATAATCCGTTTTCCATATTGATGTTCTGCTTTTCCGGCGCGCTGATCCTGTACGCGGCGCTGCTCGCGCTCACGAAGGACTACAGGCTGATCCCGCGCCATTACGCCGTAAAGGTGAAGGACGAAAAGACGTACGCGCGCAAGATGGCCAAGGTAATCGCGCTTGTGGCCGTGGCGCCGCTGCATTGTGGGCTGGCCGCCATGTTCAGCGTGCCGCTGGCGATGGTGGTGCTGGTCGCGGAGATCATCATGGCGATCTGGATCGGCACGGAGATCATGAAATAACCCGTCGATTCCGGAACCTGCGATGGTTTTGTGTGGATTTTTATTCCTTCTTATGCTACAATAAATGGTGGTCGTCGACCATATCCATCCGCGCCGCGATGCGATCGGCGGGGCCTGCGATATGGATTTTTCCGCGCGTGGCGCGGCGGGAAAGGAGAGAACCGGGCGTGCCGGGAGAACGCAATCCCAAACGGTCGGATGCTTCCGAAAAACTGAAGGTTTCGATGGAAGTGGACGCGAACAGATTCAATCTGATGTGCCTCGGTGTGTTGTGCGTATTCGTCGTGATCTGCGCGATCTGCAACCACATCGGGGTGTTTTCCGTGGACCCGCGGACGATGGCGATTTCCGTGATCATCGGATTCGTGACGTTCTTCGCGCCGATTTTCGTGTGGCTGGTCCACGACAAACTGCTCCGGAAGACGCCCTCCATCCTCGAGTGGAGCGGATTCAAGCATTTTATCGTTTTTCCATCTATTTCGGCATTACGGTGGTGTGCGTGACGCTCACGTTCCATGCGATCCTGCTGATGGTGCTGCCGGGGATCTTCGCGGCGCAGTACGCGGATCAAAAGCGGCTTCTGAAATGGGTGCTGCTGGGCTCGCTGCTGCTGGTGCCGCTGGGCGTCTACGGCGGCTTTTTCTTCGGCGTCGTGGATCTCAACCTGTTCTCCGGGCTCGTCGGCAAGGAAATGCTTCCCCTGGAGGAACGCCTGGCGGCCTGCCCGCCGGGCCGGTATCTCAGCCTCTTCTTCCATTATGTGATGCCGCGCTATCTGGCGCTGTTCATCATAGAAATCCTGCTGTTCGGCATCGGCAGGCGCAACGCCGAAATGATGGCAAAGCAGATGGAACTGACCGAAAAAGCCGGCGCGGAGATGAAAAAGCGGAACGACTTGCAGACGATGGTGATCGAAAAGCTCTCCTCGCTGATCGAATCCCGGGACGAGAATACGGGCGAGCACGTCATCCGGACCAGGAACTACGTGGGCTTCCTGGCGCGGGAGATGCAAAAGGACGACGCCTTCCGGGATCAGCTCAGCGACGAGATGATCGACGAGATTGAAAACGCCGCTCCGCTGCATGATATCGGCAAGATCGCCATATCCGATACGATCCTCCTGAAGCCGGGCAAGCTGACGGCGGAGGAATTTGAGGCGATCAAGCCGCACACCACGAAGGGCGGCGCGATGATCCGCAACCTCTTTTCAAACCTGGAAGACGCCATGTTCCTGCGCCTGGCGGAGGAGATGTCCGTCTACCATCACGAGTGGTGGGACGGCACGGGCTATCCGGAGGGCCTGAAGGGCCGGGAAATCCCGCTGGCCGCGCGGATCATGGCGGTGGCGGACGTCTACGACGCGCTGGTTTCAGATCGCGTCTACAAGAAGGCCATGCCCAGGGAACAGGCGCTCGAGACCATCTACGGGGAATCCGGAACGCACTTTGATCCGGATATCATACGGATCCTGCGCCAGATCGAAGCGCGGGACGAGCGGGGGATCGACCGGGCGGCGGGATAGACGAAAGCGCCCGGCAAACCGCATGATCCGCAGCAAGAGGGCTCGGCGCTCCTGCTGTCGTTGGCGCTGATGGCGGCCTGCGCGCTGCCGGCGGTCGTCTGCGCGGAAAGCCCCGCGGAAAACCCCGCGAAAATCGTCCGCGTCGGCTGGTATGAGCCGCCCTTCTACATAACGGACCAGTTCGGCAGAATGTCCGGCTATGCCTATGAATACCAGCGCAAGGTGGCGGCCTATACCGGCTGGACCTACGAATACGTAGAGGGCAGCTGGGTGGAGCTCATGCAGATGCTGAAAAACGGCGAAATCGATCTGATGAGCGATGTTTCCTACAAGCCGGAACGCGCGAAAGACATGCTCTACGCCTCCCTTTCCATGGGCAAGGAATCCTATTATATCTTCGTCGCGCCGGGCAACACCCGGATCTTGCCGGACGATTATTCCACGCTGAACGGAAAGCGGATCGGCGTGACGGAAGGCAGCGTCCAGAAGGATCTGTTCATCCAGTGGGCGCAGACGCACGGCGTGGAGACGGAGCTGGTCGAGACGACCACCTCGGAGGAGGAAACCCTGAAGCGGCTGCTGGACGGCAGCCTGGATGCCGTTATCACCATGGATATCTACGGCAGCCCCGATACCGCCGTGCCGATCTGCAAGATCGGCTCTTCGGATTTCTACTTCGCGGTCAACAAGAATCGGCCCGATCTGCTGATGGAGCTGGACGCCGCGCTGAACATGATCCAGGACGAGAATAAGTATTACAACCAGCAGCTGCACGAAAAATATCTCAGAAGCTCGGAAACCGTCCTGTATCTCAGCCCCCGGGAGAAGGAATGGCTCTACGACCACGGAACGATCCGGGTGGGCTATCAGGACAACTATCTGGCCTTTTGCGCTTCGGATGAATTGACGGGCGAGCTGACGGGCGCGCTGAAGGATTACCTGGCCTACGCCTCGACGGCGCTGGAAAACGCGCATCTGGATTTTGAGGCCGTGGCCTATCCGACCGCCGCGGCCGCGATGGATGCGCTGACGGACGGCGAAGTGGACTGCGTGTTCCCCGCCAATCTGACCGATTATGACGGCGAGAAGATGGGCGTGGTCATGTCGCCGCCGCTGATGCGCACGGAGATGGACGCCGTGGTGCGCGCCGCGGAACAAAAGGAATTTGTCCGCAAGAAGAACGTGACCGTAGCCGTCAACCAGGGCAACACCAATTACGATATGTTCCTGGCGGACCATTATCCCGACTGGCAGAGAGTCTATTTCCCGGATACGCCGACCGGGCTGGACGCCGTGGCGGCCAGGAAGGCGGACTGCGTAATCATCAGCAACTACCGCTTCAACAACATATCCAAGCAGTGCGAAAAACTGCACCTGGCCACCGTGTATACCGGCGTGGACATGGATTACTGCTTCGCGCTGCGGGAAGGCGATACGCAGCTGTATTCCATCCTCGCCAGGGTCTCGAACGCGGTGCCCGACGCCATCATCCATACCGCGCTGACCTACTATTCCACCGAGGATGTGAAGACCAGCTTCGCCGATCTGATCAAGGACAACCTGTTCCTCGTGCTGGCCATGATCGCCCTGGTGCTGCTGGTGATCCTGGCGCTGCTGCTGCGCAGCATCCAAGCGGAGAAGAAGGCGCGCGAAGAGGAACACCTGGTCAACGACCTGAACCGGCGCGTCTATGTCGACGCCCTGACTTCCGTCAGAAACAAGGGCGCGTTTGACAACTATATCCAGGGCCTTCAGGATCGGATAGACCAGGGAGAACAGATGGAACTGGCGATCGGCGTGTTTGACTGCGACAATCTCAAGGAGGTCAACGACCAGAACGGACACGACAAGGGCGACGTCTATATCAAGGCCGCGAGCAGGCTGATCTGCCGCGTTTTCCAGCACAGCCCCGTTTTCAGGATCGGCGGAGACGAGTTTGCCGTCGTCCTGCAGAATGATGATTTCGCGAACCGAGAGGAACTGATCGGAACGTTCGAAAGCATGCGCAAAGAACAGTGCGCCTCGGCGGCAAACCAATGGGAGGAGCCGCGCGTGGCGATGGGGATCGCGGTGTACGATCCGGAGATCGATGACGCCATATCCGATACGGTTCGCCGCGCGGATCGGCTCATGTACGAAAACAAGCGCTTCGGCAAAGCCGCGCGGTAACGCGCGGCGCCGGGCGCCAATCGTGTCTATTCTTCTACGATTTCTAACAATTCTCTGACAACCATTGCTTTTGTTAAGATCTTCTGTTATTATTAATATAAGCGGCGGCTGCGCCGTGGGCAACGACGGCGAGGGGGACGGGGCATGCACGCCATAGAGAAGATTCTGGCCAAAAACAGCGGCCGCGATACCGTGCGAACCGGGGAGATCGTCACCGCGAAGGTGGATTTTGCCGAGATCAACGACCTCTACCTGCAAACCGTCTATTCCTTCTATGAGATGGGCGGCGAGAAGGTCTGGGACCGGGAACGGTGCGCGTTCGTGTTCGATCATTACGCGCCCTGCCCGGATATCAAGAGCGCTTCCAACCATCGGGAGATGCGCGAATTTGCCCGGAAGAACGACCTGCGTTTTCATTTCGATATCAACTGCGGCGTCTGCCACCAGGTGATGCCGGAGGCGGGCGTGATCTATCCCGGCATGATCGTCGTGGCGACGGACAGTCATACCACTACGCACGGGGCCTTCGGGGCGATGGGTACCGGCTGCGGCGCAACGGACATGGCCACCATCCTGATGACCGGCGAGTTGTGGTTCCGCGTGCCGGAGATCATCGAGATCCGGCTGGAGGGCGAAGCGCCCGCGGGCGTGTTCCCCAAGGACGTGATCCTCAACGTGCTGGGCAAAATCCGCGCCGACGGTGCCGTGTACAAGGCGATCGATTTCACCGGCAGCTACGTGGAAAACCTGAACGTGGCCGGCCGGATGACCGTCTGCAACATGGCGGTGGAGATGGGCGCGAAGACCGCCTACATGCAGCCCAACCGGGACGTGCTGGATTACGTGTCCGCGAGGGCCGTTCGGCCATATGAGGTTCAGTTTACCGATCCGGATTTCACCTACGCCGAATCCCACGTGTTCGATGTTTCCCGGATGGAACCGGCGCTGGCCTGTCCCAGCAGCGTGGAAAACGTGCATCCGCTTTCGAGCGTTCTGGCCGGCGTGCCCGTGAAGATCGACCAGGGCTATATCGGCTCCTGCACCGGCGGGCGCGAGGAGGACATCGCCGTGGCCGCGAAGATCCTGAAAGGGCGGCATATCCCGGAATGGACCCGGCTGGTGGTCATCCCCGCTTCGGCGGCGGTCATGCAGGCGTGCATGGAAAAGGGATACATCCAAAGCCTGATGGCGGCGGGCGCGACCATTTCCACCCCGGGCTGCGGCGCGTGCCTGGGCGCCCACGAGGGCATCCTGGCGCCCGGCGAGACCTGCATCACCAGCACCAACCGCAATTTCCCGGGGCGCATGGGATCCACCGACGCGCGGATGTACCTGGCCAGCCCCGCTACCGTGGCGGCGAGCATGATCGAAGGGCGCATCGCCGATCCGCGGCCCTATCTGGATTGAGAGGAGGCGGCGGCATGAATACGAGGCTGACAGGAAAAGCGATCGTCGTCGGCGACAACATCGACACCGATCAGATCTATCCGGGGCGCTTCCTCGCCATCACCGATCCCGTGGAGATCGGCAGCCACTGCCTGTGCGGCGTGGACGAGGGAATCGCGGCCGCTTTCCCCAAAGGCGGCTTCGTCGTGGCGGGCCGGAACTTCGGCTGCGGTTCCAGCCGGGAGCACGCGCCCATCGCGCTTTTGAACATGGGCGCGTCCGCGGTGCTGGCGGATTCCTTTGCCCGCATCTTCTTCCGCAACGCCGTCAATCTCGGGCTGCTGCCCGTGGTCTGCCGGGGAATCGCCCAAAAGGTGAAACCCGGCCAGACGCTGACGCTCGACCTGGAGGCCGGCACGGTGACCATCGGCGATACCGGCGAGGTTCTGCCCTGCGAAAAGCTGGGCGACCAGGCCATGCGGATCCTGGAGGCCGGCGGCATCAAGCCGCTGATGCGAAAGCGCTTCGGCAGGGAATAGCGCCGCGTTTCGTTCTGTAGGCAACCTCTATAAACTCAACTTTGCCGCAACCTTACTTCGGAAAACCGGTAAAATAGGGCCTTGCGAATGGCCATCGTTCGCTGAGACAGGGTTTTCGAAGCTGTCCGTAGTGAATAAGCTTCCGCGGGGCGATTGCAGGAAGCTTGAAATAAAAATGGAAATGTGAGGAGGATGGTGGTTTCATGAATTATGCGGAGGAATCGCTGCGCCTGCACGGCGAATGGAAGGGCAAGATCGAAGTGATCGCGAAGGTGCCGGTGAAGACGAAGGACGACCTTTCGCTGGCGTACACGCCGGGCGTGGCTCAGCCGTGCCTGGAGATCCAGAAGGACGTGGAGAAGAGCTACGACCTGACCCGCCGCTGGAACATGTGCGCCGTGGTGACCGACGGCACGGCGGTGCTGGGCCTGGGCGATATCGGGCCCGAGGCCGGCATGCCGGTCATGGAAGGCAAGTGCGTGCTGTTCAAGGCGTTCGGCGACGTGGACGCGTTCCCGCTGTGCATCAAGAGCAAGGATGTCGACGAGATCGTGAACACGATCTACCTGCTCTCCGGCAGCTTCGGCGGCGTGAACCTGGAGGATATCTCCGCGCCGCGATGCTTTGAAATCGAGCGGAAGCTGAAGGAAAAGTGCGATATCCCGATCTTCCACGACGACCAGCACGGCACGGCGATCATCACGCTGGCCGGGTTGATCAACGCGCTGAAGCTGGTGGGCAAGAAGAAGGAAGAGATCCGGGTCATCACCAGCGGCGCCGGCGCGGCGGCGACGGCCATCGTGAAGCTGCTGCTGAGCTACGGCGTGAAGGACGTCATCATGTGCGACCGCAAGGGCGCGATCTACGAAGGCCGCCCCGAGGGCATGAACCCGGCCAAGGACGAGATGGCGAAGATCACGAACCTGGAGAAGAAGGCCGGATCGCTGGCCGACGTGCTGGTGGGCGCGGACGTGTTCATCGGCGTATCGGCGCCGGGGACGGTGACGGTCGATATGGTGAAGAGCATGGCGAAGGACGCGATCATCTTCGCGTGCGCGAACCCGACGCCCGAGATCTTCCCGGACGAGGCGAAGGCCGGCGGCGCGCGGGTGGTTTCTACGGGACGTAGCGATTTCCCGAACCAGATCAACAACGTGCTGGCGTTCCCGGGCATCTTCCGCGGGACGTTTGACGTGCGCGCGCGCGACATCAACGAGGAGATGAAGATGGCCGCCTCGAAGGCGCTGGCCGAACTGGTTTCCGATGAGGAGCTGAACGAGGACTACATCATCCCCGCGCCCTTCGATCCGCGCGTGAAGGACGCCGTGGCGAAGGCCGTGGCCCAGGCCGCCCGCGATTCGGGAGTAGCCAGAATCTGACACTTGCGCATGACATTGAGAGGAGATGTTTTCTGTGTCTGAATCAACGGGCAAGAAACAGCTGAAGCTGTTCAATCTGCCGTGGCCGATCTTCTGTATCATCACGGTCGTCGTGCTGCTGGCCACCTATCTGGGCGTGCTGCCGGCGGGCATGGCGGGCTGCTTCGCGTTCATGATCGTCGTGGGCACGATCTTCGCATGGATCGGCGACCACACGCCGATCATCAAGGATTATCTCGGCGGCGGCGCGATCGTCTGCATCTTCGGCTCCGCGCTGCTTGTCTATTTCAACCTCCTGCCCAAGAAGATCGGCGTCAACGAAGAGACGGGCGCCGCCATCTACAACATGGTCATGCCCTTTGCCAGCAGCAAGGGCGCTTCGGATCTCGTGGGCAACATCGGCTCCTTCTTCAAGACTGAAGGCGGCTTCCTTGACTGGTACATCGCCGCGTTGATTACCGGCTCCATCCTCGGCATGAACCGCAAGCTGCTGGTGAAGGCCGCGGCCCGCTATTTCCCGGCCATCTTCGGCGGCCTGATCCTGGCCTTCGCGCTGTGCTGCGGCGTGGCGGCGATCATGGGCTATCCGGTGATGAACGCGCTGCTGCTGATCGCGCTGCCCATCATGGGCGGCGGCATGGGCGCCGGCGCGACGCCGCTTTCCAAGATCTTCGAGAGCTCCGGCTCCATGAGCGCTTCGGAGGCGCTGTCCGTCATGACCCCCGCCGTGGCCATCGGCAACGCCGTTTCCATCGTGATGGCGGGCGTGCTGGTGAAGGCCATCAGCGGCAAGCTGAACGGCAAGGGCCAGCTGATGCAGGCCGGCAGCATCGATCCCAAAGAGCTGGAAATCAGCCCTGAAATGCAGCAGAAGCGCGGCCAGATCTCGCTGGAGAACATGGGCATCGGCCTGCTGGTCTCCGGCGGCTTCTTCGCCTGGGGCTTCATCCTCGCGGGCGTCTGGAAGGCGCTGGTGCCCTCCGTGACTATCCATGCCTACGCCTGGATGATCATCACCGTGGCCATCTGCAAGATCACCAACATCGTTCCCGAGCGCATCGAGATCGCCTGCTTCCAGTGGTTCCAGTTCATCATGAAGAACCTGACGAACATGCTGCTGGTCGGCATCGGCATCTGCTATCTGGACATCAACACGGTCGTCGAAAGCTTCAGCATCACCTACCTGCTGCTGTGCGCGGCCACCTGCATCGGCGCGTTCGTCGGCGCGGCCCTGATCGGCAAGCTGGTGGGCTTCTATCCGTTTGAAGCGGGCGTCACCGCGGGCCTGTGCATGTCCAACATGGGCGGCACCGGCGACGTAGCCGTGCTGTCCGCCGCCGACCGCATGGAGCTGATGCCCTTCGCGCAGATCTCCTCCCGCCTGGGCGGCGCGATCATACTGCTGCTCGCCAGCCTGATGCTGTCGCTGCTGGCCCAGTTCCTGGTCACCAGCAATCCGGAGGCCGTCAACGCCGCCCTGCAATTCGCCAGGAACGCGGTGTCGGCGCTGTAGCCGGGGGATCACTGCGTTCCAAAATTGAAATGGAGGGGAAGGCTTTCCCCTCCATTTCGCTGTAATGCTGCGCACGGACAGAGCCGCGCGGCAAACGGCGGGCTTTGCCCCGGAATCCGTTGCGGGGTCCCGTCGGGGAATGGAGGCGACGTATGAATAAGGAATGGTCTGAACAAAACAAAAAGATGCAGGCGCTGTTGAAGCGGACGACCTTCGACGAGGGGATCGGGGAGCTGATCGCGTTGAGGGGCGTCCTGATGGCGGAGATGCGTTCCTGGCGGGGGATCCTGTCCGACGCGGATTACGGCGAGATGCCGTTTCCCCACGCGGAAGGGTACCACAGCAAGACGGTGGCGTATTCCATCTGGCACATCATGCGGATCGAGGACATCGTGGTGAACACGCTGATCCGCGGTCGGGATGAAGTCCTGTTTTCGGGGGATTACCAGAGAAAGACGGCGTCGCCGATCATCACGACCGGCAACGAGCTGGCCGGGGAAGAAATCGCCGATTTTTCCCGAAAACTGGACATCGACGCGCTGTACGACTACGCGGAGGCCGTCCGGTGCGACACGGACCGGTGGCTGCGTTCCATCCGCTGCGAAGACCTGAAGCGGCGGTTTTCCGAAGCGGACGGGGAGCGGATTCGCGCCCTGAAGGTGGTCAGCCCGGACGAGAACGCAGAATGGCTGATCGGATACTGGTGCGGCAAGGATGTCGCGGGCCTGTTGAAAATGCCGCTGTCCAGGCACTGGATCATGCACATCGAAGCGGCCGGGCGGATCATCGGAAGGCTGCGGAAACCCGCCAACTAAAAAGGCTGTCTCAGAACGGTATATCCGCGGTCGCCCTTCGCCGTAGGGATGCCGATGCGGCGCCCGCCCGGCGTGCCGGGAGCCAAACGGGCCCTGAGACGGCCCCTGGGGCGCACGAAAAAGCGGCGCCGCGGGCGATTGCCCGCGGCGCCTTTGTGGTCCTTACTGTTGGTCATCTTTCCCATCGATCAGATCGCTGAAATCCAGTATCCCTGCGGCGCCGGAGCCCATCACGGTGGGCAGCTTGCCGTCCCAGCGTTCGGCGATGGTATTGCGAATGGTGGCGTCGGTCAGATTCCTGCCGATGGCTTCCAGCCGGAAGGCTTCCGCTTCGGCGGCCAGCTTTACGGCGTTGGCCCGCGCCTCGGCTTCGATGCGCAGCTTTTCCGCGTCGGCTTCGGCCTTCTTGATGGCCACTTGCTTCTCGCGTTCGGCCTGGGCGATGGCGGTTTCGTTTTCGATGGCGGCCTTTTTCTTGATCTGTTCGGCCACCTGCTTGGCTTCGACGGCGTTGATATACTCTTCGGAGAAGTCGAAGTCGATGATGTTGAAGTCGGTGATTTCGATGCCCATGTCGCGGAGCTTGCTGTCCAGCTCGTCGCGCATCATGTCGGAGGACTCGGCGCGCTTGCTGATCAGCTCTTCCGCCGTGAACTGGGCGCAGACCGATTTCAGCGCCTCGTGGGTCGCCGGAACGATGATGTCCTGTTCGAAGTCCATGCGATACGTCCGGTAGACCGAGAAGGAGCGCTCCGGCCGCAGCCGGTAGTTCACGGCCAGCCGCGCGGTGATGGTCTGGATGTCCTTGGAGAACGCCTCGGTGGTCATCTCCAGCTTCCTCACCCGGTTGTCCATGGAAACGATCTTCTGGATAAAGGGCAGCTTCAGGTGCAGGCCCTCGGAGATGGTGGAGCCCTCCTGCACGCGGCCCAACGTCAGCAGTATGCCGGTGGAACCCACGGGAACCACGGCGAAGCAGTTCACCAGCAGCACCGCCAGTACGGCGACCAGAACGCCGATGACGACGATCTTCTTCATCTTGCGTACACCCTTTCTGTCGTCCGCCGCGGGCCCATTCCCGCGGTGTGCCTTTATTGTATCAAAGCCTGCGGACGGGCGGAAGGGCAGGGCGATAAAAACCGCCGGAGGAGCCACCAATTGTCGCGGGGGAGCGACGATATGTCGCGCGAAGCAAAAAAAAGCCGCTCCCGGTTCGGGAGCGGCTGTGATTTTACGGCTTTATTCGTAATCGGAAGCGGAGATCGGCGTGATGACGGATCCGTTCAGCACGGTGAAGCTGATATCGCCGCTGAAGGGATAGTAGGCGTAGACGGGCTTGTTGGCGCCCTCCGGGATATAGCCAATCACCAGCGCCAGCGAGTAGATGCCCTCCGGATACTGGCTGACATCCATGTAGATTTCGAAATCGCTGCTGGCGGCGTTCTGGCAAACCGCGGAGGAATGGGGCAGCCCGGAGACGCCCTGGGTCAGCGTCAGCGGATAGGCCATCTTCTGGTTGGTGGAAACCTGGGTGACGATCAGCCAGCTGCGGGCCTGCGCGCCGTCGAAGGTATCCTGGTTTACGTAGCCGTAGCCGGTGATGTGCATCAGCTTGTTGTCATCCGGCTGGGAGACATAGCACTTGGTGATGCCGATCGCGCCGTTCTCCGAAGCGTTGTCGGGCAGCGGCGGGATGTTGGCCATCGGCTTGGCGCACTTGTCCGCCGGCAGCGCGGTGGGCTCGGGCGTGGGCGCGGGCGTGGGCGCTTCGGTGGGCGCCTCGGTGGGCTCGGGCGTGGGCGCGTCGGTGGCCTCGGTCAGATCCACCTCGTCGGGCACGAAGCCGCCGTCGGTCTCAGGCGTGGCTTCCGCCTGCTCGGGCGACATCGTCATTTCCACGTAGGGGCGCATGGAAGTGTCGGGGCTCAGCTTGTCGGAATAATCCAGCTTGGCCAGCGCGAACCAAATCACCGCCAGTATGATGCACAGTATGATCAGACCAATGATAAAATATACGACCGCCAGGCCCTTGGCCTCGCGCTTGCGCCCGCGTTTCAGCATGTTATTTCCCTCCATCAATAGCGATATGTATATGGATATCTCATGTTTTCATAGCTACACCCTATCATAATTCATGGCTCGCCGGCTTGTCAATGAGATTGCATCAATTGTAGAAATAATGTTACAAACGGGCCGCGCGCTTTCCATCCGTTTTTGATCTGTCGCCGGCGACAAACCGTTGAAATCACGGTGATTTGGTGGTATGATAAATACGGTAAAACCATACGGTTAGGGGGGTTGATCGCTTAGGTGAACCGCGCTACGCACAGCCATCCGGCTGCGCCGGTGTGCAGGGCGCTCCTCGGCCTTCGGCCTCGCTCCTGGTCGGCTGCGTGCTCGCCATTCGGCGGCCCGCAGCTTCGCGCCCGCACAGCCACCCGGCTGCGCCGGTGTGCAGGGCGCTCCTCGGCCTTCGGCCTCGCTCTTGACCATTCCTACTGCCTACTCCCTGCTCCCTAATCCCTACCCCCACGAAAGGATGTGTCTGATATGCTCAAGGGAATCCCGAGTATTCTGAGCCCCGAACTGTTGAAGATCCTGATGGAAATGGGCCACGGCGATACCATCGTGATCGGCGACGGCAATTTCCCGGCCGCGTCCATCGCGAAGAACAGCCAGCTGGTGCGCCTGGACGGCCACGGCGTGCCGGAGGTCCTGGACGCGATTTTGCAGCTGTTCCCGCTGGACCCGTACGTGGAGGCTCCCGTTTCGCTGATGGAAGTGGTGCCCGGCGACCCGGTGGAAACGCCCATCTGGGACGAGTACGCGAAGATCGTCGAAAAGCACGAGCCCGGCACGAAGATCGGCCACATCGAGCGCTTCCAGTTCTACGAGGTGGCGAAGAAGGCCTATGCCGTCATCGCCACGGGCGAGGGCGCGCTGTACGCCAACATCATCCTGCAGAAGGGCGTCTTGAAATAGGAACACTGCGGAAAAAAGTCCATGTCTGCTTTCAGACATGGACTTTTTCATGGGTCGGTATCAGTCCAGATACCCCTCCCGCGCCTTCACGCCGTAGCGCTTTTCCAGCTGGCGCAGCTGGTCGTCGGTGATGGTGTTCAGCCGCGGCAGGTGGGCGATCTTCATGTAGGTCTCCGCGCCCTTTTCGGCGGTCTCGATCAACCCGAAGGCCTCGTCCAGATCCTTGCCCGCGCCGTAGATGCCGTGCTGGCTCCACACCACCAGGCGCGCCGTGCGCATCTTTTCCGCCGTGGCTTCGCCGATCTCGTTTGTGCCGCACAGCATCCAGGGCAGCACGTTCACGCCGTCGGGGAACACCACGATGCACTCGGAGCACATCTGCCACAGCGACCGGGTGAATTCCCGCTCGTCCAGCGAATGGACGAAGGTCATCGACAGCAGGTTCAGGGGATGGCAGTGCATGATGACCCGGTTTTCAGGGTTGACGGCCAGCCGCGCCACGTGGCTCATCATGTGGGCCGGGAATTCGCTGGTGAACAGCCCGCCGTCGGAAAAGCCCCACAGCAGGTCGGCCTGCGCGCCGGCTTCGCGGATGCGCACCAGGCCCAGGTTCACCTCGGGCGCGTACTGGACGTTTTTGAAATACTTGCCCGTGCCGGTGACCAGGAAGTATTTGCCTTCCAGCTCCGGAGCTTTGAAGCCGGTGGGGATGGCGCGGATGACTTTTTCCGTGTCCAGGTATTCCCGCACCTCCGCCTCGTCCAGCATCAGCGATACGTTGCCGCCGTTGCGCTCGTCCCAGCCGTGGTCGTACATGTTCGTCAGCGTGCGGATCATTTCCACCATAAAGGGCGCCGTCAGGATATCTTTCATCGTCTGTTCCTCCTCGATATTCAGTTGGATCTTCAGGTTGCCGCGAGAGGTGGCTTCGATGGGCAGGGCGACGACCTGCTTTCCGGTGGCCTCCGCGGTCAGCCGGTTCAGGAACCCGTTTTTCGCGCCGCCGCCCACGATATACAGCTTGTCGTAGGTCTTCCCGGTATTCCGCTCGATTTCACCGATGGTCCGCCGGTATCCCTCGGCCAGGGAACGGCAGGCGCAGCGGAAGTAATCCGCGGGGCATTCCGGCTTTGCGGACAGCTTTTCGTCAAAGGCCGCCTGCATGCGCTCCGGGGCCATGAACACGCGGTCGTTCACGTCCACGGTTTCATCAAAACGGCTCTCGGACGCCTCGCGGGTGATCTCGTCCCAGGCCTTGTCCGGGCAAAGCTCGCTCCGCAGCCGGTTCACCAGCCACATGCCCATGATGTTCTTCAGGTAGCGCGTGTAGCCCACGCCGCCCTCGTTGCTGCAATTGGCGAGGCGGCTGGCTTCGTCGGTCAGCGGCCTTTCCAGCTTCACGCCCAGCAGCGACCACGTGCCGCTGGACAGGTACAGCGCGTCTTTCTCCATGGGGATGCCCTCCACGGCGCTGGCGGTGTCGTGGGTGGGGCAGAGCACCACCTTCACGCCCCGGTAGGTTCCGATCACCGTTCCCGGCTGCGAAAGCGGGCGGAACAGGCGCGGCGGCAGGCCCAGCGCGGCGATGATCTCCGGGTCGTAGGCGCCCGTCTGCGCGCTGACCATGCCGGTGGTGGTCGCGTTGGTATACTCGTGGGCCTTCGCGCCGCACAGCCTGTACATCAGGTATTCGGGCATCATCAGGAATTCGGTCGCGCCGTCCAGCCGCCCGGCCAGCTTGTCCGCGTAGAGCTGGTAGACGGTGTTGAAGGGCAGAAACTGGATGCCCGTGCGGCGGTATAATTCCTCAAACGGCATGATCGCGTGCACCCGCTCGACGGGCTCCGCCGTGCGGCCGTCCCGGTAGGCGTAACAGGGCGGCACTTCCTCGTCGCCCCGCATCAGCACGTAATCCACGCCCCAGGTGTCGATGGACAGGCTGTCCAGATCCGGGTATTCCATGAGCGCCGCGTCAATGCCCGTTTTCACATGGGCGAGCAGCGCGCCGGTATCCCACGTCAGGTGCCCGTCCGCCTCCACGATGTCGTTCGGGAAGCGGTACACCTCCCGCGTGCGGATCTCCCCGTTTTCCGTCCAGCCCACAATGTGCCGTCCGCTGGACGCGCCGATGTCGATGGCCAGACAATGCTTCACAAAAACGCCTCCCGGAAGGATATCCACGTCGCTTCGGAACACTTCCATTATACACAAATCCGCGGAAATGTACAATGCATTTTTCCCGTACGTGCGGCCTGCCGCGGGCGGTTTTGCCGCATGAAAACGCCTGAGCGTGCATGCTCAGGCGTTTGGCCGGCCCGTGCCGTCAATCCACGGCGATGGTGCGCTTCATGCCGTAGATATAGTACTGGATGACGCAGCGGTGCGGGGTGTCCGGCGCGGCGGCGGTGATCAGCTTCAGGTTCACCTGGCCGCTGCCCCGGGCTTCGATATCGCTGCCTTCGCCCGTGAGCGAATACACGGCGACGTCCCCGGGCACGCCCTCTACGCGGATGTCCAGCCATTCCGCCGCGAACATGCCGCGGTTGAACAGGTCGATGGTGATGTCCACCAGCGTGTACCGGGACGGGTCGTCTCCCAGCGGCGCGGTGTCCAGCAGCTGCGATACGGCGCCGGATTCCACCAGGCCGCGCACGGAATCGAAGACCTCGGGGTAATCCGCGGCGCTGGCGGTCTGCACGCTGGGCCGGGCGGACAGCGTGCCGCCGATAAAGAAATAGACGGCCAGGCCCAGCAGCAGGATCAACACCAGGCTGAGCAGCAGGGTGAGCTTTTTCATCGGGGAACCTCCGGAAAAACAATGGGATCGGTTTCGCCTGTCTATTGTACCATGCCCGCGGGGAACTGTCCATATCCCGGCATTTGTATTTTTCGTTGAAATCTGTTATAATACAATAGATAGTATGTGCGCTTCCGTGCGGAGCGCCGCGGGAGGACGGGAACATGGCGGACAAGATCGTCATACTGGATGGATACAGCCTGATGTACCGCGCGTATCACGCGCTGCAGACGCCGATGACCGCCCCGGACGGCACGCCCACCAATGCGGTGCACGGCTTCGTGATGATGCTGCTGAAGGTGATCGAGGACGAGCGCCCCGACGCCCTGGCCGTGGCCTTCGACCTGCACGCGCCCACGTTCCGCCACAACATGTACGACGGCTACAAGGCCACGCGCAAGCCCATGCCCGATGACCTGCGGGCCCAGGACCCGGTGATCCGCGAGATGATCGGTCTGATGGGGCTGACGACGCTGGAGTGCGAGGGCTACGAGGCCGACGACATCCTGGGCACGGTCTCCCGCTGGTGCGAGGAACACGGCGGCGAGGCGGTGCTGGTGACCGGCGACCGGGATTCCTTCCAGCTCTCCGGGCCGCACACCACCATCCTCTATACCAAAAAGGGCATCACCGACACCGTGCGCGTCACGCCGGATTATATCCGCGAAACGTATGGGCTGGAGCCCCGGCAGCTGATCGACGTGAAGAGCCTGATGGGCGACGCCTCCGACAACATCCCAGGCGTGCCCGGCGTGGGCGAAAAGACCGCGCTGAAGCTGGTGCAGCAGTACGGCGGGCTGGAAAAGGTGCTGGACAGCGCCGATGCCGACCAGAAGGGCAAGCTGCGCGAACGGCTGATGGAGGGCCGGGCGCTGGCGGAGATGAGCTACGCGCTGGCCGAGATCCACCGCGACGCGCCCGTCGAAATCGCGCCCGACGCGTGGCGGCTGGACGGCATCGCCGGCGCGCTGCCGCGGCTGCGGGAGCTGCGGATGAACGCGGCCATCCGGCGGCTGACGGACGTGGCGAAGGAAGTGCTGCCCGACGCGCCTGTGCCGGCACCGGCCGCCCCGGCGCAGGACCTGCCACCAGTGGAGCGCTTTGCGGAACGCGCCGCGCTGGCCGCGCGTATTCTGGAACTGTCCGGAAGCGCGAAGTGGGCCGCGGTGCACATGGGCATGGAATTTACGCTGGCCACCGATTCGGCGCGGCTGGCGATGGCCCTGGGTGGCGACCTGCTGTCCCCGGGCATTTCCGATGAAGAAGCCTGGGCCGCGGCGCTGCCGCTGCTGGCGGCGGACTGCCCCAAGTACCTCTGCGATCTGAAATCGATCCCGCTGGACCTTGGCGCGGTGAAGGGCGACATCCACGATGTGATGCTGGCCGCTTACGCGCTGAACCCGCAGCGGCCGGGCTTCGACGCCGAATCGCTGTGCATGCAGGAGGGTGTGGACGACTACCGGAGCCATTCCGCCTCGGCGCTGCGGACGCTGGCGCTGCAGCAGGCCAAACAGCTGGCGGACAACGGCTTGGAGGATGTCTACCGGAAGATCGAGCTGCCGCTGGCCTACGTGCTGCGCGGCATGGAGGAAGAGGGCTTCCTGGTGGACGCGGACGTGCTGCGCGCGCTGGGCGAGGATTTCCGCGTCCAGATCGCGCGGCTGACCGACGAGATCGCAGAGATGGCCGGCGAGAAAATCAACCTGAACTCCCCGAAGCAGCTGGGCGAACTGCTGTTCACGCGGCTGGGCATCCCGTCTCCGAAGAAAAAGATCTCCACTAACGCCGAGGTGCTGGAACAGCTGTCCGGGAAATACCCGATCTGCGGGAAGATCCTGGAATACCGCAAATACCAGAAGCTGGAATCCACGTACATCGACGCGCTGATCCCCATGCGGGACGCGAACGGCCGCATCCACACCCGCTTCGACCCGGTGGGCACGGCCACGGGCCGCATCTCCTCCGCGGAGCCGAACCTGCAGAACATCCCCGTGCGGACGGAGCTGGGCAAGGCCATCCGCGGCGCGTTCGTGGCGCGGCCGGGCTGGCTGCTGGTGGACGCCGACTATTCCCAGATCGAGCTGCGGGTGCTGGCGCACATCTCCGGCGATCCCACGATGATCAACGCCTTCCGGGAGGGGCAGGACATCCATGCCCGCACCGCCGCCGAGGTCTACGGCGTGCCGCTGGACGAGGTCACGCCGCAGATGCGCTCGGCCTGCAAGGCGGTGAACTTCGGCATCGTGTACGGCATCTCCGAGTTTACGCTGGCGAAGAACATTGGCGTATCCCGCTTCGAGGCGAAGGATTTCATCGACCGCTACTTCAACCGCTATCCCGGCGTGAAGGCGTACATGGATTCGGCGGTGAAAAAGGGCCACGCCCAGGGCTACGTCACCACGCTGATGGGCCGGCGGCGCTATCTGCCGGAGCTGGCCAGCGCCAACTTCGCGGTGCGCTCCTTCGGCGAGCGCTGCGCGATGAACAGCCCCATCCAGGGCACCGCGGCGGACATCATCAAGCTGGCGATGATCGCCGTAGACCGCGCCCTGCGCGAGGAAAAGCTGCGCGCGAAGCTGATCCTGCAGGTGCACGATGAGCTGATCGTCGAGGCGCCCGAGGACGAGGCCGGGCGCGTGCGCGAACTGCTGCGCCGCTGCATGGAGGGCGTGATGCCGCTGTCCGTGCCGCTGAAGACCGATATTTCCATTGGAGGCGATTGGCGTGCCTGCAAGTAATTTCCTGACTATGCCGAAATCCTTTCGCGATTCCGGCGACCCGCGCGGCGGCTGGCCCTATGTCATCGGGCTGACCGGCGGCATTGGCTGCGGGAAATCCGAGGCGGCGAAGTACCTGGAATCGCTGGGCGCGGTCCGCTTTGACGCCGATGAGGTGTCCCGGGCGCTGACGGCTCCGGGCGGCGAGGCGCTGCCGGCCATCCGCGAACGGTTCGGCGAAGGCGTGTTCAACGCCGACGGCACGCTGGATCGTTCCGCGCTGGCGCGGATCGTGTTCGCCAGCGCGCCGCACCGCCGGGCGCTGGAGGCGATCCTGCATCCGCTGGTGCAGCGCGAGATGATGAAGTGCCTGGACGCGGCCGGCGAAGCGGGCGAGAGGGTGGTCATCCTGGATGTGCCGCTGCTGTTTGAAACAGGCATGGACGCGCTGTGCGACGAGACCTGGACGCTGTACCTGGACCGGGAGATGCAGATTTCCCGCATCGCCGTGCGCGACGGGCTGAGCCGCGAGGACGCCGAAGCCCGCATCGACAGCCAGATGCCTGCCGATGAGCGCATTGCCCGCGCCACCCGCGCCATCAACACCGACCAGCCCATCGAGCGCACGCGGTCGGAGCTTTCCCAGCTGTACCACGCGGCGCTGAAGCGCCCCTGACGCGCCGGAAAACGGAGGCAGAATGACCCCAAAACCACTGGAAAAACGCGCGCCTTCCGCCCGGAGCGGCCGCGCGCGGACCTCGCGAAAGCGCCGCCGGGCCAAGGCCGCCCGCCGGATCGCCGCGATCACCACCATCGCCGTGCTGGCGCTGGCGCTGCTCGCGGTCGGCGTCTGGATGGTATTTTTGCGGCATCCGGATCTGGTCATCCAGAATTATTCGATGGAATACGAATCGCTGATCCGCGCGCGCGCGGCGGAGAACGAAGTGCCGCCGGCCTTCGCGGCGGCGGTGATCCTGGCGGAATCCAGCTACCGGCCCGACGCCGTGTCCACCGCGAACGCCCAGGGGCTGATGCAGCTGCTGCCCTCCACGGCGGAATGGATTGCCGGCAAGCTGGGCGAAACCTACGTCGAGGGCTGCCTGTTCGATCCCGAAACGAACGTAAAATACGGCTGCTGGTACCTGGGCTTTCTGCTGCGCCGTTTCGGCGGCGACATGCGCTGCGCCGCCGCGGCCTACCACGCGGGGCAGGGCACGGTGGACGGGTGGCTGCAAGACCCGCAATACAGCGCCGACGGCGCGTCGCTGGACGCGATTCCCTACAGTTCTACGGATACTTATGTCAAGAGGGTATTGAAATACTATGAGAAGTATGAAAAGCTGTACGCTCCGGCGGATTAGCGCGCTGCTGCTGGCGCTGCTGCTGGCGGCGCCGGCCGCCCTGGCCGACGACCTGGCCTCTGACCTGGGCGGCGGTTATGTCGCCGCGGATCCGAACGCCGCGCCGCCGACGGAGGTGGATATGACCTTCGCCGACGTGGTCATCGGCTACATAGAGCCCGGCTTCGCCGAAATCAGCCCGGTCAGGTGCACCGAATGGGATATGATCAGCATCAACCAGCTGGTCTATGAGCCGGTGGTGGACATGGACGACAGCATGAAACCCATCCCCATGCTGGCCGACAACTGGGAGCAGGACGGCAAGTATTGGAAATTCAACCTGCGCAGCGGCATCCAGTTCCACAACGGCCTGGAATTGACCGCCTATGACGTGGTGGCCAGCTATCAGGCGATCCTCGCCTCCGGCAGCGCCAACCCCTATTACGCGCGGCTTTCGATGATCAAGGAAATGCAGGCGATGGATGTCTACACCGTGATCGTGAAGGCGCGCAATTCCAGCCTGCTGACGCTGTACGCCATGAATTTCCCCGTCATGCAGTATGAAACCGTGAACGATCAGATCCCCCGCGGCACCGGCCCCTACTGGTACATCCAGTATGACCCCGACGGCACGATCCGCCTGGAGGCCAACCCGCTGTGGTGGAAGAAGCAGCCCGGGGTGCAGAGCATCCTGCTGCGGCGCTACGATACCCCCGGCGATGCCATCGAGGCCATCCAGACGCGCCAGATCAGCATGCTCTCCACCAAGAGCCCGAAGGCCTCCTTCAGCCGGAAGCTGGCGGACCTGACCAGCCTGGATTATCCCACGCTGACCTATGAGATGCTGGTTCCGAATCTGAGCAGCTCGTCCATCATGTCCGATATCAACGTGCGCAAGGCCGTGATGTACGCCATCGACCGCTCGCTGCTGGCCGCGAACGCCTATCTGGATATGACCATCCAGAGCGAAGTGCCCGTGGTGCCCAACTGCTGGCTGTATGAAAGCCAGAGCGCCATCTATTATTACAGCCCCGAGCGCGCGCTGCAGATGATGAACAATTCGGGGTGGATCGACCTGACCGGCGACGGCGTGCTGAAGAAGAAAAACGGCATCATGCTGCAGGAGCCCCGGATCCAGATCATCACCTACAACGAATCCACGAATTCCATCCGCGAGAAAGCTGTCTACATGATCAAGGACTATCTCGAGGCCATCGGCATCACCGTGTCCGTATCGGTGCTGTCCCGGGACAAGGTGCGCGACCGCATCAAGCACCGGGAATACGACCTGGCGCTCATCGGCGTCAATCTCAGCGAGATTCCGGAAATCTCTTCTGTCGTGGGCACGGACGGTTCGCTGAATTACAACTATTACAGCGACAACCTGATGGATATGTACATCACCGCCGCCCATTCCGCGACCAACGAAGAAACCCTGCTGAAGGCCTACAGCGATATTCAGCTGACCATCGCCGATCAGCTGCCGATACTCGGCCTGGTGTTCCGCACCGGCACGGTGCTGTCCTCGCGCCCCATCGGCGGGCTGTCCGGCCTGCGCGCCTATGACAATTTCAACGGGTTCGAGTTCCTGAAGTAACGGTCCTCCCTATAAAAAGATCCGCCTGGAAAGGCGGATCTTTTTGCGCTTTTGATTATCCCTGCTGGCGGGTAAACACGAACGCGAAGAACGCGCGGTCCACCCGGGCGGCGCTCAGCGAAATGCGGTACAGCGGCTTTCCGTCGGCGTCGCCAGCGGGAAACCGGCGGTCCATCGGCTGGATGTCCGCGCTCAGCTCGCCCTCCCACACCATGTCCACCGGGCCAAGGCGCAGGCCGTTCATCAGCCGCTCGGGCCTTTCGGGCGTGATGAAATCGAAGCGCACCGCCGCGGGCTCGGTCAGGTCAAAGGCGTCCACCACGCGCAGCGCCTCCTCCCGGCGCAGCACCATGGCCGTGCGCTGGCAGGTGCGCACGCCCGCGCCGGCGGGATAGGCGTTCGTCAGGTCCACGGACATCAGTTCCCGCTCATCCCGCACGTCGAATTCCGCCGGGCAGGCGTCGACGTCGAAGGCCGCGCTGCCGTCGATCGCGCCTGAACCGTTCAGCTGGGAATGCCCGCCGATGACGGGCACGCAGGCCGCTTCCGGAATCTCCACCAATATCGGCTGCCTGCCGGCGAACAGCGCCAGGCTTCCGGCGTTGCCCCGGCCCGCGCCGGTGTGCACGGCGCAGGTCATGCCGTCGAATCGGGACACCATCAGCCGGTTGTGGGCGGTGGCCGCATGCTTCAGCCGCGGCGGCTTGCCCGCTTCGGCGGCGAGCATCGACGCGCAGGACATATCCAGCAGCCGCCCGGTCAGCGTGGCGGAGGGCAGCTTGCAGGCGCGGTGCTGCTTCGCGCCCAGCGCGGCCAGCGCCTCGTCGTTGGCGGCCAGGCCGATGCGGAACAGCTCCTGCCCGGAGACGGGCGGGCGCATATCGCCGGAGGCGGGATCGACGAAATAATCGTCGCCCAGCCAGGCGAAGAGCAGTTCGTCCAGCCATTCCGGCGTCGGGTATACCTCCGTCAGGTCGGCCTCGCCCCGGGTCGCCTTGCGCGCCAGCAGGCAGAAATCGGTGACGGCGGCGGTCTCCGCGGCCCGTTCGGCCAGCGGCAGCACCCGGCTTTCGCGGTTGGCGACGGCCTGGTCCAGCATGCGCAGCCCCTGCTTCAGTATGGCGTTGCGCCGGGAAACGTCGTCCTCCAGCAGCAGCGCGGCCAGCAGGATATCGCACAGGATGCACAGCGGCCGGTCGCCGCGGCCTCGCATGAACGGATAATCGGCGTGGGCCAGGAACGGGGAAAACACGCGGCGTCGCACTTCATACTGGATTTTTCCCGTCACGCGGGAATCCAGGCGCTCCCCGAAGCCCCGGACGCTCCAGGCCAGCAGCATGGCCGTTTCGGCGCACTGAAAGTCGATTTCCGGATGGCGCTCGTCATCGAAGGCGGCGCGGCGCCGGTTTTCCGACCAGACGGATTCCTCGGCGATCATGCAGATCAGATCGGCGGCGCGCTCGACGACGGCGTCGTCCGGCTCCACCAGCATCAGCGCCTCCAGCGCCTGCCGCCGCGCCCGCTGCTGGCGCAGCCAGGCCGCGGGATCGGCCAGCCGCTCGGAAAGCCGCATGGCGGGCAGATCCCGGCTCATGGCCAGATGCGCCCCGGCCTGGGCCCATTCCCGCATGCCGCCGGGCGCGCGCGGGGAAGGCAGACTCTCGGGGCGCGCCAGAGCGCTCAATGCCGAATAGACGCGGGAAAACACTACGGGCACCCCCTTTGGGAGAGTTGAGAGTTAAGAATTGAGAGTTGAGAGTATATGGTTTGGAGTATGCAGTACAGACAGGGCGGTCAGCCGCGGTCGATGTGCGTGAACGTGTAGCTGCCGACGGATACGGCCACGGCCAGATTCAGCGAATCGATTTCCGGGCTCTGGGGGATGAACACGCTCTGGCCCAGCCGGGCGAAGCGGGCGGGCAGTCCGGTCTGTTCGTTGCCGAACACCAGCGAAAAGGGCGGCCGCGCCTCCCGGGCCACGTCGTTCAGCGGCCGCGCGCCGTCCAGCATGAACGGGTAGAGCGGCCGGTCGGGGTGCTCGACGCGATAGGCGTCGAAATCGTCGTACACCCGCACCCGCAGTTTGAAGAACGCGCCCATCGACGCCCGCAGCACGTGGGGATCGAACACGTCCACGCAGGGACGGACCACCGCCACGTCGCGGATGCCGAATCCCAGCAGCGAGCGCATGGCCGTGCCGGCGTTGCCGGCGTCGGAGATCTGGCACAGCACGGCGTGGTTCCCGGCGGGATCGAGGGCGCAGTCGTATTTCCTGAAAACCAGGCCCGCGAAGCAATTGTCCTTCTTCGATTCCCGGCGCAGCACCCGCTCGGCCATCTCTTCGCGGACGCCCAGTTCCGCGCAGCGCTCGCGCAGCTTGGCGACGCCCTCGTTTTCCAGCCCCTGGGGATGCAGCAGCAGCCGCAGCGCGCATTCGGGCCGGGCCTCCAGCAGCATCAGCGCGGGAAACACCCCCAGCTGGTAGCTGTAATCCAGCTTGCGGGAATAGGGCTCAAGCTTGGGCATGTTCGTTCTCCCTTCGGAGTAGAATAAGGATAGCGGGGAATCGGGAACGCGGGCAGAACCTGTCCGCGGCGCGCCGCTCCAGCTGTCGCCGCGTTCACGCGTTGTAACGGATCCAGCCGCGCAGGTAATCCCGAAGGGCCTTGCTGTGGGTCTCCATGGGGAAGTGGCCGGCGCTGGCCAGCCGGTGGATCTCCGCGTCCGGCAGCAGCGCGCGAATCTGCGCCAGCCGGGCATCGTCGATCAGCGGGTCGCGCCCGCCGATCAGCGCCATCGTGGGGCAGAACCCCATGCCCTGCCGGGGCGGCGAGGCGCTTCGGCGCAGCATGCGCAGGAACGCGCCGCGGGCGCCGGGCCGCGTCAGCGGCGCGCGCATGCGGTCTATGATATAATCGTCCATCGGATAGCCGGAATAGTATTCGATCATGCGCCGGAACCGCCCGGCGACGAGCACGTTGGCGTCGTACCATCGCTCCGCGCCGCCGTCGCTGCGGCGGGCGATGTCCACCGAAAACGTGGGGGAAATATGGATCTGCGTCTTGGCACTGTCGGGATACATCGCCGCCATGCGCAGGATCACCCCGCAGGCCAGCCCGTGCCCGCACAGGTGCCACAGCGAGAGCGGCGTGCCGAAAGCGCGGTCCACTTCGTCCAGCACGCCCCAGACCAGCCGGGCCCGGACGTCGTCGTCCTGGGAAATGCCGCAATCGCTGCGGCCGAAGCCGGGCAGATCCACCATCACCGCCAGGCAGCCCAGGCTGGAGAGCTCCGGCAGGAGCTTGCGCCAGTGAAACGTGTTGATCAGCGGCGATGACAGCAGCAGCACGTGGTTGCGGATCGGGGTTTCGGGGCGGACGACGCTGAAATGAACGCGCGCGCCTGAAAAGGACAGGTATCGGCTCTCCTCCGTCAAACGCACGCACCCCGATTCACGATTTCAATTTATCTTATTCTATCATAACGGCCGGCGTTTGGCAATCCGCGAACCGGCCGCGCGGCGCTTTTTTCCCGTCGGGCGGGAGACCGGGAAAGTTAAATTTCCGGCCATAGTCCTCGGAAATAGCGTCGTTCGGGTAATAAGCACGTAAACAGTCTTGCCTGAAACCGGGAACTATTGTATAATATAAAATACGAATATGCGCGGCTTTCCGCGCCGGAGGAAGCCATGCCGGTCTACGATTACAAGTGCACCGCCTGCGGCCATCGCTTTGAGCTGCTGCAGTCCATTTCCAGCAGGGGAGAGACCGTTTGTCCCCGTTGCGGCGGCAAGGTGGCGCGCGTGTACGAAGGCAAGTGGGCCATGGGCAAGCGCTCCGGCAGCTGCAGCTGCGGCGGGAACTGCCAGGGCTGTTCCGGCTGCGGCGGCTGATCCGCGCGGTCGACAAACCAGATCAAAGGGGCCGGCAAGGCCGAATGGTATAGATAATGAAGGAAAAGCTTCGGATTCACGGCGGGGCGCGCCTGGAGGGCGAGGTCATGGTCAGCGGCGGCAAGAACGCGGCGCTGGCCATTCTTCCTGCTGCCCTGCTGGGGGATTCCCCGTCGGTGATCGAGAATGTGCCGGATATCGACGATGTGCACATCATCGTGGATATCATGGAATACCTCGGCGCGAAGGTGGATTTCGCGGATAACATCATGACGGTCGACCCGCTGGGCGTGGACAAGTTCAACCCGCCGTACGAGCTGGCCGGCAAGATGCGCGCCTCTTATTATTTTGCGCCGGTGCTGCTGGGCATGTTCAAGCGCGCCCAGGTGCCGCTGCCCGGCGGCTGCGATATCGGCAACCGGCCCATCGACCAGACCATCAAGGGCATGGAGGCGCTGGGCGCCCGTGCCGAAACCCTCGGCGGCGTGCTGGAGTGCGAGGCCGAGGAGCTGATCGGCGCCGATATCTTCCTGGAGATGCCCAGCGTGGGCGCCACGGTGAACAGCATGCTTACCGCCGTGTCCGCCAGCGGCACCACCTGCATCCATAACGCCGCCAAAGAGCCGCACATCGTCGACCTGGCCAACTTCCTGTCCAGCATGGGCGCGTCCGTCAAGGGCGCGGGCACCGACGTCATCCGCATCCGCGGCGGCCGGCACCTGCACGGCGCGAATTATACCGTCGTGCCCGACCAGATCGAAACCGGCACGCTGATGATCGCGGCGGCCGCCACCGGCGGCGACGTCGTAATCACCGGCGCGATCCCCACCCACATGGAGGCCCTCTCCGCGAAGCTGCTGGAGATGGGCGTGCACGTGAGCAGCGAGGACGACCGCATCCACGTGCGCAGCAACCGCAATTTCCGCGCCGTGAACGTGAAGACCCAGGGCTATCCCGGGTTCCCCACGGATCTGCAGCAGCCGCTTTCCGCGCTGCTGACCGTGGCCAACGGCACCAGCATCGTCACCGAGACGATCTTCGAATCCCGGTTCCGATTCCTGGAGGAGCTGCGCAAGATGGGCGCGAATTCCCGCGTGATCGAGACCACCGCCATCATCACCGGCGTGGAGCGCCTGGTGGGCGCGCGCGTGAACGCCACCGACCTGCGCGCGGGCGCGTCGCTGGTCATCGCGGCGCTGATGGCCGAGGGCGTTACGGAGATTTCCGGCGTGGGCTATATCATGCGCGGGTATGAGCGCTTCGATGAAAAGCTGCGCAGCCTGGGCGCCAGCATCCAGCATATTTCCGAGGAATGACCGGCGCAGGCCGCTTTCGTGACGAATATATAACACATATCGCGAAATTTCCGGCAAAATCCGGTTGTATTATTGGAAAAAGCGTGGTATAATGTACAACGTGGACTGTGTGGACGCCGCATGGCGCACCGGTCCGGTCAGTCAGTTTGCATGCATCCACAACCGCCGATCTTCGGGGGTTGTGTTTTTGAGAAGGGCCGGTTTTCGGCCGCAGGAAGAGAGATGAAATCCATGCCGGCCAAGGCGATGTCAGTCAAGCAAGCCGAACAGATCGCGCGCAAGCTCGCCGATGAGATGCAGATGGAATTTGTGGACGCGGAGCTGGTCAAGGAGCCCGCGGGCCGGTTCCTGCGCTTCTACATCGAAAAACCGGACGGCGTGGCGCTGAACGACCTGGAGGCCTTCCATCGCCGGATCCTGCCGCTGGTGGAGCGCGTGGATTACGACTATATGGAAGTATCCTCGCCCGGCGCCGACCGGCCGCTGAAGACCGAGCGCGATTTCGAAAAGGCGCGGGGCACGATGGTCGAGCTGAAGACCTACCGCGCCGTGAACGGCGCCAAGCAGTTCACCGGCGAACTGGTGGGCCTGGAGGACGGCGAAGTGGTCGTCGATACCGCCGCGGGCGAGAGGCTGCGCTTTCCGCAGAAGGACGTCGCCGTGGTGCGGCCGCACATCGAATTTGACGAGGAGGATCTGCAGGACGAAACGCCCGCGCAGTAGCCTTCCGTAATCAATAATACCAGCAAGGAGGACGAAAACCATGGCAAACGGTGGAATCGATTCCAATGAATTTTTCAGCGCGCTGGACGCCCTGAGCAAGGAGCGCCGCATCAACAAGGAAACCCTGTTCCAGGCCATTGAGGCCGCGCTGATTTCCGCATATAAAAAGAATTTCGGCAAGAACGCCAACGTGCGCGCGTCCATCGACCCGGAAAAGGGCGTGGTGGAGGTCCTCTCCCGCAAGACCGTCGTGGAGACGGTGGAGGATCCCCAGGTCGAAATGTCGCTGGAAGAGGCGCGCGCCATCGCGCCGCAGTATGAGATCGGCGACCTGGTAGAGGTCGAGGTGACGCCCCGCAACTTCGGGCGCATCGCGGCGCAGACCGCCAAGCAGGTGGTCGTGCAGCACCTTCGCGAGGCTGAGCGCGGCGTGATTTACGACGAGTACAGCCAGAAGGAAAACGAGATCCTCACCGCCATCGTGCAGCGCGTCGAAAACAAGCAGGTTTTCGTGGAGCTGGGCCGCACCGAGGGCCTGCTGGAGCCGAACCAGCAGATGCCCACCGAGGAACTGAACGTCAACGACCGCATCAAGGTTTACGTGCTGGAGGTGTCCCGCCTGGGCCGCGGCCCGCAGGTGTTCGTCTCCCGTACCCATCCGGGCCTGGTGAAGCGCCTGTTTGAACTGGAGGTTCCGGAGATCGTCACCGGCGTGGTGCAGATCAAGTCCATCGCCCGCGAAGCCGGCTTCCGCACCAAGATGGCCGTGGTGTCCACCGATCCGCTGATCGACGCCGTGGGTTCCTGCGTTGGGCCGCGCGGCCTGCGCGTGGAAAACGTGGTCAACGAACTGAAGACCGAGAAGATCGACATCGTCCGCTGGTCCCAGGATCCGGCGGAATACATCGCCAACGCCCTGAACCCCGCCCGCGTGCTCAGCGTGTTCGTCTCCGAAGAGGAGAAGACCGCGGCGGTCATCGTGCCGGACAACCAGCTTTCGCTGGCCATCGGCAAGGAGGGTCAGAACGCCCGCCTGGCCGCGAAGCTCACGGGCTGGAAGATCGACATCCGCAGCCAGAGCCAGGTGGAAGCCGAAGTGGGCGAGGGCAGCAACGACTGATAGAAACGAGGGACGCCGATGCCAGTCAAGCCGCGCAAGGTTCCCATGCGCATGTGCGTGGGGTGTCGCGAAATGAAGCCGAAGAAGGCGCTTCTTCGCGTGGTGAAGCCCCAGGACGGCGAAGCCCACATCGACCGCACCGGCAAGGCGCCGGGCCGTGGGGCCTACGTGTGCGAAAGCATCGAATGCCTCCGGAAGGCGCGGAAGAGCCGCGCGCTGGAACGGGCGCTGGACGCCCAGATCGAAAGCGCGGTGTTCGACCAGCTGGAGCGGCAGATCGCGCCGCAGCCGCCTGCGGACGAGGCCGGCGAATGAATCCGCTGCTGGGCATGCTGGGGCTGTGCGCCCGGGCGGGCGCGCTGGTCACCGGCGAAAAGGCCTGCATCCAGCAGATCCGTTCGGGAAAGGCCCGGGCGGCGGTGCTGGACGGCGCTGCCTCCGACAACGCGGTCAAGGCCGTCACGCAGGCCTGCCAGACCCACGGGGTGCCGCTGGTGCGCACCGGGCCGCTGGAGCTGGGCGACGCCATCGGCAAGCCCTCCCGGATGGCCGCGGTCGTTACCGAGCCAGGGCTGGCTGCCCGGGTGACGGAGATCGCCCGATCGCAGAATACATGACAACCGACAACCGCGCCGCACGTGCGGCGATTGCAAACAGAGACTCTACGGGGGTGCATTGAGGGAATGACCAAAGTCAGGGTTCAGGACGCGACCAAGGAATTGAGCGCGAATACCGGCAGGATGCTGGAAAACGTGACGCGCATGCGCAGGCAGTCGCAGGACATGCTGATGGCGTTGCGGCGCATTTCGGAAGGTTTCGTCCGCGAGGAGAGGGAACGCCAGGAACGCGAGGCCAAGGAAGAACTGAGAAAGCAGTATGAGGCCAGCGCGCAGTTCATGACGGCCTATTCCAGCGAACAGGTGCCGGAGATCCCGGCGGAACCGTCGCCCGAGGTGCAGCCCGCTCCCGCGGCGGAAACGCCCGAGACTCCCGTTGCGGAGGCGCCCAAGCCCGCAGCGGTGCGTCCGGCGGCGAGACCGGAAGCCGTCCAGCGCCCGGCACAGGCCGCCGCGCCCCGGCCGGCCGGCCCGCGCCCCGCGTACGGCGACCGCCCGATGCGCGCGTCTCAGCCCGTTTACAGCGCCAGCCCCAACAGCCCGCGCCCCGGCTACGGCAACCGCCCGATGCAGGGCGGCGCGCCCGGACAGGGTCCGCGCCCCGGCTATGGCAACCGTCCGATGCAGGGCGGCGCGCCCGGACAGGGTCCGCGCCCCGGTTACGGCAACCGCCCGATGCAGGGCGGCGCGCCCGGACAGGGTCCGCGCCCCGGCTTTGGCAACCGTCCCGCTGGCGGCGGCTTCGGCGGCGGTCCGCGCCCCGGCTTCGGCGGCGGCGCGCGCCCCGGCTTTGGCCGCAAGGGGCCGGAGCTGGTTCCCTCGGTGGAAAAGGAGCGCGTCTCCAATTACGATCCGAACAAAAAGCAGTACGTGCGCCAGAACGATCCCGAGCGCAACCGCAACACCGGCCGCACGGCCCAGAAGCAGCGCGGCGGCGCCAGCAATCTGAGCAATTATGACGAGGATTTCGTGCGCAACCGCAAGAAGCGGAAGGTCGTCCAGAAGGCGGCCATTCCCACGGTGAAGATCGAAAAGGCCGTCATGACCGCCGAGACCATCACCGTGCGCGATCTCTCCGAGCGCATCGGCAAGCCCGCCGGCGAAATCATCAAGAAGCTGATGATGCTGGGCATCATCGCCACCATCAACAACGATCTTGATTTCGACACCGCCTCCCTGGTGGCCCAGGAATTCGGCGTGGATCTGGAGATGAAGCTGGCCGAGACCGCCGAGGACGCTCTGGAGAAGGAAGACGTCGAGGATGCCGAGGAGGAGCTGGTCTCCCGCCCGCCGGTCGTGACCATCATGGGCCACGTCGACCACGGCAAGACCTCGCTGCTGGATTACATCCGCAAGACCCGCGTGACCGCGGGCGAGGCCGGCGGCATCACCCAGCACATCGGCGCTTATACCGTCGATCTGAACGGCCGCAGGATCACCTTCCTGGATACCCCGGGCCACGAGGCCTTCACGTCCATGCGCCTGCGCGGCGCCCAGGCCACCGACATCGCGGTGCTGGTGGTCGCGGCGGACGACGGCGTGATGCCCCAGACCATCGAGGCCATCAACCACGCCAAGTCCGCGGGCGTGCAGATCATCGTCGCCATCAACAAGATGGACAAGCCCGCCGCCAACCCCGAGCACGTGAAGCAGCAGCTGACCGAGTACGAGCTGGTGACCACCGAGTGGGGCGGCAGCACCGAAATGGTGCCGGTATCCGCCGTCACCGGCCAGGGCGTGGACGACCTGCTGGAGACCATCCTGCTGACCGCGGATGTGGAGGACTACCGCGCCAACCCGAACCGCAAGGCCAAGGGCATCATCATCGAGGCCAAGCTGGACAAGGGCCGCGGCCCCGTGGCCACCGTGCTGGTGAAGAACGGCACGCTGAACGTGGGCGACGCCATCGTGGCGGGCACGGCCTACGGCCGCGTGCGCGCCATGACCAACGACAAGGGCGAGCGCGTGAAGAGCGCCGGTCCGTCCGATCCGGTGGAGGTCATCGGCTTCAACGACGTGCCCGACGCCGGCGACCAGATCCTGGCCGTGGACGACGAGAAGCTCAGCCGCCAGGTGGCCGAGGAGCGTAAGGACAAGCTGCGCGCCGCGCTGGTGAAGACCCAGACCAAGACCACGCTGGACGACCTGTTCAACCAGATCTCCGCCGGCGAGGTCAAGGACCTGAACGTCATCATCAAGGCCGACGTGCAGGGCTCCGTGGAAGCCGTGCGCCAGTCGCTGGAGAAGCTGTCCAACGACGAGGTGCGCGTGCGCTGCATCCACGGCGCGGTGGGCGCGATCAACGAATCCGATACGCTGCTGGCCTCCACGGCCAACGCCATCATCATCGGCTTCAACGTGCGCCCGGACAACAACGCCCGGGATATGGCCGAGCGTGAAAAGCTGGATATCCGGCTGTACCGCGTGATCTACCAGGCCATCGAAGATGTCGAAGCCGCCATGAAGGGCATGCTTGCGCCGAAGTACAAGGAAGTGCTGCTGGGTCACGCCACCGTGCGCCAGCCGTTCAAGGTTTCCGGCGTGGGCACCATCGCGGGCTCCTATGTCACCGACGGCAAGATCGCCCGCAACGCCCAGATCCGCCTGCTGCGCGACAACATCGTCATCCACGAGGGCAAGATCGATTCCCTGAAGCGCTTCAAGGACGACGCCAAGGAAGTCAACACCGGCTACGAGTGCGGCATCGGCATCGAAAATTACAACGACATCAAGGAAAACGATGTCATCGAGTGCTTCGTGATGGAGGAAATCGAAAGGTGATTGTGGACGGGGAAGTGACATTCCCCGCTACGGCCACCCCACCAGATTTTGCTTGAGGCCCTGATGGGCCGTCTGGCCGCAAAATCTGCAAGGTAGGAATTTTTCTTCTGCGAAATGGGTTTCGCGCCGGAAAAATTACCACCCGCATGCGGTGCACATGCCGCCGCATACGATTTGGAAATACTACTTATGCGGGCGTTCAGCGGCTTGAACTGAACGCCCGTTTATCCTGTTTATCGACCAACGGAGGGACAACATGGCTTCTTTTGACCGCATTGACCGCATCTCCCAGGAGGTGCACAAGGCCATCGACGCGATCATTCGCGACGAGGTGAACGACCCGCGCGTCGGCGGCACCTGGTCCATCGTGCGCTGCGAGGTCACCCGCGACCTGCGCTACTGCAAGGTCCGCGTCAGCATCCTGGAATCCGAGCGCCGCAAGGACATGATGAAGGCGCTGCACAGCGCCGCCGGGTTTATCCGGCGCGAGCTGGGCCGCCGCGTGGACCTGCGCTACGTGCCGGAGATCATCTTCGAACTGGACACCAACATCGAATACGCGGCCCACATCAACCAGCTATTGAAGGAGAACCACGTCGATGGCGAACCGAGTGACGATTGAAAAACTGGCCGCGTGGCTGGCGGCGCAGGACGACATCGTGGTCCTGGGCCACGTGTCGCCGGACGGCGACGCGTCAGGTTCCACGCTGGCGGTCTGGCACGCATTGAAGGCGCTGGGCAAGCGCGCCGTCGTGTGCCTGCCCGGGGGCATTCCCCGCATGTACATGGACATGCCCGGCTCCGATGGGGTGCAGGATACCGGTGATCCGCTGCCCTTTGAACCGAAGGCGGCGCTGTCCGTCGACGTGTCCGACATTCCGCGCCTGGGCGAGGCGGGCCAGAAGCTGTTCGAGGCCTGCCCGGCCCGCGCGGCGCTGGACCACCATCACACCAACGAGGGCCTCGGCCAGCTGTACGTGCTGGACGGCGAGGCCGCTGCGGCGGGCGAGCTGGTGATGGACCTGATCGACGCGCTGGGCGTGAAGCTGACGCGGGAGATGGCCGAATGCCTGTTCATCGCCATCTCCACCGACTGCGGCCATTTCAGCTACTCCAATACCCGCGCGCAGACGTTCCGCGCCGCGGCGCGCTGTGTGGAGGCGGGCATCGACGTCGCCGCGCTGACGGAACGGCTCTACCGCACGCGCACCCGCGGCCGCACGCTGCTGCTGGGGCTGGTGCTGGCGGGGCTGGAGACCTCGCCGGACGGCAAAATCGCCTGGGCGCGGCTGACGGAGGACATGCTGGCTGCCGCCGGGGCGCTGCGCGAGGACAACGAGGGCATCGTCAACTACCTGGTGGAGATCGAGGGCGTGCGCTTCGCCATCCTGGCGGAGCAGCGCGGCGAGAGCACGAAGCTGTCGCTGCGATCCAAGCCGCCGCTGAACGCGGCCCGGGACGTGGCGACGCCGCTGGGCGGCGGCGGGCACGAGTGCGCCGCAGGCTGTACCCTTCAAATGCCCATGGAACCCGCGATCGAAAAGGCGCTGGCGCTGGTGCGCGAGGCGATGGGTGCGGGGAATAGGGAGTAGGGAGTAGGAGAATGCTGCTGCTCCATCTGCCTGCAGGGGCGCCGATGCGGCGCCCGCCCGGAATGAATGAAGAATAGGGAACGGTTGTCAAACGGAAACTGCGAATGAACGGATTTTTGAACGTGAACAAGCCTGTGGGCCGCACGTCTTCGGACGTGGTGGTGTTCGTGCGCAGACGGCTGCCGAAGGGCGCTTCGGTTGGGCACGGCGGCACGCTGGACCCCGAGGCCTCCGGCGTGCTGCCGGTGTGCGTCGGCTCGGCTACGCGGCTGTTCGATTACATCATCGACAAACAGAAGACCTACGTGGCGCGCATCCGCCTGGGCGTCGTGACGGACACCCAGGACGCCTCCGGCCAGGTGGTCGAAACCCGGCCCGTGACCGCCTCCGAGGCCGAATTGAAGGCCGTGCTGCCGCGTTTTACCGGCGACATCATGCAGACGCCGCCCATGTATTCCGCGCTGAAGCGGGACGGTAAGCGGCTGTACAAGCTGGCGCGCCGGGGCGAATCGGTGGATTTGCAGCCGCGGCCCTGCCGGGTGGACGACATCGAATGCCTGGGCCCGGACGGCGAGGACGCCTATCTGCTGCAGATCCGCTGCGGCAAGGGCGTGTACATCCGCACGCTGTGCCACGACATCGGCCGGGCGCTGGGCTGCGGCGCGCACATGGCGTCGCTGCGGCGCACGGCGGCTGGCATATTCGATATTTCGGACGCGCTGACGCTGGATGAGATCGACGCGCTGGCGGCGTCCGGAGCGCTGGAATCGGCGCTCATCCCGCTGGACGCGCCGCTATCCCACCTGCCCGCGGTGCGGGTGGGTGAGCGCAGCCGCCACGCGGTGATCAACGGCAATCCGCTGAGGGCGGCATGGCTGGACGCGCCGGCGCCGCAGGTGGACGCAGTGCGCGTGTACCTGAACGACGAATTCGCGGGCATCGGCGCGCCGCAGCCGGACGGCGGCGTGAAATTCAGGGCGATGCTCTATCAGTCGGAGGATGCGAGATGAAGATACTGCATTCCGAAGCGGAATTCACCGGCCGCGCGTCGGTGGCGGCGCTGGGCATGTTCGACGGCGTGCACATCGGCCACCAGTCGCTGATCCGCCGCGCCGTGGCTTTGGCGCGGGAGCTGGACGCCGAATGCGTGGTCTGCACCTTCGACCGGCACCCGCTGTCGGTGCTGCGGCCGGATTGCGCGCCGGCGCCGCTGCTGTCGCTGGAGGAAAACCTGGAAAAATTCGCCCGGCTGGGCGCGGATTACGCGCTGGTGAAGCCGTTCACCCGGGAATTTGCCGCGATGCCGCCGGAGGAATACCTTTGCGCGCTGACGCGGGATATGCGCGCCTGCGCCGTCGTGGCGGGGGAGAACTACACCTTCGGCGCGGGCGGAAGGGGCGACGCGGCGCTGATCCGCGGGATGGCCGCGGAGCTGGGCTATCGCGCTGAGATCGTACCGCCGGTGATGGACGGGAAAGTGATGTGCTCGTCCACGCGGATCCGCCGTCTGATCGAGGCGGGGGAGACCGAGCATGCCCGGCGGCTCATGGACATGCAGGAATCATGAAGTTTCTGCAAATTCCCGGTTTCCCCGTTTACAAAACATGGCACCTGTGGTACAATACACGATGTGGCAAAATGGAATGGGCCACAGACGCCGCTTGCCCGGTCTGCCGATGACTCCGACGGTTCACCTGGCTTGCGGGATAAAGAAAGAGGAGGAAATACCCATGACCAAGCAGGAAATCATCGCCGAGTATGGCCGCCATGAGGGCGACACCGGCTCCCCCGAGGTTCAGATCGCGCTGCTGACCGAGCGCATCAACCACCTGAACGAGCATCTGAAGACGCACAAGAAGGACCATCACTCCCGCCGCGGCCTGCTGCTGATGGTCGGCCAGCGCCGTGGTCTGCTGGACTACCTGAAGAGCACCGATATCGAAGCCTATCGTGAACTGATCGCCAAGCTGGGCCTGCGCAAGTAAGCCCCGGGAACACGATCCGTCACTCCGCGCCGCCGCTTCGGCTTGCCGAGCGGCGGCGCAGTATGAATAGCTTTTCACCGGCCGGACGGAGCGGGCCGGACGAAAGCCGTGCGGTGTGCGGACGCCAGGATGCGGGATTTGCCCGCAGGCGCGCGTCTGTACATCGCGCTTACGAGGGAGTAGGGAGTAGGGAGCAGGAGACGCAGCCGCTCCATCCTCCCGTAGGGGCGCCGATGCGGCGCCCGCCCGACAAAAGACCTTCCCGTCCCACAAACATCGGTTTCAATTAAATCATCATAGAGAGAAAACCCAAGGAGGGCAAAAGAACATGTTCAAGAGCTACAGCATGGAGCTGGGCGGACGCACGCTCACGCTCGAATTCGGCAAGTACGCCGAGCAGGCCAGCGGCGCCACCTTCGTGCGCTACGGCGACACCTGCGTGCTGGTCACGGCGACCGTGGCCGAAACCCCGCGCCCGGGCATCGATTTCTTCCCGCTGAGCGTGGATTTTGAAGAGAAGCTGTATTCCGTCGGCCACATCCCCGGTTCCTGGAACCGCCGCGAAGGCCGCCCGGCCGAGAAGGCCATACTGACCTGCCGACTCATCGACCGCCCGCTGCGCCCGCTGTTCCCCAAGGGCATGCGGCACGACGTCTCCGTCGTGTGCACGGTCATGTCCGTCGAGCAGGACAACATCCCCGATATCCCCGCCATGATCGGCGCTTCCGCGGCGTTGGCCACCAGCCAGATCCCGTGGGCCGGCCCCATCGGCGCGGTGAATATAGGCTACGTGGACGGCGAGTACGTCGTCAATCCCACCGTCGCCCAGCGCGAGATCTCCCTGATGAACCTGACCGTGGCCGGCACCAGCGAGGCCGTGCTGATGGTCGAAGCGGGCGCGAAGGAAGTTTCCGAGGAAGTCATGCTGGGCGCGATCCTGTTCGCCCACGAGGAGATCAAGAAGATCGTCGCCTTCATCAACGGCATCGTCGCTGAGATCGGCAAGGAAAAGAAGGAATTCCCGCTGTCCCTGCCGGGCGAGGACGTGAAGGCCGCCGTGCGCGAGTACGCGCTGGAGAAGGTCGAGTGGATGTTCGAAACCTTCGACCGTTCCGAGCGCAACGCCCGTGAAGAGCAGGTCAAGGCCGAGGTCGCCGAGCACTTCGCCGAGCAGTTCGAGGGCCGCGAGCAGGAGATCGCCGACGCGCTGTACGGCGTGCAGAAGGAAGTCATGCGCCGCCACATCATCGATAAGGGCGTGCGCCCCGACGGCCGCAAGCTGACCGAGGTTCGCCCGATCTGGTGCGAGGTCGGCGTGCTGCCCCGTCCCCACGGCTCCGGCGTGTTCACCCGCGGCCAGAC
>CACWVN010000010.1:0-18752 GCA_902764285.1 uncultured Eubacteriales bacterium
GGTGTATGTGGATCTGGGGTTGTACGGGAACCCGGGCCGGATCCGGAAGCATTACAGGCCGCAGATCGCCGTCGGCGCCGTCATGCTCGCCCTGACCGTGTTGAACTTCTTCGTTCCGATCTGCTATTACATCACGGAACAGAACGTGTACGAGCGCCGGCCGATGCTCTACGGCCTTTCGCTGGCCTGGCTGTCCTCGGCGGTCGGGCTCGTCGGCCTGTTCATGATGCAGCAGAACGAGATGGCGTACGTGGATTCGCTGGTGGATACCTACAACCGCCAGTACATGGACAACGTGGTTTCGGCGTGGATCGCCCGGAACCGCAGCTTCGTCGGCGTCATGCTGGACATCGACCGGTTCAAGGAGATCAACGACACCTACGGACATTCGGAGGGCGACAAGGCGCTGAAGACGGTCACGGGCATCCTGAAACAGGCCCGGCTGAACCACGAATGGGTGTTCCGCTTTGCGGGGGACGAGTTCATCATATTGCAGCTGTCGGATTCGCCCGACGGCCTGTCCGCCTATCTGGACGAGGTGAACCGGAGGCTGGCGGATTATAACCGCGGCGAAAACCCGTATCCGCTGTCGCTGTCCTACGGCGTGAGCTTCTTCCAGCGCGGCGATGAAGGCGAAGCACCACCGCTGAAACCGCCCGCCGGCGGCGCAAATCCAGGGAAATTCCGCATTTTTCGAAAAATCCCCCTGCGTCAGGGGTTGCTCGTTACGCTGCGTCATGTTGTATGATCGGCGTGAAAGAGGTGAAGCACAATGCGAAATGCGGAATTCAACAGGACCCAAGTGGTGAAATACCTGGCGTGGACCTTTGCCCTGGCGTACGCCGTGCAGTTTATCGCGGCGCGGATTATCAACGGCGGGAACCGGATGGCCGGGCAGCTGGTGATCGCGGCGATGATGTTCGTGCCCGCGCTGGGCGTGCTGCTCTCCGGCGCCGGGTTCAGGGACATGGGCTGGAAGCTGCAAATTCGCAGGAACATCAAACCGATCCTGATCGCCTGGTTCGCGCCCGTCGCGCTGACCGTTGTCGGCGCGGGGCTGTATTTCCTGGTATTCCCGGGGCACTTTGACCTCTCCGGCCAGTATCTCGCGGCCAGCGCCGGCGCGGAGATCCTCCAGAAGATGGAGGCGCAGGGCCTCTCCAATTCCCTGTACATCCTGATAAGCGCGGTCAGCGCCGTCACCTATGCGCCGCTGCTCAATGGGGTTTTCGCCCTGGGCGAGGAGATCGGCTGGCGGGGCTTCCTCTATCCGCAGCTGAAGGCGAGGTTCGGCCGCAGGAAGGGCTGGCTGCTGGGCGGCGCCATCTGGGGCGCTTGGCACTGGCCGCTGATCTGGCTGATCGGCTATGAATACGGCGCGGCGGCGGGCAACGCCGCCGGATACGCGGGCTTCCCGGTGGTCGGGATGCTGCTGTTCTGCGTCATCACGGCGGGCTGGGGCATCCTGCACGACTGGCTGTACGAAAAGAGCGGGAGCATCTGGGTGCCGGCGATCCTGCACGGCGCGATCAACGCGACGGCGGCGCTGCCGCTGTCCGTGTGCCTGATCGACACCGGCTCCGCCAGGCTGCTGGGCCCGGCGCAGGTGGGTCTGCTGGCCGGGCTGCCGTTCCTGGCGGTCGCGGCCGCGCTGCTGCTGCGCGCGGAAAAATGACGCGGCGCGCCGCCTGAACAATCCATGGACACCCCGTGGCCGGGGCGGCTTGCGGACGGTTCCCGCCGCCCCGGCGGCGGCGGACGACGCGCGGGCGCGGATGCCGGGGCGTCCGTTTTTTTCATATAGACAAGCGTGTTAATAGCATGTTATAATGCATATATGGAGATTATAAAAGGGGGGAAAGACATGAAAAAGGCTCTTGCGTTGATACTGGTATTGACAATGCTCACATTCGGCGCCGGACTTGCCGAGGACGGAAAGATCACGGCGACCGGCACGGGGAAGGGCATTGACGGGGACGTCGTGGTCCAGGTCACCGCCGACGCGACCACCATCTACGACGTGCAGGTTCTGGAACAGAACGAAACCCCGGGCATCGGTTCCGTGGCGGTTGAAAAGCTCCCCGGCGCCATCGTCGAGGCCAACAGCATCGCCGTGGACGGCATTTCCGGCGCGACGGTGACCAGCGACGCCATCAAGACCGCCATCCGCCAGGCGCTGACCGATTCCGGCATCGATCCGGCCCCCTTCGAAGTGGCGCCGGCCGAGGCTGCGCCCGTTGAGCGCACGCCCGAGACGCTGGAATGCGATGTGGTCATCGTCGGGGCGGGCGGCGCCGGCCTGACCGCCGCCGTGCGGGCCACCCAGGCGGGCGCGAAGGTGCTGGTGCTGGAAAAGATGCCCTTTGTGGGCGGCAACAGCCTGAAGGCCTCCGGCGGCATGAACTGCGCCGGCACCAAGTTCCAGGCGGCCGCGGGCATCACGGACAGCGGCGTCCGGGAGTTCGTCGAGGATACGATGAACGGCGGCCACTTCCTGAACGACCTCGGCCTGGTCGCCACCATGGCGATCAACAGCGCCGAAGCCGTGGAGTGGCTGGAATCCATCGGCGCGCCCCTGCCCAAGGTGGCGGCCACCGGCGGCACCGTGCACAAGTATCTCCATTCGCCCGAGGACGGCAGCCCCGTGGGTTCGTATCTGGTGGCGAAGCTGAGCGAAGAGGCGGAAAAGCAGGGCATAGAGATCATGCTGAACACGACGGCGACCGAGATCCTGATGGATAACGGCGCGGCGGTGGGTGTGAAGGCGGAGGATGCCCAGCACGACTATACCATCAACGCCAAAGCCGTCATCCTCGCCACCGGCGGCTTCGGCGCGAACTTCGAACTCATGTGCTCGTTCAATCCCAGCCTGGCCAACGCCGTCACCACCAACCATCCCGGCGCTACCGGCGACGGCATCCTGATGGCCGAGGCGGTCGGCGCCGCCACGGTGGATATGGACCAGATCCAGCTGCACCCGACGGTCTATCAGGCGACCAGCATGCTGGTTTCCGAAAAGATGCGCTCGCTGGGATCGATCCTGGTGAACCAGGAGGGCCGGCGCTTCACCAACGACCTGGCGACCCGGGACGCGGTCTCCGCGGCGGAGCTGCAGCAGACCGGCGGATACGCCTACATCATCTTCGACCAGAACCTGGTGGACAACAACAAATCCGCCCGGGAATACATCGCCAACGGCATGGCGGTTCAGGGCGACACCTATGAGGCGCTGGCCGAGGCGATCGGCGTGGACCCGGCGACCTTCGTGGAGACGATGAACACCTGGAACGCGGCGGTCGCCTCCGGGGTAGACGCCGAGTTCGGGCGCAACAACGGCATGGACGCCGATCTGTCCACCCCGCCGTTCTACGCCATCCAGATCGCGCCCGGCATCCACCACACGATGGGCGGCATCAAGATCGATACCGAAACCCACGTGATCAGCACCGAGGGCAAGGTGATCCCCGGCCTGTTCGCGGCGGGCGAGACCACCGGCGGCGTCCACGGCGGCAACCGCATCGGCGGCAACGCGGTGTGCGATTTCGTGGTGTTCGGCCGCATCGCCGGCGCGAACGCGGCGGAATATGCGCTGGAAGAGGCGCTGGAACCGGCGGCGTAAACGCGAGGAAGAATCCCCGCTGCGGCGGGGATTCTTTCCGTTAACGGCGGGAATACCCGATCGGGAGGAAACGATACTTGGATGAAATCTATCGCGTGGTGCTGGTCCACAAGGACCGGTATCTGGTTCGCAGGGAAGAGGAGGAGCGGTACTGCGTCCTGGCGGGCAGCCTGCGCTTCCGGGAGGAATACCCGGTCGTCGGCGATTATGTAGAGGTCATCGCCAATCCCTACGGCGACAGCCTGATCCGCGCCATCCGCCCCCGGCGGACCGTGTTCAGCCGCCCGGACCGCGGCGGCCACGCCGACGGCTATGTGAAGACCGTGAAGGTGCAGCCGCTGGTCGCCAACATCGATTACGTATTCATCATCACGTCGCTCAACCGCGATTTCAGCGTCAGCCGCATCGCCCGCTACGCCGCCATGGCCGTCGCCGGCGGTGCGGCGCCCGTGGCCGTGCTGACCAAGGCCGACGCCTGCGAAAACGTGGCGGAGCTGGAGGCGCAGGCCGCCGCGCTGAGCGAGAACCTGCGGGTGGTGTCCGTCAGCGCCTACACGGGCTTCGGCCTGGAGCGCCTGAAGGCGTACTGCAGGCCCGGCACGACCATCGCGCTGCTGGGGTCTTCGGGCGCGGGCAAGTCGACGCTGATCAACACGCTGGCCGGGCGCGAGGTGATGCGGGTGGGGGAGATCCGTGAGGAGGATTCCAAGGGCCGGCACACCACTACCCACCGCGAGCTGATCGAGCTGGACGGCGTGGCCTTCATCGACACGCCCGGGCTGCGGGAGCTGGGCGTGGTCGACGCCGAGGCCGGCATCGCCGACACCTTCTCCGACATCGCCGAGCTGATCGGGCAGTGCGCCTTCTCCGACTGCACCCACCGCACGGAGCCGGGCTGCGCGGTCCGCCGCGCGCTGGAATCGGGCCGGCTCGCGCCCGAGCGCTGGGAGATGTACGCCCGGCTGGATAGGGAGAATAACTGGTCCCGGGAGAAGAAAAACGAGCTGATGGTCAACGTCGCCAAGTGGCGCAAGGCCAACAACCGCGCGAAGAAAAACCGCTGAGACGGACCTGTCCGCGCGCGGGAAGCCCTTCGGGACCGCCGGCCGCCGGAGATGCCTGAAACCGAAAACAGGAGGGACGACATGGACGGCTATCGGATCATCGACATGGAGAAATACTACCGCAAGGGCGTGTTCCGCCATTTTTCGGAGGACTGCAAGTGCTCGACCTCCATGACGGCCCGCGTGGATGTGACGGAGCTGGTGCGCCGATCGAAGGAGACCGGCACGAAGTTCTATCTCAACTTCCTCTACATCCTGGCGAAAGTGCTCAATTCCCGGGACGATTACCGGATGGGATACCTGTGGCAGACCCGCGAGCTGATCTGCTACGACCGCATCCATCCCACCCAGTACGTCTTTCACGAGGACACGGAGACCTGCACGCCGGTGTACACCCGCTGGTGCGAGGATTACGAGGCCTTCTACGCCGCCGCGCTGGCGGACGTGGAGCGGGCAAAGCAGACGCGGGAATACGGGCTGGACGCGGCCGGCCATCCGAACTGGTTCGACGCTTCCTTCATCCCCTGGCTGTCCTACGATTCGCTGAACATCGAACTGCCCGACGGCCACCTGTTCTTCGCGCCGATCGTGAACTGGGGCAGGTACCGGCCGGAGGGCGGGCGGCTGATGATGCCCGTGAGCGTCCGGCTGAACCACGCGGTCGCGGACGGCTATCTGGTCGCCCGGGTGTTCGTTCTGCTGGAGGCGCAGATCGCGGCCTTCTGCGGGCGCTGACGGCGAAGGCCGACGAACCCGGCGCGGGGCCGGAACAGTTGCAGGGAGGCGAAAGCGTTGATCGATCTGTCGAAGCTCAGCAGTCGCTATCGCGTCCGCAGGATGAGCGATTCCGACGCGGATGACATCCTCGGTTTCTGCCTGCAGAACGCGCAGTATTATCAGTATTGCGGCCGGCAGGCGGACCGGGACCAGGTGCTGGGCGATCTCCACATCGCGCCGCCGGGCATCGGCCCGTCCGACAAGTATTACGTCGGGTTTTATGACGGCGAGCTGCTGGTGGCGATCATGGATCTGATCGACGGCTATCCCGGCGCCGACACCTGCTACATCGGCTTCTTTATGATGAACGCGCGGCTCCAGGGCCGCGGGATCGGGTCCGGGATCATCCGCGAGACCTGCCGGTACCTGAAGGGCGCGGGGTTCTCTACCGTGTGCCTGGCGATCGACAGGGACAATCCCCAGTCCACGCATTTCTGGAAGAAGAACGGCTTTCAGGTGGTCCGGGAAGTGGCCCGGGACGGCGGCGCGCTTCTGGTTGCGGAAAGGGCGCTCTGACGGGCCAAAGGCGTTGCGAACGGCGCAACGGCATCAATACGAAACGAGGAAACGCACATGTCCAAAAGCTATCGGCCGCGCTATCACGTATCCGTGCCCTTCGGCTGGGCCAACGACCCGAACGGCACGATCTATTACAAGGGCAAGGCCCATCTGTTCTACCAGCACTATCCCCACAAGCCCGAATGGGGGCCCATGCACTGGAACCACGTGACCACCGGGGACTTCGTACACTGGGAACAGCGGCCCGTGGCGCTTTACCCGGACCGGCCCTACGAGCTGGTCTGCGGCTGCTGCTCCGGGTCCACGGTGGAGAAGGACGGCCGGCTCTATCTGATGTACACGGCGGCCCAGCCCACGATGCAGCGCCAGTGCCTGGCGGTCTCCGATGACGGCGACCATTTTGAAAAGTGCCCGGAAAACCCGATCCTGACGGCGGAGATGCTGTCGCCCGAGATCTACGAGGAGGATTTCCGGGACCCGCGCATCTTCCGGCGCGGCGACGCCTTCTACCTGATCGCGGGCATCCGCTGGCTGGACGGCGGCCGCCGGGCGGAACCCGCGCCCGTCAACCAGCGCGAAACCACCGACCCGCGCCAGCCTGCCCCCGAACACAAAAAGGAGGGCTGGGGCAACCTCTGCCTGCTGAAGAGCGATGACCTGTTCCACTGGGACTACGTCGGCCACCTTCTGTATCCCCAGCCGGAGTTCAGCGAGGATTTCTACCGGCTGGACGGCGTCTACGAGTGCCCGGACTACTTCGTCGCCGATACCGGCGAGGAGGTGCTGCTCTCCAGCCCCCAGAACCTGCCACGGTCCGGGAACCTCTACCAGAACATCCACTCGGGGCTGTACATGCTGGGCCATCTGGACTTCGACACCGGCCGCTTCCGCGTGGATACGATCGGCGAGGTGGACAGCGGCTTTGATTTCTACGCCGCCCAGACCCTGCGCATGCCGGACGGGCGGGTCATCATGATCGCCTGGAAGGAGATGTGGGATCGCAGCTTCCCGTCCCGCGGGGAGGAATGGGCGGGCACCTACACGCTGCCGCGGGAGCTGACGGTGGCGGACGGCCGGCTGATCCAGAAGCCGGTCCGCGAGATCGAAGCCTGCCGGCGCGATCCGGTGCGCGTCGAGACCGCCGCCGTCGAGGACGGCGAGATCGGCCTGCCGGGCGTCGCCGGGAACGTGATCGAGCTGAAATTCACGCTGGCGCCGGGCAGCGCGGACAGGGCCGGGGTGAAGCTGTTCTGCGACGGCGCGCACGAGACGCTGCTGTACTACGACCGGGGCGAGGGCATGCTGGTGTTCGACCGTCGAAACGCCGGCGCGGCGCTCACCGGCCGCGAGGAGGACGTCGACCGCCGGGTCTGCGCGCTCGGCCCGCGGGACAGCATCGAATTCGACCTGTTCCTGGACGTCAGCTCGCTGGAGGCCTTCATCGACGGCGGCCGGCACGCCATGACGGGCAACGTCTATCCCGACCCGGAGAAGGCGACGGGCATCCGGTTCTTCGCGGAGGGCGGCGCCGCCGCGTTCACCGGCGTGGAAAAATACGCCATCGAGTGATCCGGCCGCCGCGCCGACTGCATATACGGGAGGGTTGAATCGTGAAATACCAGGGCATCCGAAAGATCTGCGAGGGGAAATTCATCACCCGCTACGACGTGGATTACGTCACCGCCGAAGGGCATCCGAAGACCTACGAGATCATCAGCCGGAACCGGAATCTCCGCACGCTGGAGGAGCTGCAGAACCGCACGCCGGACTCCGTGGTCATGATTCTGACCGACGAGCGCGGCGAGCGCATCCTGGTCAGCCGGGAATTCCGGATGGCGATGGGCCGGTGGATCTACAACTTTCCCGCGGGGCTGATCGACCCGGGCGAGACCCCGGAGGAGAGCGCGAAGCGGGAGCTGTGGGAGGAGACCGGGCTGACGCTGGTGCGGATCGACGACGTGCTGGACAACAGCTACAGCGCCGTCGGCTTCGCCAACGAGCGCAACGCCTGCGTGTTCGGCGTCGCCGCCGGGGAATTCCGCAAGAGCACCTCCGACGCCGAGGAGATCGTGCCCGGCTGGTATACGAAGGCGGAGATCCGGCAGCTGCTGCGCACCGAGGCGTTCGCGGCCAGGACGCAGGCCTACTGCTACGCCTGGGCCTGCGGGCAGCGGGACGAAGGGGATGGGAAGCGATGAGGCGCCTGCTGATCGCGGAAACGACCCGGGAGGAGCGCGAGCGGATCGTCGCGGAATCCATCGGCAACATCGACGGCGCGTGCGACGGCTGCAGCCCCGGCCTGATCCGAATGTACCAGGACTACATCGAGGGCCGCAGGGAATTGAAGGAGATCAACCGGGAGTTCAACGCCCGCTATGTTTCCGGCGCGACGGGCCCGGACCGCAGCGGCTGCGACTGGGCGGAGCGATAGGAACGCAGGGCGCCCGGGGGCCCCGGCTTGCCGAAGCGCGGGACGATCCAAAACCGAATACGCGGCGCGAACGCTGCGCCAAAGACAAATCCGCCGCCCCTTGGGGCGGCGGATGCGCGCATCAAATCAGGTGGCTTGATTCAGCGGATTACTTGAAATCAGCGACGTTGGAGGCATCGACCACGGAGACGCCGGTGTCGACGACTTCGCCGGCCAGGTCTTCGCCGCTCTCCAGCTTCACGACGGCGTCGATGGCCATTTCGCCCATGATGTTGGGGTTCTGAGCCATGAAGGCCAGCAGTTCGCCGCCCTCGACGTGCGCGATGTTGGCGTCAGACTTGTCCCAGCCCACGCAGTACACGGTCTGGCCGCTGCTGGCAGCGTCCTTCACAGCGCCCGCAGCGCCCTGGGTCGCGCCGTCGTTGGTGCCGTAGATGGCCACAACGCCGTTGTTGACCAGGGTGGTGGCCAGCTCCTCGGTGGCCTTGCGGTTCATCTCGGCGGTGTCCAGCCGCCCGCCCTTGACCAGCTCGCGGCCCAGGAACATATTGGCCGCGACCGTCAGATGCTGGCACATGTTCAGCTCCTGGTGGATGATGGCCACACCCAGGGCCTGTGCCTGCTTGGTGTTCAGATCACCTTCGATCTTCTGGCCGAAGATTTCGATGTTGCCGGAATCGCGGGTATAGACGCCGGAAAGGATCTTCATCAGCGTCGATTTGCCCGCGCCGTTTTCGCCCAGCAGCGCCATCACGCGGCCGGGTTTCAGATGGAGCTGCACATCATCCAGGGCCTTGACGCCCGGGAATGTCTTGGTGATGTGCTCCATGGAAACGGCATACTCGCTCATTCGCTTGCTCTTTTCTTTCTTATATTCCAGCGGGACAGCCCCGCATGAAAATCAGTCCTTGGCCGGGGGATACTCGGTGCAGAGCAGGCGATACGGCGGCTCATCCTCTTCGATGGTCGGGAAGCGTCCCTGCGCCTCTTCGAAGCGGTTGTCCGTGTTGTCGTCGTTGCACATGGACACTTCGCCGATGATGGCGTAGCCGGTGCCGGGCTGGATGGTGAACTCGTGATAGTAGTAGGGGTAAAGGCTCAGGCTCTGGCCGGGTTCCAGGATGATGTCGGAGCCGCAGGGCACGGTGTATTCGCGGCCGTCGGAGAAGATCTTGACGGGGGTTTCCCGGTCCACCTCTTCGTTCTTGTCCGCGTTCCACAGCCGGAACACCAGGTTGCCGCCGCCGCGGTTGATGATGTCTTCCATCTTGTTCCAGTGGAAGTGGTTGGGGGACACCTGGCCCTCCTTCAGCATCATGATCTTTTCGGCGTAGGTCTTGGTGTATTTGGGATTGTGCACGTTGCCGTTGCGCAGCGTGATCAGGTACAGGCCCTTCGTGTAGAAATGGCCCTCGCCGTAGTCGGTGATGTCCCAGCCCAGGGCGTTGTCGCGGATCTCGTCGTATTCGTGGCCCTTCTCCTGCCACTCCTCGGGCGTGAAGCTGAGGAACGGCGGCAGCTCAAAGCGATGCTCCTTCAGCGTCGCCTCGAACTCCTTGATGCACTTGTTGACTTCGGAACGTTTCATGCTACACAACCTTTCTTTTCCGTGATTACCGGTTGAACTGCCCATCGAACGCCGCCAGCGCGGCGCTGATCTCGTCTTTGCCGTCCAGCACCGTGAAGGTGAGGACGTTGGTTTCGCCGGCGAACGGCGGCAGTTTGTGCACGCTGCCCCGCGCCTCGTGCCACGGCCGCCCGTACACGCTGGAATTGGCGGGCTCCAGCCCGATCACGTAATCGCCGCTGGCGGTGGATTTCCACTCCATGAAATACGGCAGGTTTTTCACGTTCCAGCCGATCCGGAAGCCCAGCCCCAGCGCCTCGTTCACGGCGATGGCCCCGGTGTTGCCCGCGCCGTCGGTGCGCAGGTCGTGGATGAACACGTATTCCGGCTCGTTGTCCTTCGGCGGGTCCATGCGGTCGTATCCGGCCTCGTGGCCCTCGGCGTCGGCGTCGCGGGGCGTCACGCTGCGGGTGGGGATGTACAGCCGCAGGTTCTCGTCCAGGAACGGCCAGCCCAGGTTGATGTGGTACAGCAGCATCAGCGGCTCGTCGCGGAAGCCCTCGTTCGTGAAGGTGTCGGTCACGGTCACGGTCTTCGTGCCGTAAACCGTTTCGATGCTGCGTCGCAGCACCATGTTCTCGCCGAACAGCGCCGCTTCGCGCATCTCGCCCGCGGCCCGCAGGTGGTATCCGTCCTCCGCCCAGAAGGCGTCGGCGGACAGGTGCTCGCCGGGGGTGGTGCGCAGGCGGCCGTGCATCGGGTAATCCACGCCGTCGACGGTGCACGGCGCGCAGATGCTCTCGATGCCGCTGGTGAAGAACATGCCGCCCATGATGCTGCGGATGGCCTCGTCGCCGTGGGTGTCGTAGGCGTTGCGGCCCTGCAGGCCGGGCTTGGACAGGAAGCTGAAATTCACGCCTTTGTAGGAGAGCTCGCCCACGTCCAGGCACTTGTCCGCCAGCACCTTGTAGCACAGCGGCCCGTTCTTTACCTCATAGGCCTTCAGCCCCGTGCTGCGGCCTTCGGCATAGGTCAGCGGGCGGATGTACGCCGCCTGCTGCATCGAGCCCATGTATTTCATCAGATCATTCTTGTTCATATCATTCGAGATTGGGAAAACGCTTTGCGTTTTCCGGGTCGGCGGGCAAGTGAGCGCAGCGAGTTGCGCAGCACGCCGACAATCATTCGAGATTCGCGTGGTACTGCCACAGGCTCTTCATGTCCAGGTTTCTCTCTTCGATGATCATCTTCGCCAGCACGTCGCCCATCAGCAGCAGGCTCTGGTCGAACAGCGTGGTCATCGGCTGGCAGGATTCGATCTCGTCCGGCAGGTACAGCTTGGTGTGCACCGGAATGCGGACCATGAAATCGGCGATGTCCTTCATTTCGCTGTCGGGGTTCGAGCCGATGTGGACGATCGTGCAGTCCGCTGCGGCGCGGGCCTTCTTCGCGATGCCCAGCGGGAACAGCGACGCGCCGGAGCCGGAGCCCACGATCAGCAGGTCGGCCTTGGTGATGGCGGGCTCGTTGATATCGCCCACGCAGTGCGCCCTGACGCCCAGGTGGGCCAGCCGCTTGCACACGCACTGCAGGGCCAGCATGACGCGGCCCACGCCCACGAAGAACACCTGGTCGGCCTTCAGTATCTCGTCGCGAAGCCGCTCCAGCTGGGCGGGATCAACGCTGGCCAGCGTGCGGTCCAGCTCCGCCAGCACGTCGCCCCGCGCCTTCGCGTATTCTTCCGCAAACGTCATATCCGTTCCCTCCGATTAATGCAGTACGCGCTGCCGCAGCGCGTTCAGTTTTTCAAAGCTCCCGGGCAGATCGTCCCGGTTCAGGCAGGTGCTGCCGGTGACGAAGATGTCCGCCGCGCCGCCGCCCCAGTCCTCGATGTTCTGCGGGCTGATCCGGCCGTCCAGCTCGATCTTCGTGTCCAGGCCGCGGCGGTCGATCATCTCGCGCAGCTCGCGGATCTTCCGGTCGGCGTAGGGCACCTGCTTTTCGCCCTTCATGAAGGCGTAGCCGGGGTTGATCAGCATCAGCAGCACCGCGTCGCACTTTTCCAGCGCGTATTCCAGCGCGGACAGCGGCGTCGCGGGCTTCAGCGCCACGCCGGCGCGCACGCCCTTCGCGTGGATGCGGTTCAGCATGCCGTCGATGTGGGGCTGGGTTTCGGCGTGGAACACGATCTGCTGCACGCCGATGTCCAGCAGCTCGTCCACGAAGTAATCCTGCGCCGTGACCATCACGTGGCAGTCAAATTCCAGGTTCGTCTTTGCCCGCAGCTGGCGCACGGTATCCAGGCCCAGCGGCATGCTCGGGCTGAAATGCCCGTCCAGGATGTCCACGTGCAGCATTTTCACGCCGCACCGCTCCAGCGCCTTCGCCTGGCTCTCCAGGTTGCACATGTCCAGGCAGATCAGCGAGGGCGAGAAGATGCATTTTTCATTCCACACGCCCATGGCCGGTCACCCCTCGTCCGCCAGATAGGCCTCGATCTGCGCCCGGGTGGGGATGGACGCGATGGCGCCCTTGCTCTGCACGCAGATGCAGCCGGAGACGTTGCCGTATTCCAGCGCGTCGCGCACGATCGCCTCCGTCAGATCCGCGGCCTTCTCCACGCCGGACAGCCGCAGCTTCGCCAGGAACGCGCCCCAGAAGGCGTCGCCCGCGCCGGTGGCGTCCACGGCCTTGGCCTTGCGGCCCGGCACGTCGAACCGGCCGCCGTTGAAGAAAGCCCGCGCGCCGTGGGCGCCCAGGGTCTCGATCGTCAGCGTGACGCCGTTTTCCTTCATCAGGGGCAGGATCGCGTCCTCGCCGCCCATCATGTCGACCTCTTCCTCGGAGATCTTCAGCAGGTCGACGTATTTCAGAATATCCATCACGGCCTTCGTGCAGGCCGCGACGTCGTCGTTCCACATCACGTTGCGGTAATTCACGTCGAAGCTGACCAGCTTGCCCTTTTCGTGGGCCAGCCGCATCGCGCGCACCGTGGCCGCGGCTTCCGGCTGCGCCGACAGGGAACAGGACCCGGCGTGGATGATGGCCGAATCGGCGATATCCGCCTCGCGCACGTCCGCCTCCCGCAGCATCATGTCCGCGCCGGGCTTGCGGGCGAAGGTGAAACGGCGGTCGCCGTCCTCGGCCAGCGTGACGAACGCCATCGTGGTGACGGCTTCGCGGCACAGCTCGGGGCAGGCGACGGTCACGTCGTATTCCCTGAGCGTGTCCATCAAAAAGCGGCCGAAGTCGTCGTCGCCCACCTTGCAGCACATCGAGGCCTTCAGCCCGTTTTTGCTGACGGCGATGGCCACGTTGGCGGGCGCGCCGCCGGCCTTGCGGATATAGCTGGCCGGTTCGCTGCCGGGGATGAAGTCGATGACCATTTCGCCGATGCTGTACAGATCCATCATAGGAACACCGCCCTTCACAGTTTCGGATTAAATAGTAATTTGTGATTACTTTTTATTCTGGCCTCATTATACACCGGTATCGCCGGGTTGTCAACTGCAATTTCAAACTTAACACGTGGAAATCTGTACAAAATGTAGATTTTATTTTGGAATGTGAACGGAGAGCGGCGGGCCGAACCCTGCGCCGGCCCCATCTATTGGTAATGGAAAATTACTAAGGTCAATCCAGTAATTCGCCCTCGAAGCAGCGGTTCACCGCGTTGCACACGGCGCCGAGGATCTGCGTCTTATCCAAAAAACCGGCCTTGCGCACCGGCGTGCGGATCTCGCGGTTGGAAAATTTGCGCCGGTTGACGATGTCTTCCAGCATCTGCACATACCGCTCCGGCCAATAGATGGCGTCCAGGCACAGCAGCACGATTTCGCAGTTCAAAAGGTTCAGCAGGCTGACCACCGCGCCGGAGAGGTCCAGCACCATCTCTTCCATGATGCGGTCGATCACCGGGTTGTTTTCCGTCATGCAGATTTCCCGGTAGGTCAGGTTCTGGCCCAGAGCTTCGGCCACCTTTCTTTCGATGGCCGGCGACATGATGTACGTCTCCAGGCAGCCGACGTTCCCGCAGCGGCAGGGCTGGCCGTGCACGTCGATGGACATGTGGCCGATCTCCGGCGGGAAACCGGTATGGCTGTGATAGCGCCGCCCGCCCATCACGATGCCGCAGCCCACGCCGTAGCCGACGCCGATTATCAGGATGTCCTGGCAGCCGCGGGCGTTGCCGAACAGCTGCTCCACCTGGGCGGCGCTCTGGTTGTCGTGGTCGAAGAACACCGGCAGGCCGTACCGCTGGCGGATGGGCCCGGTGACATCGACGTTTTGGATGCCGTTGAAGTACAGCGGCGCGAGGATCCTGCCCTGGCGCACGTCCACCTGGCCGATGCTGGACGCGCCGATGGCGACGATGTTTTCGCCCATCTGCATCGTGTGGTCCAGCAGCTCGAACACCGCGTTCATCAGATCGTCCGCGCTGGTGAACGCCTGCTCCAGGCGCTCGTAGCGCAGGATGTTCATGTTCATATCGCACACGGCCGCCTCGGCATAGCCGCGCTGGATCAGCACGCCGGCGAACTTCGGCGCCTTCGGCCCGATTTCCAGGCAGATGGGGTTGGGGCCGGGATCGCCGGTCGTCTGCTTGTCGGTCTCCACCAGGTATTCCTTCTCCATCAGCTCGTTCACGATGGCGGAAATGGTGGTCTTGGTCAGCCCCATCTCCTTGGAAAGCTCGATCCTGGACCGGCATTGTTTGGTGGCGATCAGCTTCAGCGCGAGCCCGCGATTGGACTTCTTCAGGAAAACACTGTTGACACCCTTCGACGGCATGATGTTTCCCCGCCCTTCTTGTAATCGGTAATCTTATATTACTATAAATTCCGCCCGCTCGTCAATAGGTTCCGGAAAGAATCGGCGGGTTTTCTTTTCCGGCGGATACGCCGCCGGCGCCTTCGATATCGGGGCGAAGGCCGGAACCGGAACGTAAATTTTCCCGAACCCCTTGACATGTGACCGTTCGTTCACTATAATGTGTGAACAAGCGGTCACATTCCGCGTCGAAGGAGGTTCCCATGGCGAAGGATACGAAGGAAAGAATCCTGGCGGCGGCGCTGGAGATGTTTTCGCGGTATGGCTATGCGGGCACGAACATCCGTGCGCTGACCGCGTCTCTGGGGCTCGTCAAATCCTCGATGTACCGCCATTTCGAGAGCAAGGAAGAGATCTGGAACGCCCTGCTGGACGAAATGATCGCCTATTACGCTGCGCATTTCGGGTCGCCGGAGCATCTGCCGCCCGTCCCGGAATCCCTGGACGAGCTGGTCGGAATGACGATGCGGATGGTGGAATTCACGGTCCACGACGATAGGATCGTCAAGACGCGCAAGCTGCTCCAGATCGAGCAGTTTCGCGACGATCGCGCGCGGGCGCTGGCGACAAAGCACTTTTTGACGGGGCTGACGGAGATGTTCACCCGGATCTTCGCCGCCATGATGGATGCGGAGCTCCTCTGCCGGGACGATCCCGCGATGCTCGCCTTCGCCTACACCGCGCCGATCTCCGAGCTCATTCACCTGTGCGACCGCGAACCGGAGAAAACCCCCGAGGCGATGGCCCGGGTCGAGGCGTTCAGCCGGCATTTCGTGAAGACCTACGGGACGAAGAAGGAACAGGGAAGGAGAGAAGCGCGATGAAGATACTGGTATTGAACGGGAGCCCGAAGAAGAAGAGCGACACCTTCCGCCTGACGGACGCCTTTTTGAAGGGCCTGAACCGGCGGGGCGAGCACGAGGTGCGCGTCGTCGACGTCATCGACAGGAAGATCGCGCCGTGCAGGGGCTGCTTCGGCTGCTGGAAGCGGATGGACGGCCATTGTGTGATCCGGGACGACCAGAACGCGATCCTGGACCTGTACCGGGATTCGGACGTGATCATCTGGAGCTTTCCGCTCTACTGCTACGGCATGCCCTCCCACCTGAAGGCGGTGCTGGACCGCACGATCCCGCTGGTAAAGATGCGCATGGTGCAGCGGGACGACGGGACGGTGCGCCACGAGGCGCTGGCGGACTTTTCCCGGATCCATACGCTGGTCATCTGCGGCTGCGGCTTCCCGGACTGGGATGGCAATTTCGACGGCCTGAAGCTGACGTGCAAGACCTGCTTCGGCAACCCGGACATGGTCTGCGTGCCCGAAGCGCCCCTGCTGAACGTGCCGGAAGCGGCCCCAGTGGCCGATCCCCTGCTGGCGCGGTTTGAAAGGGCGGGCGAGGAATACGCCGCCGCGCTGACGCTTTCCCCGGAGACCGTGGCGGAACTGGAGAGGCCGATGATCCCGCGCGACGAATACATCCGGGGCGTGAACGGCGCGCAGTGATCGGGCGCAGGCGAAATAAGAAAAAACATGAGGACAAAGGATAATTCAAATGACGATTGACAGAAAGGGCCTGTTCGGCCCCGGACAATTCTATCGCGGCGCGCTGGCCATCGCGGTGCCGATCATGCTGCAGCAGCTGATCCAGAGCCTGGTTTCGCTGGTGGACAACTTCATGGTCTCCGGCCTGGGCGACGTCTGCATGTCGGGCGTGAACGTGGCCGGCCAGGTGCTGTTCGTGTTCATGGTGTTCCTGAACGCCATCTGCATGTCCGGCGGTATATTCATGACCCAGTTCTTCGGCGCGAAGGACCGGGAGGGCATGCGCCAGGCGTTCCGCTTCAAGCTGGCGATGGGGTTTGCGGCGCTTCTGCCGTATTTCCTCGTCTGCGTCGCGTTTCCCAGGCAGGTGCTGTCGCTGATGCTGATCGGCAACACGCAGGCCGGGCTGATCCTGGACCAGGCCGAGCAGTACATCCGCATCATGTTCTTCGTCGGCATCCCCATGACGCTGTCGGTCTGCGTCGCCAGCTCCCTGCGGGACATGGGCAAGGTGAAGACGCCGCTGGTGATCACGGTGATCGCCACGCTGACCAATACGCTGTTCAACTGGCTGCTGATCTACGGAAACCTGGGCTTTCCCCGGATGGGCGTCCGGGGCGCGGCGCTGGCCACGGTCATCGCGCGGACGCTGGAATTTGCGCTGTTCATCGCGGTGTACGTTCGCGCGAAGCCCGATTTCGCGGTCCGGGCGGCGGATATCCTGAAGATCGACCGCGCGCTGTTCCGGGACATCCTGAAAAAGGGCGCGCTGGTGCTGTTCTGCGAGATGGTGTGGGTGCTGTCGGAGACGGTGACCACGGCGCTCTACAACGGCCGCGGCGGCGCCGAGGTCGTGTCGGGCATGGCCTCCGGCTTTGCCATCGCCAACCTCTACTTCGTGGCCTTCGGCGGCGTCTATTCCGCCACGGGCGTGATCCTGGGCAAGACGCTGGGCGAGGGGAACCTGGACGCGGCGCGCCGCGAGAAGACGTGGCTGCTGTCCGGCTCGGCGGTTTTCGGCGTGGTGATGACCGGTTTCGGCTTCGCCACCACGCTGCTGATCCCGGTGGTGTTCGGCCGGCTCAGCGACGGCGCCATCGCGATCTGCCGCAGCATGGTGATGCTGATGTCGCTGCTGATGCCGGTGTGGCTGTACATGAACACGCAGCAGGCCGTCGCCCGGGCGGGCGGCGATACGAAGATGGGCGCGTACACCGACGCGGCGCTGACGCTGCTGGTGATGCTGCCCATGGTGTTCCTGCTGGCGCTGTACACGGATATCGGGCCGGTGGCGCTGTACTGCGGCGTGAAGCTGGTGGACGTGGTCAAGATGGTGGTGTTCCACTTCTGGCTGAAGAAGGAAAAATGGCTGAACAACCTCGCGGCGCGCAACGCGCCGGACCCGGCGGCATAGGAGGCGAGCGCGGTGATTCTGGAGACGGACCGGCTGATCCTGCGGGAGATGGTCCCGGGCGACTGCGGCGCGCTGTGCGCGGTGCTCGCGGACCCGGACAACATGCGTTACTATCCCCGTGCCTTTGACGAGGCCCGGGTGCGCGACTGGATCGAGCGCAACCGGGAGCGCTATCGCATCTTCGGCTTCGGCCTGTGGGCGGTGTGCCTGAAGGAAACCGGCGACGTGATCGGCGACTGCGGGCTGACGATGCAGGACATCGGCGGCGTGATCAAGCCGGAGATCGGCTATCACATCCGCCGGGACATGCAGCGGCAGGGATACGCGAAGGAGGCCGCCGCGGCCGTCCGGGACTGGGCGTTCGCGCACACGCCGTTCCAGGTGCTCTATTCATACATGAAGTCCACCAACGAGCCCTCGGCGCGGACGGCGCTGTCCTGGGGCTGCCGGCAGGTGGACGCGTTCGCGGACGCGGTGAACGGCGTCACGAAGGTGTTCGCCGTCACCCGCGCGGAATGGGAAGCGCGTGAACGCCGTTTCCCGGCGACTGACGGGGATCTGTGAAAGGGGAATCGAGCATGGACAACATGACTGCGCTGGTCAGCGCCTTCGCGCGGGCGGTCCGGGGGCATCGCGTTCTTCGCGCCGGATTTCCAGGGGACGCGGGAAGAAGCCCTGCGGTTCATTGTGGAGCGCCAGCTCGCGCCGTCGGTGCTGGCGCGCAGCGCGTTCTGCGAGCGGGCGATCGGCGCCGCCGTGCGCATCGGGTGCAGGCAGGTGGCGCTGTTCGCCTGCGGCTACGACACGTTTTCGCTGCGCACCGCCGACGAAAGGCTGAAGGTGTTTGAGCTGGACCGGCCGGAGATGATCGCGGACAAGCGGGCGCGCATCGCGCGGGCGGGGCTCGCGCCCGCCTGCCAGGTCGCGTACATCGGGTGCGACCTGGCCCTGCCGGCCTGGAAGGAAGAATTGGTCCGGGCGGGCTTCG
>CACWVN010000010.1:18769-62967 GCA_902764285.1 uncultured Eubacteriales bacterium
GCGATATCGTCGCTCTGGTGCGAAGGGTCTTCCGTCTGTTTTGATTATCCGCTCACGGACGGCGGGGCGGAGAGCCGGCGCAACCGGGCGCTCGCCGCCGCGGCGGGGGAACGGATGAAGGCGGCGTATGCGTACCGCGAAATGGAGGCGCTGCTCGCGGACGCCGGCTTCCGGATCTACGAACACCTGGGCGCGGCCGAGGCCACCGACGCGTTCTTCGCGGATTACAACCGCGACAATCCGGCGCACGCGATGGCGGCCCCGGAGGGCGTTGGATACTGCCTGGCTGTAAAGAAGTGAGAGCGATCCAAGAGGAATGAGGAGTTGGAAAGTGAGGAGTGAGGAGTACAGTTACCCGGAGTTGCGTCAGCGGGTAACTGTACTCCTCACTCCTCACTTCATTCCGGCCGGTCGCCGGCTGCTGCCGCCCCGACATAACCCCGGCGGTGCCGGCTTAATCCTCCCTGTCTTCCGCCTTCAGCACTTCAAAATACTTGTCGTGCTCCGCCTGGTATTCGTGGTTAGTCGTGGATTTCATGCTGCATTTCGGGGTGCACCCGGGCGATGGTGGCCACGCCGACGTTGGAGCAAATATCCGAAATGCGTTCGATGTCCGAGAGGATGTTCAGGAACTCGGTTCCCGCCATCACCGAGCATTTGCCCAGCCTGAGGCGGTTCAGATGGTTCTGCCGCAGGGCGTTCACGACGTCGTCCACCACTTCCTCCAGGGGTTCGATGTGGCGCGCCGCGCGCTCGTCGCACTGTTCGAAGGCCATGCCCGTGCGGTGCAGGATGTTTCCGATCAGATCGCTGACCACGCCCAGCTCGCGCAGCGCGCGATCGGAAAAGACGGCCCCTTCCCGCCGCATCTCCTCGGCGGCCTCCGCCAGGTTCATGGCGTGGTCGCCCAGCCGCTCGAACTCGGACACCGCGGAATGGTAATAATCCATCGTTTCGATGTGGGAATCGGTGGACAGGTGGCTGGACAGCTGCACCAGATAATTGCTGGCGCGGTCGGCCATGTGGTCCAGCACGTCCTCTTCCTGACGGATCAGCCGGATGGTCTTTTCATCGTAAGAATTGATCACGCTGAAGGCGCGCTCGATATTGAGGCGCGCGACGCGGTACATCTCAAGGAGGACGCTGTAGCAGCTGTTCAGCGCCAGCGCGGGCGTGCTGAAGAACACGGGGTTCAGCACGTCCAGCTTCGACAGGGCCTTGGAGACCTCGCTTGAAACGGGGGCCTTTTCATCCCGGACCAGCTTGCGGCTCAGCTTTTCATACACGCCCAGCATGGGGAACATCAGCAGGGCGCAGGAGAGATTGAAGATGGTGTTGGTGTTGGCGATGTGTCCCGAAAAGACCGTGCTGTGCCACAGCCCGTCCAGCAGGCCCAGCCGATGGGCGAGATTCACGCCCACCAGGATCAGCGCCGTCTTGCTGAGATTGAACAGGATGTTCACCACGCCCACGCGCTTGGCTTCCGGCTTGGCGCCGATGTTGCACACCAGCGCGGTGGTGACGCAGTCGCCCAGGTAGATGCCCACCAGCACCGCGTAGATCGCGTTGAACGTCAATTGCCCCGACATGGAAAACGCCTGCAGGATGCCGATGGTGGCGGATGAGCTCTGCAGCACGAAGGCGACGCCCGCGCCGATCAGGTAGCCGATCACCGGGTTTTCACCCAGGCGGGAGAACAGGCTTTCGATGATGCCGGTCTCCGTCAGCGTGTTGACGGCGCCGGTCATGTTCAAAAGGCCCGAGAACAGCACGCCGAAGCCGACGGCGATGCGGCCCACCTTGTCCGAATCCTTAAACGGGCGGCTCATGATCAGTATGATGCCGATAATCAGCGCCAGCGGCGCCAGCGTGGACGGCTTGAAAAATTCCAGGAAGGACGCGCCGCCGGCGTTCAGGTCCAGCAGGCGGATGATCTGGCCGGTCACCGTGGTGCCCACGTTGGCGCCGATGATGATGCCCAGCGACTGGTGAAGGGATATGATGCCCGCGCCCACCAGGCCGGATGTGATGACGATGGTGGCCGTGGAGGACTGGATCACCGCCGTCATCATCAGGCCGAGGAGGAACGCCTTCAGCGGCGTCCCGGTGACGCGCTCCATGACCTTTTTCAGCATGCCGGAGGAGCTTTCCTTCAGCCCGTCCCCCATCATGCGCATGCCGTAGAGGAACATGGCCAGGCCGCCGAACAGCGTGATCAGATTGAATATGCTCATCGTATGTCTCCCTTTGGACGGCCGTGGCGCCCCGCCGCGGCCCGCGCGTCACGCCCTGTGACGTATCATAAGAAAATCTTTTATCTGTCAATCATTATTTTATCATTATGTCCGTGAAACGTACAAGCAGACTCATGTTATATATGGGGAAATAATCAAACGGGCGGGCGGATGTGTTCCGGCGGGGCCGGAAAGAGAGTGAGGAGTGAAAAAGTGAGGAGTGAGGAGTACAGTTACCCGCTGACGCAACTCCGGGTAATTTGTACTCTTCACTCCTCACTCTCCAACTCCTCACTTCGCCTTGGGCGGCCGCCCCTCCGAATCCTATTCTTTTACGCCCGCGACCTGATACATCTCATCGTCCGACACGCAAACGCGGACGCGAAGCAGCGGGTCCATCAGCGCCTTCAGCGCTTCGGCGGGCATCAGCCCGGTCGAAACATGGGAAGCGGTGCCCTCGTGGTGCGCGTTGATCGCCTCCCGGCTGAACCCGTGGGCGACGGTCAGCTGGCCGCCCGGTTTCAGCAGGGGGACCAGGCGCCCGATCAGCCGCCGCGCGTCCTGGAAGTGCGGGAAGGCGTTGTAAACGACCACGCGGTCGAAAAGCCGGTCGAACGCGGTTTCCTCGACATCGCCGCAGAGCACCCGGACGGACGGACATTCCGCATACTTCGCCGCGGCGATCTTCGCCATCTCCGGGGAGATGTCGATGCCCGTCACGCTGCGCACGCCCCGCCGCAGGTAGTGGGGGAACAGCACCCCCGTGCCGCAGGCGACGTCCAGCACGTCCTGGCCGGCGGCAACCTGCGCGTTGTCCAGTATGACGGCGATGACCGCGTCCCGGTCGACCTGCGTCTCGTCCCAGGTCGGCGCAAGGCGGTCGAAAAATTCGATGATGTCGCGCTTGTCCATGTCAGATTCCCGGATAATCAGCCGAAGAAGGCCGCGGTGTCGATCTTCTGATAGCCGCCGAAGCTGGACGGGCAGGCGAATATCGCGTCCGCCAGATCCCGGCCGTAGAAGGCCTGGGTCACTTCGTTGGTCTTGGCGGTCATGTCGATGTCTTCGAACAGCTCCGGATAGACCGTCTTGGCGATGAACCAGGTGTTGATCAGCGCGATCTCATAGTTGGTGTAGTAGGCGTTGTAGGCCATTTCCAGATAGACCTCGCCGTCCTGCCAGGCCTTGCAGGTGTCGAACATCGCGCCGTCCTCCTGGAACAGGGGAATGATGTTCTTCACCGCCGCGGCGTCCATGATGATGATGTCCATATCCTCGCCCAGCGCGACGAACTTCTCCGCCTCAATGGGCTGGATGCCGTTGTTTTCCAGGTCGCTGACGACATTCCGGACGTTGGCGATGTTGAACGACACGTAGTTCTGCGCGGTCATCAGGTGGTTGGTGGTGCCCCAGTTGCCCAGACCGCAGATATAGACGCCGGGCCTGTCCGCTTCGGCGACGTCCGCCGTCCGGGCGGAGATTTCCGCGGCTTCCCCTTCGATGAAGGCCACCAGGGCCTCCGCCCTGTCCGCGCCGCCGAACAGCGTGCCCAGCAGCCGCATGCTCTGCTTGAAGGAATCGTCGAACACGCCCAGCGGTCCGGTCTTCAGCGTGACGACGGGCACGCCCAGCTGCTCCTGCAGCGCGTCTTCCTTTTCCACGTCCTCGTATTCCGAGATGACGATATCCGGGTTGCAGGCCAGGATCTTTTCCACCTCCGCCGCCTGGGCGTTCGGGCCGCCCACGCCGCAGGAGGGCAGCGCGCTGAACACGTCGCCGTAGGCGATCACATAAGGCCGGGCGACGGAATCGAACATCTTCGGGCGCTCCGCCAGGGTGGGGTTGTCGATGTCCTCCACGCCGCACAGCAGGGCGGTGTCGCCGATGTAACTGAACATGCGCAGGGCGCCCGCCCCGATGCAGACGACGCGGGAATAACTGCCGGGAACCACTTCGACCTCGCGGCCGATCATGTCGGTGAGGGTGACGGCCTGCGCCCCGTCCGCCTCGGCGAACGCGCAGCAGGTCAGCAGGAGCATCACTGCGATTGCCAGGGAAAGGATACGGATCGTCTTCATCTGTGACTACCTCCTAATATGACCTTCTGGTTTTCTATCTCCAACATCTTGACTTCGATGTCAAAAATGTCTTGGATGACATCGGTGGTGAAGCATTCCGCGCCGCCCGAGTACCGGATCCCGCCGTTTTTCATAAAGAAGAAGCGGTCGCCGAACGCCATGGCCTGGTTGAGATCGTGCAGCGAGCTCAGTATGGCGATATGCCGTTCCCTTGCCAGCCTGCGCGCCTCCTCCAGGATGAGCTGCTCGTTGGCGATATCCAGATTACCGGTGGGCTCGTCAAAGATCATCAGGCGCGGCTGCTGCGCCATGGCCCGGGCGATGGCGACCTTCTGCCGCTCGCCGCCGGAGAGCTCCTCCACGTTTCGCCGGGCGAAGCCGGATAACTGCATTTCGGCCAGGATGCGCTCCACGGCTTCATAATCCTCGCGCCCGGCCTTCAGGCCGAAGTAGGCGATGCGGCCCATCAGCACGGAATCGAATACGCTCAGCGCGCCGAAGCGGACCTCCTGCGGGACGAAGGCGACCAGCCGGGCGCGTTCCCGGCGGTTCATCTTCAAAAGGTCCCTTTCGTCGAACCGGATGCTGCCCGCGTCCGGCGCGCACAGCCCCAGGATATTCCTGAAAAGCGTCGTCTTGCCGGAACCGTTGCGGCCCAGCAGGATGCCGATCTCCCCGTCCCGGAGCTCCAGGCTGACGCCGTTCAGCACGTCCGGCGCGCGCCGCCCGTATTTGAAGCGCAGATTTTCAATCTTCAGCATCGCCGGTTCTCCTTTCGGGAGAATATGACGGCGACGAAGAAGGGCGCGCCCAGCAGCGCCGTGATCGCGCCGACGGGCAGCGCCGATCCGCTGCCCAGGCACCGGGACAGGCTGTCCGCCAGCAGCAGCAGCAGGCTGCCGCCCAGCGCCGAGGCCGGCAGCGCCGCGCGGTGATCCTGCCCCAGCAGCCGCTTTGTGATGTGCGGGCAGATGATGCCCACGAAGCCGATCACGCCCAGGAAGGACACGCAAACGGCGGTGATCATCGAGGCCAGCAGCAGCGAAACAAATCGCAGCGCGCCCACATTGACGCCCATCGTCCGGGCGGCGGATTCGCCGCTCAGCAGCGCGTTGTAGCGCCAGGACAGCAGCGCGAAGGCCAGCAGGCCGGCCGCCACGACCGCCAGCATGATCCAGTCCGTCCGGTAGGTGGCGCGGCCCAGGTCGCCGAAGGTCCAGATCACGGCGGCGGACAGCCCCACGTCCGTGGCATAGAATTGAAGGATGGTCGTCGCCGCCGTCCACACCGAACCGACGGCGATGCCGGCGAGCACCACCACGTTCGGCGAAAACGACCGCACGCGGCACAGGCCCAGGATCAGCAGTATGGATATCACGGAGAACAAGAACGCGATCACGCTGGTCGCGTAGGGATTGGCGCCGACGGCGTAGCTCTGCAGGTTGTTGCCCGTCGAAAGAAAACCGCCGGCGAACGCGATGATCGACAGGTTCGCGCCGAACACCGCCGCGTTGGAAACGCCCAGCGTGGACGGCGACGCCATGGCGTTGTTCAGCGTGGTCTGCATGATCAGCCCCGAGGCGGAAAGCCCCGCTCCGGCGATCACGGCGGCCAGTATGCGCGGGATGCGAATGTTCCAGATGATGCGGTTGTTGGCTGCGGTGCCGCGCTTTATGAGCGCCGCGAGCCCGTCCGAAACGGACATGTGCGAAGACCCGATGAACAGCGAAACGAGGCCCAGCAGCGCGACGGCGACGGCCATGGCGCCGATGACCGTGGAATACCGCCGGATTCCCGGCGCCGCGTCCTTTGCCGTGCGCATATCCGTCCCCGCCTTCACCGATGCTGTCTGGCATTATAGCAGACGGACGGGATCCGGTGAAGCCCCCCGGGGGGATCGGTTTTTTGCGGCGCGAGGGGTGTGAACGCCTGTTGAAATATGATATAATTAGGAAAACGGAACGTTTTCCGGTCAGCCGGGCCCCGCAGGGCAGCACGGCTGAAATTATGATATAATAATTGGGAAAACGGAAGCGCGCCGACGAAGCGCGGAAGACGGGGGAGAACGATATGACCGAACTGATACTGACCGCGCGGGTGAAAGGCGCGCCCGAAGCCTATGACCCGCTGGAGATGAACGGCCTGCGAGCCGAGGTCGAGTGGACCGGTCGGACGGAGGCGGAGGCCGGGTCACGGGAGGCGGCGATCACCATCGCCGCGGACGAGGCGTTCGAAGGGGTGATCCGGATCGCCCTGCCCGTCGGCATGGCCGCGCCGCGGTTCTTCCTGCCCGGCTTCATCTACGGCACAAACCGCGGCGAAGCGCCGCTGATGGTGCGAAGCAACTGTCCGCGCCTGCGCGGTGAGACGGCGTTCCCGGCCTCGCCCTGGTGGATGACGCGCAGCGACCGGCTGTCCCATTCCTGCGCCCTCGCCTGGGGCGGCGGACGGCTGGCGGGCCTTGCCGCGACGCCGTATTTCCTGCGCCGCGACGGCGCACAGGCGGCGTGGGAACCCGGCGCGCAGGGGGAATTCAGCCAGTACGCCGGGTTCGGGTGCTCGCTGGAATCCGGGGAAGTGTGGTACACGCTGGGCTATGAGAACGCGCCGTGGCTGTTCGTGGATTCGCACGACGCCCGGCCGCGCGCGCCGCTGGGCGGCAACTGCTTCGCGCTGGAGAAGGGCGAGCGCGTGACGGTGCGCCTGCGCTGCTTCGACATGCCCGCGGAAGACGAGCGCGGCCTGCACGACGCGCTGAAATGGGTCTATGGGAAATACCACGAATCGCCCCGCCGGTGCTGCGACCCGCTGGAGGCGATGCGGGACATGGCCGGCGCCGTTTCGCGGGACGCGTGGCTGCCGGAGAACCACAACTATTCGGGCTTCGTGTTCGACCGCGGCGATCATTACGAATACCGGCCGCTGCCCTCCATCACGTGGACCAACGGCCTCTCCGCCGCCGTGCCGATGCTGATGTCCGCCCACTGGCTGGGGGACGGGACCATGCGCGCGCAGGCGCTGGACTGCATCGGGCACATCGTCGCCCATTCCATCAACGGGCGCAGCGGCCTGCCGTTTTTGTCGGAGCAGGACGGCGCGTGGAGCAACCGCGGCTGGTGGTACGATATCCAGCGCACGCCCGGGCACGCCGCCTACCTGGTGGGCCAGGCCGTCTATTACGTCCTGAAGGCCTACGACTGGGAGGCGCGGAAGGAGGGCGTCCGGCACCGGGACTGGCTGGATTTCGCGAAGCGCGTGATCGAGCGCACGGAGCGCGGCCGCAACGCCGACGGCGAATATCCCTACATCTTTTCACAGGACACGGGGGCCGGCCTGGAATACGATTCCCTCTCCGGCGCGTGGTGCCTGGCGGCCGCGGCGCTGTACTGCCGGCTGACGGGCGAGAGGGCGTACCTGCCCGGACTGCTGGAGAGCGAGCGGTGGTATCACGGCGCGTTCATCCGCCGGCAGGAATGCTACGGCGGCCCGCTGGACATCGACAAGAACATCGATTCCGAGGGCGTGCTGGCCTATATCCGCGCGGCGCGGCACCTGCACGAGATCACCGGCGACGAGGCGCTGCTCCTGCGCATGCGGGACGCGCTGTACTATGAATTCACGTTCAAGTTCTGCTACAATTCGCCCGTCAAGGTGCCGCCGCTGAGCACCGTGGGCTGGTCCAGCTGCGGGGGAAGCATCACCTCCGTCACCAACCCGCACATCCATCCCATGTCGTCCTCCGTGATGGACGAGATGGCCTATTACCTGCGGTTCCGCCCGGACGCCTATGTCCAAAGCCGCCTGGAGGACACGCGGCTCTGGAGCTGCCAGTGCCACAACACATTTGACGGCGAATACGGCTACGGCAAGAAGGGCTGGATGTCCGAGCGCTTCTGCCACAGCGAGGGCCTGCTGAAGGAGCGCTGGCCCGACGGATCGCCGGCGAGCACCTGGTTCGCGCTGATGCCCTGGGCGTGCGGGTCACTGCTGGAGGGCCTGGCGGCGTGCGTCGATCGCTGACGGACCGCCGCGCGGCCGACGCGGGCGCGGCCTTGCCACGCGCGTGAAAGTCTGGTACAATACACTTGCAGGGGCGCTTCGGCCCTCGCGCGGTTCCGCGCGGGCCGGGGCCGCGACCGATCTGCTCGCACAATCCAACGGCTGCCGGGGAGGGGAAGACCATGAAGGAACAAAAGAATCGCCTGACGAATGAGCGCGATTTCCGACAGAGCGCGGATTACGTCGCGCCCGACAGGGAAAAGGAAAAGCTGATCCTGAAGCTGGGCACGATGATCACCGACCGCTATCTGGTGAAATACACCCGGTCGATGAAGACGGACGACCCCGAATACTGGGCGCTGGACGCGGTCATTACGAAGGAAGAGGCGCGTTTCCTGCTGAACTTCAAAAAGACGCGCGTGCCCTACGACGTGGAGACGCTGGCGCAGATGAACGGCATGTCCGTGGAGGAATGCCAGAAGATGGTGGACCACCTGTGCTGGGTGGGCCTGGTGGAGATGAACCGGGAGAACCCCGACCGCCACAAGCAGTACAACGTGCCCATCTTCGTGCCCGGCTCGGCGGAATTCATGATGATGAACGACGAGCTGACCGAGAAACACCCGCAGCTGGCGACGTTTTTCAATCTGATGACCCAGATGCCCCTGGAGGGCATCACCCAGATGGTGCCCCCGGGCGGCAGCGGCGTGGGCATGCACGTGATCCCCGTGGAGAAGGCCATCGAGCACGAAAGCCAGTCCGTGTCCGTGGAGCATATCTCCCACTGGCTCAGCAAGTACGACAAGTACAGCGTGGGCCAGTGCACCTGCCGCAAGCAGCAGACCATGCGCGGCGAGGGCAGCGGCGAGATCAACGGCGAATTCTGCATGGGCGTGGGCGACATGGCGGAATACTGCGTGGACCGCGGCATGGGGCGCTACATCACCTACGAAGAGGCGCTGGCGCTGCTGGAGCGGGCCGAGCGCCACGGCTTCGTGCACCAGATCACCAACATCGACGGCGAAGAGAAGATCGTCGCCATCTGCAACTGCGCGCCCGGCGTGTGCAACGCCATCCGCACCAGCCAGCTGTACAACACGCCCAACATGTCCGCCTCCGCCTATCGCGCCCACGTGCAGACCGACAAGTGCGTGGCCTGCGGCAAGTGCGTGGAGGTGTGCCCGGTGGGCGCGGCGAAGCTGGGCCAGAAGCTGTGCAAAAAGGACGGTTCGAAGGTGGAATACCCGCTCACCGAGCTGCCGGACGCCTCGCGGTGGGGCGCGGATAAGTGGAACCCCAATTACCGCAACGACGCGAAGATCAACTGCTACGACACCGGCACCGCGCCGTGCAAGACGGCCTGCCCGGCCCATCTGGCCATCCAGGGCTACGTGAAGATGGCGAAGGAGGGCCGCTACGCCGACGCGCTGAAGCTGATCAAGCAGGACAACCCGCTGCCCGCCGTGTGCGGCGCCATCTGCAACCGCCGCTGCGAGGACGCCTGCACCCGCGGCACGGTGGACGCGCCCGTCGCCATCGATGAGATCAAGAAATTCATCGCCGCCCGGGAGCTGCACGCCGACGAGCGCTACATCCCCGTCTGCGAAAAGGACGACGGCGGCATGTGGGGCCCGGACTACAAAATGGCCGTGATCGGCGCGGGCCCTGCCGGCATCTCCTGCGCCTACTATCTGCGCACCCGCGGCTACGACGTGACCGTGTTCGAAAAGGAAAAGCGGCCCGGCGGCATGCTGCTGAACGGCATCCCGAATTTCCGGCTGGAAAAGGACGTGCTGGAGGCCGAGATCGACGTGCTGCGGCAGATGGGCGTGGAATTCCGGTGCGGCGTGGAGGTCGGCCGGGACGTGACCATCGCCGGCCTGCGCGAACAGGGCTACAGGGCCTTCTACCTGGCCATCGGCCTGCAGGACGGCCGCAAGGCGGGCGTGCCCGGCGAGGACGCCGCGGGCGTGGAATCCGGCGTGTCGTTCCTCAGGCGCGTGGCGCTGGACGGCGGCGTGAAGCTGGAGGGCGACGTGGTGGTGGTCGGCGGCGGCAACGTGGCTGTGGACGTGGCGCGTACCGCGGCCCGGTGCACGACCGGCAAGGTCACTGTGCTGTGCCTGGAGAGCGCGGCGGAGATGCCCGCCGCGGACGACGAGGTGGCCGAGGCGCAGGCCGAGGGCATCGAGATCCTCAACGGCTGGGGCCCCAAGGAGATCCTGACGGAGGGCGGGCGCGTGAACGGCATCGTGTTCAAGCGCTGCACCCGCGTGTTCGATGAAAACCACCGCTTCTCGCCGCAGTACAACGAAAACGAAACCCACGCCATCGCCTGTTCCACCGTGCTGCAGGCCATCGGCCAGGCGGCGGTCTGGGGCGACCTGCTGAAGGACACGCAGGTGGAGCTGCGGCCCAACGGCACCGTGGTGGCCGACCCGGTCACCTTCCAGACGGCCGAGCCGGACATCTTCGCCGGCGGCGATATCTACCACGGCGCGCGCTTCGCCATCGACGCCATCGCCGAGGGCAAGCAGGGCTGCGAATCCATGCACCGCTTCGTGCACCCGGGCCAGTCGCTGACCATCGGCCGCGATCTGCGGCAGTTCACGGAGCTGGACAAGGGCGACATCACGCTGCCCTCCTTCGACGACGCCAAGCGGCAGGTGCCCGGGACCACCGGCGTATCGCCGCGCAGCACCTTCGCCGACACGCGGCTGCCGCTGACCGAGGAACAGGTGAAGGCCGAGGCCAACCGCTGCCTGGGCTGCGGCGCGACCATCGTGGACCAGAACCGCTGCATCGGCTGCGGCCTGTGCACCACGCGCTGCGAATTTGACGCCATCCACCTGACCCGCGATTTCCCGCACGCCTCCGACATGGTGCGCTGCGAGGACAAGATGGGCAAGGTGGGCGCCTACGCGCTCAAGCGCGCGCTGAAGATCGTGCGCGGAAAGAAGGGCCCGAAGACGCATACCGCGGAATGACCGAACCGATAAAAACCGCCCGTCCGATCGCCGGACGGGCGGTTTCGTTTATTCGGCTATTCCGCCAGGATCTCCTTGATGATGCACTCGTTTCCCTTCAGCAGCCACGTCTCCTGCGAATGGCAGTACGGGCATTCCCGGCCGTATTTCACGGTCTCATAGGTGCGCTTGCAGCAGTCGCACCAGGTGACGGCCGGCACCGTTTCCAGCTTCAATTCGCACTCCGCCAGCGCCGGATGCTTCTTTCGAAAGTAGTTCCAGCAGTCCACGAACAGATCCGTCATGATGCCGGAGACCTCGCCGACCTGCAGCGTGACGGCCTCGATCTTCTCCAGCCGCTCCCGCTCCGCGGTCTCGTCCAGCGTCCTGGCCAGGTGCAGTATGATTCCCATCTCGTGCATGCCGTCAACTCCTCAGCGCTTCCGCCAGCCGTCCAGCCGCGCCCGCAGCCAGTCCTCCAGCGCCGCCATGCCCTCGCCGGTCTTTGCGGACAGCGGGAACACGCGGATATCCGGGTTCAGCCGCCGCGCGCGCGCCGCGCACTTTTCCACGTCGAAATCGAACCAGCCGAGCGCGTCCACCTTGGAGATCACCAGCGCGTCGCTCTCGGCGAACATCAGCGGGTATTTCAGCGGCTTGTCGTCGCCCTCCGGCACCGACAGGATCATCGCCTTGCAGCCCGCGCCGGTGTCGTACTCGGCGGGGCAGATCAGGTTGCCCACGTTTTCCAGCACCGCGATATCCACGTCTTTTCCGGCCACCTCCCGCCAGGCGCGGGCCGTCATGCCGGCGTCCATGTGGCACATGCCGCCGGTGTGCACCTGCACGGCGCGCGCGCCCAGCGCCTCGATGCGCTCGGCGTCCACCGTGGATTCGATGTCCGCCTCCATCACGGCGAAGCGCACGTCGCGCATATCCCCGATCAGCCGGGACAGCAGCGTCGTCTTGCCCGCGCCGGGCGCGCTCATCAGGTTCACCAGCAGCACGCCCTCGCGCCGCATCTCGCCGCGCAGCGCCTCGGCGTCCCGGTCGTTTGAGGCGGTCACCGTGGCGTTCAGGGAAATCACTTTCATGCGTCGTCGCCTCCCAGCCGCGCGCGCAGCCATTCCGCCAGCGCGTCCACGCCCTCGCCGGTCTTCGCGGAGAGGGGAAACACCGGCGCGCCCGGCCGCAGCGCCGCCACGCGCGCCTTCAGCGCGTCCAGATCAAAATCGAACGCGGGCAGCGCGTCCAGCTTGTTGACGGCCAGACAGTCGGCCACCCGGAACATCAGCGGGTATTTCAGCGGCTTGTCGTCGCCCTCCGGCACCGACAGGATCACCAGCCGCACGTCCGCGCCCACTTCAAATTCCGCCGGGCAAACCAGGTTGCCGATGTTCTCCAGGAACACCACGTCCAGCCCTTCCGGCCCCAGCCGTTCCAGGCCGCGCCGGGTCATATCCGCGTCCATGTGGCAAAGCCCCGCGGTGTGCAGCTGGATGACCCGCGCGCCGGTCCGGGCGATCGTCCGGGCGTCCACATCGGAATCCACGTCGGCCTCCATCACGCCCGCGCGCAGCGGCTTCAGCGCCTCGATCAGCCGCACCAGCAGCGACGTCTTGCCCGCCCCGGGCGAGCCCATCACGTTCACCAGCCGCGCGCCCTCGCGGCGCAGCGCCTCGCGGGTCTGCGCGGCGGCGGCTTCGTTGTCGGCCAGCGCGCGTTCCCGGGTCTCGAACACTTCAAATTCCATCCGTCTGATCCTCCGCGTATTCCATGCGCAGCCTGAACAGGGCGCGCTCTTTTTCCCCCGAAAGCGAATACACGCTGCCGCAGCGCTGCCCGCGCAGCGCCAGCCGGTCGCCCGGGCGCGCCTCGCCGGTGTATTCGGCCTCGATCTGCCGCACCCGCATGGCCCGCAGCGCCCCGGGCATGCGGTCCTCCGCCAGGTCGGTCAGCCGCGCGTTGTTCATGTGGCCGTTCAGATCGGCGAAGCTGTAGGGCACTTCGAACGGAACGGGATCGCCCTTCGCGGCGGGGAGCGCCCGGGGCAGCGGCGGCGGCGCGCCGAACCGCATGCCGGGAACGCGGATGCCCGCGGATTCGGGGAACACGCGCTGCCGGGTTTCGGCGTCCATCAGTATCCACAGCGCCGAGCTCTCCGCCAGCGTATCGCCCGCCGGATCGACGATGCGGCAATAGCGCGGGAACAGCACGTGCATCATCTCGCCGGGCCAGGAGAGCAGTTCGAACGTTTCGTCATATTCCGGCAGGCGGCGGACCTGCACGCGCTGCATGGCCACCGCCCACAGGATGCCCCGGTCCAGCGTCTTTTCGCGGCCCGCGCCCAGCGCCTCGGTGTGGGCGATGGCGGCTTCCTGCATCAGGGTGAGCATGCGGCTCAGCCGCAGGCGCCGGTACAGGTCGGCGTCCGAGCTGAGCACCCTGTATTGCTGCCGATAGATCATGCCATCCTCTTTTCAAAGGCGGAAACGACGTCCCCCAGCGTGTTCAGCTTCTGCCACTGGCGATCCGGTATCTTGGTATCAAACCGGGCCTCCAGGCGGCACATGATCAGCGTAAAGCCCATGGAATCGATGCCGGTATCGGTGTTGATGACGGTCGATTCGTCCAGAGGCTGGCCCTCCAGCTCGGGCACGCTTTCGTAGATGATCTCCTTCGAGGCTTCCAGGATTTCGCTTCGGGTCATGCTTCCACCGCTTTCTGCTGGATCTCCCAGCGCTTGATTTTTCCCGTGGCCGTGCGGGGCAGGGGACCGTCCAGGAACAGGATGCCGGCCGGCCGCTGCCCGCGGGGCAGGTCGCGCGTCGCCGGTTCAATGGCGGCCGTGATCTCCGCGCGCTCCGCCGGTTCGCCGCGGATCGCCAGCACCGGCTCGCCGTCCCGGTCAATGACGGCGAAATCCCGCCCGGGCAGCGCGGCGGCCAGCCGCGCCTCGTATTCCGGCAGGAAGATCTTCGTGCCGTCGCGCAGCACCAGTATTTCCTTTTTCCGCCCCGTGACGAACAGCCTTCCCTGATCGTCCAGCCGGCCGAGATCGCCGGTGTGCAGCAGCCCGCCTTGCAGCGCCGCCGCCGTGGCTTCGGGCGCTTTGTAGTAGCCGCGCATCACGCACGTGGGCGCGGAGACCAGGATCTCGCCGTCCTCCGCCAGGGTGACCGCATCCTCCGGGCAGACGGTCATGGCGTAGGGATCGTCGCCCAGCGACAGCGCCACGCCCGAACTGGTCTCCGTCAGCCCGTAGCCGAACGACACGCGAACGCCCGTCGCCTTCACCTGGTCGATCAGCGGCCGCGGGCAGGCGCCCGCGCCGATCAGCACCAGCCGCAGCTCGCCGTTCAGCGCGCCGGCCCTGACGAGGAACGCCAGCAGCATCGTCACGGCGGGCAGCGCCGTGGGCCGGAAGAAGGCGCAGTCGTCGGCGTAATGGCGCATGCCGCGCCCCAGGGCCACGCACGCGCCGCAGGACAGCCCCCACAGGAGCCCGCACACGAACCCGAACACGTGGTTCAGCGGCAGCAGGCACAGCAGCGTATCCGCCTCGGACAGCGGCAGCAGCGCGCCGCCGTTCCAGGCGCTGGCGCACAGGCTGGCCTGGGTCAGCGCCACGGCCTGCGCGGCGTGGGTGGTGCCGGAGGTGAAAAACAGGATGTCGCCGGTGCGGGCGATCGGCTGCCGCCGCAGCGCCGGCGAAAGGGCCTCGACCAGCTCCGGGTCGCCCCACAGCCGGTCCGCGTCCGCAGCTGCGATCTGTTCCGCCAGCAGCGCGTCGGAGGCGCCGGCGTCCAGCATCACCGCCTGCAGGCCGGCCTGGGCGGCGGCGAAGATCTCCACCACGTTTTCCGCGCTGCCGTCGCACAGTATGCCGATGCACGCCGCGTCGGAAGCGCGCAGTGCGTCCGCCCGGGCGCGCACGCGCCCGGCCAGCGCGGCGCGGCTCATGGTTTCGATCGCGTCGCCCCGGGCAAAGCGCAGCGCGGGCGCTTCGGGCGCGCGTCCCGCCCAGTATTCCAGCATGGACAAAAAACCGTCAAAGCGCATGGCCCCGCACTCCTTCCGTTTATAATATTACCACAGAATGTCCGACTGATAAATAGGCGAGCGCATTTTCTATGCAAAAAAACAATAATATAAATAAAGTGTTTCATTTGCCGTGAAATGTGGTATAATGGATTTTAAGGGAATCCATTGATGAAAAGGAGAAGGATCTATGGACAGGAACACGCGCATCTGCATCGTCGGCGGCGGTCCCGCCGGCCTTTCTGCGGGCATGTATCTGGAAGAGAAGGGCTATAAAAACTACACCATTCTGGAGCGCCTGGACCGCGTGGGCGGCAAGTGCTGGTCGCCGACGTACAACGGCCGCCGCTATGAGATGGGCGCCATCATGGGCGTGCCTTCCTATTATGCCGTGCACGACGTGGAGGAATTCTGCGGCATCACCCACGACGGCCCGAAGCTGAACCGCAATTACAAAAACGGCGCGGGCAAGGTGATCGAGCCCTTCGAGCCGAAGAAGAACCTGCTGAAAATCCCGCGCCTTTTGAAGATGAAGAAGCAGATGAAGCGCTTCGGCGAGCTGCTGGAGACCAAGTACAAGGGCTATGACGTGAACGGCCACCGCGGCGTCGCCGAAGGCCGGTACGAGGGCTTTTCCGCCGCCAGCGCCAAGCGCCAGCCGGTCAGCGGCGAAAACCCGAACCTGAAGGATTTGTGCCTGCCCTTCAACCAGTTCTGCAAGATGAACGGCGTGGAGCTGGTGCAGGATATCTGGATCGGGCCCTTCACGTCCTTCGGCTACGGCTATTTCGATGAAATCCCCGCCGCCTACGTGCTGAAGTATCTGGATTTCCAGACCTGCATGAACTTCGTGAAGATCAACCTGTGGACCTGGAAGAACGGCACCCAGTACATCTGGGAGCAGCTGAACGAGCATCTGGCCAATCCCGCCCGGCTGAACAGCAAAATCGAAAAGGTGGAGCGCCGCGACGGCAAGGTCTACGTCACCGTGAACGGCGAAGTGGAGGAATACGACAAGATCATCGTCACCGCGCCGCTGTACATCCCGAACAAGCGCAGGGACGGCCAGGTGGGCATGGTGGATTACTTCGACGCCCGCGAAGACGAGCGCGCGCTGTTCAGCAAGATCGACTACGAGCGCTACGACGTGCTGGCCTGCGAAACCAAGCCCGAGGATCACCCGGAGATTTCCTATTACGTGTTCGACAACATGGTGCCCGAGCGCCTGGGCCACCTGATGGTCTACTACCGCCGCTGGCGCGACACCAAGGACCAGGTCATCACCACCTACGCGCTGCGCAAGCACAAGGACGGCCCGGAGGTGGATTACGACAAGTGCCGCCAGATGGTGCTGGACGATTTGAAGATCATGCACAACCCGGCCTCCAACGTGGTCAACGAATGGAGCGTCTACTACTTCCCGCACGTGTTCTCCGAGGACTACGCCGCGGGCTGGTACGACAAGGTGGAGGCCATGCAGGGCAAGTACGACACCTTCTACGCCGGCGAGATCATGAGCTTCGGCGACATGGACGAGACCGCCGAATACAGCCGCGAGCTGGTGGAACGGTTCTTCTGATCTGTGGACGCGCCCGGAAGGAAGCGCAGGCGCTCCCTTCCGGGCGCGTATAAGGAGAGATGCCTATGAAATTCTACAGGGATCACTACGACGTCATCGTCGTGGGCGGCGCGCTGGCGGGGCTGTCCGCGGCGCTGATGCTGGCGGACAAGGGCCTGGACGTGCTGGTGCTGGAAAGGCACAACCTGCCCGGCGGCATCGCCACCAGCTTCGTCCGCGGCGGCATCGAGATCGAGGCCGCGCTGCACGAGATGATGTCGATCGGCGAAAAGAACGATCGCCTCAAGGTGGGCAAATTCTTCGACGACATGGGCGTGGACATCGACTGGCTGAAGGTGCCGGAGGCCTATCACGCCTCGCTGCCGGGGCTGGAGGTGACGCTGCACCCGGGGCTGGAGACCTTCGCCAAGGAGGTGGACGCCGCCGTGCCCGGCACCTATGACAGGGTGCTGCGGCTTTTGAACCTGTGCCACACGGTGTTCGACAGCGTGAACGAACTGTCCGTCCACCCGATGAGCAAGCCCATGATGCTTTTGAAGCACGAGGCCTTCGTCAAGACCGCCGGCTATTCCACCAGGGAGGTGCTGGATACCTTCGACCTGCCGCAGAAGGCGCTGGACCTGCTGGCGCCCTACTGGATCTACGTGGGCAGCGGCTTTTCCGACCTGCCGTTCACGATCTTCGCCGTACTGATGGCCGACTACATCGGCTACGGCAGCTACATCCCGCGCAAGTTCAGCCACGAGATGTCCCTCAAGCTGGCGGAGCGCGCGGAGGCCATGGGCGTGCAGATCGAATACCGGCAGAACGTGGAAAAGATACTGGTGAAGGACGGGAAGGCCTGCGGCGTGCGCACCGCCCGGGGCGACGAGATCCGCGCCGACTACGTGATCTGCTCCGCCTATCCCAACAAGGTGTACACTTCGATGATCGAGCCCGCCGACGCCGTGCCGAAGGACGCGATCAAGATGGTGAACGGCCGCCGGCTGAGCCTGACGGCGTTCTCCGTCATACTGATCCTGGACCGGCCCGCCGAGGAACTGAACATCCACGATTACAGCGTGTTCCGGGGCGACACCATGGATACCGACGCGCTGTACCGGGATCTGGCGGGCCTCGGGCCTTACCGCTATCTGACGTGCATCTGCCACAACTACGCCAACCCCGGCGCCACGCCGCCGGGCACCTGCTCCTTCTCCATCACCACGCTGCCCCGGGTGGACGGCTGGAAGACGGTGAAGGCGGAGGATTACGACGCGGTCAAGCACCGCGTGGCGAAGCAGATGATCGACGATATGTCCGCCTACTACGGCGTGAACCTGCTGGATCACGTGCTGGAGATCGTGATCGAGACGCCCATGACCGTGGCGCGCTACACCGGCGCTTGGAACGGCTGCATCTACGGCTACGCCCACACGATGCAGGATCACATCGTCGCGCGGCTGCAGACCGCCGAAGCCGAGCATTTCATCGACCACCTGGAGTTCTCCGGCGCGCATCAGATTTCCGGCGACGGCATGGGCCCGGCGGTGACCAACGGGCGCAAGGCGGCCAAGAACGTGCTGGACGCGATGGCAAAGGAGGCGGCAAGATGAAATTCAAAGGATTTTTGAAGGACGTTGGCGGCGCTTCCCGCGTCGCCAGGGCGCGCCTGGAGGCGTTCGCCGCCGCGTCCGCCGAGCCGGTGCGCGATGATCCCATCGGCGACGTCGCCCGCGCGTGGCACCCGGGCCGGCTGAAGCTGAAGGTCGTCGACATTCGCGAAGCCTCGCCCACGGCAAAGTCCTTCCGCTTCGTCCGCGCGGACGGCGGGGAACTGCCCTTCTTCTACGCGGGCCAGTTCATGGTGCTGGATTTTGAGATCGGGCAGAGCCTGATCTCCCGGCCCTATTCCATCTCCTCCGCGCCCAGCCAGGCCCGGGGAAAGGACGGCTTCGTGGAGATCACCGTGCGCCGCTCCAGGGGCGACGGCTTTATCTGCGACCACCTGAACGACGATGTGAAGGTCGGCGACGCGTTCACCGCGCTGATCGGTTGCGGCCAGTTCTATTACGAGCCGCTGCGCGACGCGAAGCGCGTCGTGGCGCTGGCCGGCGGCGTGGGCATCACGCCCTTTGCCTCGATGGCGCGGGAGATCGCCGCCGGGAAGCTGGACGCCGACCTGACGATCCTCTACGGTTCCGTGGCCTCCAACGACATCATCCTGAAGGACGAGCTGGAAGCGCTGGAAGGGCCGCGGGTGCGCGTCGTGAACGTGCTCTCCGGCGACGAGCCCGGCTGGACGGGCGAGCGCGGCTTCCTCTCCGCCGACCTGATCCGGAAGTATTCCCAGGGCGACACCACCTATTTCATCTGCGGCCCGCAGGTGATGTACCGGTTCTTGCGCGAAGAGCTCGGGAAGCTGGATATCCCCGCGCGGCGCGTGCGCTTCGAGGTGTTCGGCCAGGCGAAGGACATCACCGCCTTCGAGGGCTTCCCCGGGGATTTGAAGGACGCGACCTTCCGGCTCACGGTCCGCCGGGGCATCCGCGAGGACGTGATCCCCGCGAAGGCCACGGAGAGCCTGGTGGTGGCGCTGGAGCGGGCGGGCATCCGCATCGACACCGGCTGCCGCAGCGGCGAATGCGGTTTCTGCCGCACCAAGGTGCTGGCCGGCAGCGTCTACGTCTGCCCGGAGAACGACGGCCGCCGCGCCGCCGACCGCGATTTCGGCTATGTGCACGCCTGCGCCGCCTATCCGACAAGCGACGTGACCATCAAGATACCGATCGAGTGACGCTGAGGGCGAACCGCCTTCGAACGAAAGAAAAAGGGAGTGTTTGTTTTGAGGAGGATCTGTCTGTTGCTGGCCGCGCTGATCGCGCTGGCCGTCGTACAGGGCTGCGCCGCCGAGGGCGCGAACGCCGGCATTGACCTGAACAGCGACCTCTTCCTCGCGCCCGTCCTGTTTGACGACGAGACCGAGGACGCGCTGACGGCCCCGGATACCCAGCTGCACTTCTTCCCGGTCGCGGGCCGGATGTGGGAGGCCGGCTCTGCCCGGCTGTGGGGATCGACAGACATGCCCGAGGGATACGCGCCGGCGACGGAGAGCGTGGGCCGCTTCATGCACGTCCGCTGTCTCCAGGCGCCCACCGGGGATCAGTACCTGCCGCTGTTCACGAGCTTTGACGCGCTGTTCTATTATTTCGGCCAGAACATCCGCGTGGGCGTGCTCAGCTATGCCGACGCCGTGGCGCTCGCCGCCGATACGCAGGTCGCGGTCGAACGGGACGGGCAGAGCGTGGTCCTCCCGTGCGCGGGCATCGTGATCGCCCCGGGCATTTTGAACCAGATCATTCCCGCCGACCAGATGAACACAGAGAACTGACGCGCCGATGCGCGTCGCCCGAATACGCAACAAAAGGAGGCGGCCCCGTGGTCAACGAAGTCAACCCCATGATCCACGTCAACGATCGGGACTATCCGGTTGACGGGCACCGCTGCGACGATCCCGAAAAGAAAAAGCTCGTCAAAAAACTGGCCGTGATGATCACGGACAACATCCCCCGCAAGCTGCCCGGGAAGATGAAGGAAAACCACATGGATTTCTGGATCCTCGACCGGCTGCTGACCAAGGATGAGATCCGCTTCATGCTCTCGTTCAGGAAGCGCCGCTTCGGGCTGACGACGCCGGAGCTGGCCGCGCGCAACGGCATGTCGGAGGCCGAAGCCCAGAAGATCATCGACCACCTGCTGTGGATCGGCATACTGGAACAGAACCGCGACAACGCCGATCAGCACATCCAGTACTGGATCCCCAAATGGGTGGTGGGCTCCGGCGAATACATGGTGGAGCATCCGACGCTCGCGGACGAACACCCCGAGGTGGCCACGATGTTCAACCTGGCGCCGCAGGAGCCGCTGGAGCTGGCGGCCAAGCTGGTGCCGCCGGGCGGCGCGGGCATCGGCATGCACGTCATCCCCGTGGAAAAGGCCATCGACCCGAAGGTCGAAAGCGTGTCGGTGGAGCACCTGTCCCACTGGCTGAACAAGAACGACAAATTCTGCAAGATGGTCTGCGCCTGCCGCAAGGCCCAGCGCATCCGCGGCGAGGGCGTGGGCGATATCGAAGGCTACATGTGCATCGGCGTGGGCGACATCGCCGAATACCTGGTGGAGACCGGCAAGGACGCCCAGTACATCACCCGCGACGAGGCGCTGGAGATCATCCGGCGGGCCGAGCGCAAGGGCTACGTCCACCAGATCACCAACCTGGACGGCCCCGACCGCATCGTGGGCATCTGCAACTGCTCCGCGGGCAGCTGCTACGGCCTGCGCACGTCCCAGCTGTTCAATACGCCCAACATGTCCCGCAGCGCCTACCGCGCCCACGTGGATCCGGAGAAGTGCGTGGCCTGCGGCAAGTGCGTGGAGGTGTGCCCCGCGGGCGCGGCGAAGCTGGGCCAGAAGCTGTGCCGGGCCGACGGCAGCGCGGTGAAATACCCGATGCACGACCTGCCCGACGACCACGTGTGGGGCCCGGATCGCTGGGACCGCGATTACCGCGACCACAACAAGCTGAACTGCTACGACACCGGCACATCGCCCTGCAAGACGGCGTGCCCGGCGCACATCGCCGTGCAGGGCTACATCCGCATGGCGGCGGAGGGCCGTTACGAGGACGCGGTGAAGCTGATCCGGCAGGACAATCCCTTCCCGGCGGTCTGCGGCGCGGTGTGCAACCGCCGCTGCGAGGACCGCTGTACCCGCGGGACGATCGACAAGCCCGTGGCCATCGACGAGATCAAGAAGTTCCTGGCCCAGTGGGAGCTCACCCACCCGGAGAGCTTCGATATCATCAGCGAAAACGGCGACGGCAACCAGTGGGACGACTTTAAGATCGCCGTCATCGGCGCGGGCCCGGCGGGGCTGAGCGCCGCGTGGTACCTGCGGCAGGAGGGCTATCCCGTCACCGTGTTCGAAAGGGAAGCCCGCCCGGGCGGCATGCTGATGAACGGCATTCCCAATTTCCGGCTGGAGAAGGAAGTGCTGGAGCGGGAGATCGGGATCATCCGGCGCGCCGGCGTGGAGATCCGCTGCGGCGTGGACGTGGGGAAGGACGTGACGCTGGCCGATCTGCGCCGGCAGGGCTACCGGGCGTTCTACATCGCCATCGGCCTGCAGGGCGGGCGCCTGGCCGGCGTGCCCGGCGAAGACGCCGCGGGCGTGTCCTCCGGCGTGGCGTTCCTGAAGGAAGTGAACCTGAAGGGCGGCGTGCAGCTGGCGGGCGACGTGGTGGTCGTGGGCGGCGGCAACGTGGCCGCCGACGTGGCGCGCACGGCGCTGCGCTGCACCGCCGGCAGGGTGACGCTGCTGTGCCTGGAGCAGCGGGACGAGATGCCCGCCGCGAAGGACGAGGTGGCCGAGATCCTCGCCGAGGGCATCGACATCCGAAACGGCTGGGGCCCGAAGGAGATATTGGCGGAAGACGGCCGGGTGAAGGGCGTCGTGTTCAGGCGCTGCACCCGGGTGTTCGACGACGAGCACCGGTTCGCGCCGGTCTATGATGAAAACGACACCGTCACCGTGCCCTGCGAAAACGTGCTGATGGCCATCGGCCAGAGTGCCGAATGGGGCGAACTGCTGGCGGGCAGCCGGGTGGCGCTGCGGCGCAACGGCACCGCCGAGGCCGATCCCATCACGCTGCAAACCGCCGAGCCGGACGTGTTCGTGGGCGGCGATATCTGCCACGGCGCGCGCTTTGCCATCGACGCCATCGCCCAGGGCAAGGCGGCCGCGGCGTCCATCAACCGCTTCGTCCATCCCGGCCAGTCCATGACCATCGGGCGCGACCTGCGGCAGTTCATCGAGCTGGACCGCGAGGACATCCGCGTGGATTCCTACGACAACGCGCCGCGGCAGGCGCCCGGGCTGAAGCCCGGCGAGGCCCGCGCGACCTTCGAAGACCTGCGCCTGCCGCTGACGGAGGAACAGGTGCGGGCGGAGGCCGGCCGCTGCCTGAAGTGCGGGCGCAGCATCGTCGATCTGAACCAGTGCATCGGCTGCGGCCTGTGCACCACCCGCTGCGAATTTGACGCCATCCACCTCTCCCGCGATCTGCCCGCCGCCAGCGACATGCACACCGCCGAGGAGATGATGAAGCTGGTCGGGCCCTACGCGCTCAAGCGCATGGGCAGGATCATCAAGCGCAAGATCACCGGAAAGAGCGATTATCCGACGGAACAGTGATCCTTTTCCGCCGGCTGGTTCGACGAAAGATCCCCCGCGGCATGCCGTGCCGCGGGGGATTTCCCGTGAGGGCGTCCGACTCTACGATGCGTAGGTTGCTTTTTTGCCGGGCCCCTGTTACACTTGCGCCATGCGGCGGCGCCGGGGAACCGGAGCGCGCCCGACCGCAAGGCAAGCAAAGGGGTTGAAAACGATGGACAGATATGTGACCGGCGACGTGATCCGCCGCCTCCGCGAAGGCCGGAGGATGACGCAGGAGGAACTGGCGGAGAAGCTCTTCGTCAGCGGCAAGGCGGTCAGCAAGTGGGAGACCGGCCGCGGTTATCCCGATGTCAGCCTGCTGGAGCCGCTGGCGGGGGCGCTCGGCATTTCCGTGATCGAGCTGCTCTCCGGCAACTGCATCCGGAACCGGAACCGGTCCGCCAATATGACCCGGGTCAGGTGGTATGTCTGCCCGGTCTGCGGCAACGTGATCCAGACGACCGGCGAGGCGGTGATCAGCTGCTGCGGCATCGCGCTGCCGCCGCTGGAGCCGGAGCCGGCGGACGGGGACCACGAAATAACCGTGGAGATCGCCGAGGACGAATACTTCGTGTCGGTCCGCCATCCCATGACGAAGGACCACTATATTTCCTTTTTGTCCGCGGCGGCCGACCAGGGGACGCAGTTCGTGAAGCTGTATCCGGAGGGCAACGCCGAGGCGTGGTTCAAGATCCGCCGCGTAAAGGCGCTGTACGCTTTCTGCAACCGCCACGGGCTGTTCCGGGTGAAGGTGGGCGGCCCGGGCGCCGGGGGAAACCTGTATCCGGGACTTCTGAGCCGTTAAAGCAAGCGAAAACAGAGGGGAAAGACGCATGATCTCGTTCATCATCGGGCTGGCCGTACTCGTCGTCGGGGCCGCCGTATAAGGCGGGATCTGCGAAAGAGCGCAATTATCCGCCCCGGATCTCCGGGGCGGATCCTTTTTTGGATGGCATATGATCAGCAGGGCGGAACGTTTTCCGGGAACCGGAAATAAGCCCTGGCGTTGTCGTGGCATATGCCGCGCACGATTCCAGACAGCGTCTCCATGTCATCCGGGACCATGCCGGAATCCACCCATCCGCCGATCACGCGGCACAGTATGCGCCGGAAGTATTCGTGGCGGGGATAGCTCAGGAAGCTGCGGCTGTCGGTCAGCATGCCGATGAACCCGGCCAGATATCCCCTCGCGGCCAGCGATTTCAGCTGGTCGGCCATGCCGTCCAGGTGGTCGTTGAACCACCACGCGGAGCCGTGCTGCACGTAGCCCGCGGCCCCTTCCCGCTGGAAGCAGCCGATCACGGTGTCGATGGCGGCGTTGTCCGCGGCGTTCAGGCTGTACACGATCGTGCGGGGCAGCGCGCCGGCCTCGTCCAGGAGCCCCAGGAACGCCGCCAGCCGCGCCGAGGACGTGCCGTCGTTGACGCAGTCGTAGCCGGTGTCCGGGCCCAGCCGGCGGAACATGGGGCCGTTGTTGTCGCGGCGGCAGCCGTAGTGCAGCTGCATGGCCCAGCCCATGCGCCTGTATTCCCCGGCCAGATACGCCAGACAGCCGAAGCGGAAGCGCTCGATTTCGCCGTCGGAGGGCATGGCGCCGGCCAGCCGCGCGGCGAATACGCGCTCGATCTCATCCTCCGGGGCGGGCGCGGGCGTCACGTCGTACAGCCCGTGGTCGCTCAGCCGGCAGCCCCGGGCGTGGAAGTATTCCAGGCGGACCTTCAGCGCCGCCTTCAGCGCCGCGAAGCTGTCGATCCTGGTGCCGGCGGCGGCGGAGAGCCTTTCGATGTATTCCGGCCAGTCCGCCTTCTCCAGGTTCACGGCCCTGTCCGGCCGCCAGGCGGGCAGCACGGCGGTTTCAAACGTCGGGTCCGCGGCCAGCTTTTCGTGCCATTCCAGGCTGTCCGCCGGGTCGTCGGTGGTGCAGATCAGCGCCACATGGCTGCGCCGGATCAGATTCCGGACGCTGAATTCCGGGCGGGCCAGCTGTTCGTTGCACAGCGCCCACACCGCTTCAGCGGTATCCCGGTTCAGGACGCCCTCATAGCCGAAATAGCGGCGCAGCTCCAGATGGCTCCAGTGGTACAGCGGGTTGCCCACGGCCCGGCCCAGCACTTCGGCCCAACGGATGAATTTGTCGTGGTCGTCCGCGCCGCCGGTGATGTATGCCTCCGGCACGCCTGCCCAGCGCATCAGCCGCCATTTGTAGTGATCGCCGCCCAGCCAGACCTGGGTGATGTTGTCGTAACGGCGGTCCTCCCAGATCTCCCGGGGATCGATGTGGCAGTGATAGTCGATGATCGGACACGGCTCCGCCGCGCCGTGGTACAGCTGCCGGGCCGCTTCGGTGTCCAGCAGGAAATCCTTGTCCAGGAACATGGCAGCCTCCTGTGTGATGGTTCGGTTTGCCTCACCGCTGCACGCGCCCGCTGCCGCTGCCCTTCATCAGGGCCTCGACCTCCGGGACCGTCACGCGGTTGTAATCGCCGGGGATGGTGTGCTTCAGGCAGGAGGCGGCCACGGCGAATTCCAGCGCCTGCTTTTCGTCGCCGTAGGCGTTCAGCCCGTAGATCAGCCCCGCGCCGAAGCTGTCGCCGCCGCCCACGCGGTCCACGATGTCGGTGATGGCGTACTTGCGGGACAGGAAGAACTCCGCGCCGTTGTACAGGCAGGCGCGCCAGTCGTTGTGGCTGGCGGATTTCGATTCCCGCAGGGTGATGGCCACGCGCCGGATGTTCGGGTATTGTTCCATCGCCAGCGCGGCGATGGCGCGGTACTGATCCAGGTTCAGTTCGCCGGATTCGACGGAGGAAGCGCTCTCGGCCTTCAGCCCCAGCGCCTTCTGGAAATCCTCTTCGTTGGCGATGACGGTGTCCACGTATTTCACCAGCTCCGTCATCACCTCGTCGGCGCGCTTGCCGTATTTCCACAGGTTCTTGCGGTAATTCAGATCGCAGGAGACGTGCAGGCCCTTCGCCCGGGCGGCCTTCACGGCCTCGAGGGACAGCGCCGCCGCGCCCTCCGAGATGGCCGGGGTGATGCCGGTGATGTGGAACCAGGCCGCGCCGTCGAAGGCGGCGTCCCAGTCGATGTCGCCGGGCTTTGCTTCGGCGATGGCGCTGCCGGCGCGGTCGTAGATGACCTTGCTGGGGCGCTGCACCGCGCCGCTCTCCAGGTAGTAGATGCCCATGCGGCCGGGGCGGCGGACGATCTTCGACGTGTCCACGCCGAAACCGCGCAGCTCGCGCACGCAGGCGTCGCCGACGGCGTTGTCCGGCAGCACGGTTATGTACGCCGCGTCCATGCCGTAGTTGGCCAGCGAAACGGCCACGTTCGCTTCGCCGCCGCCGAAGGTGGCCTCCAGCGCCGGCGACTGCAGCAGGCGTTCAAAGCCCGGGCTCTTCAGCCGCAGCATGATCTCTCCGAAGGTGATGATTTTCGCGCTCATATCCGTGTCTCCCTTTATCCCATGTATTTTGTCAGCGTCGCCCGCACCGCGCCGGGGCCGGCGGCCAGCTCCCGGAAAAACCCGGTGATCTTCCCCGACAGCCCGGCATCGACCAGGCTGACGCCGAACAGGTTCGGATTGGCGAGTATGCCGTCGAGCCGGCTGCCCACCGATTCCGGCCGGCCCAGCTCGATTCCGGCCAGCTCCTCCTGCAGCCGCGGCGCCATCGGGTCGGGGCTGACGGGCATTTCGCGGCCTTCGTCGTCCACGCCCAGCAGATAGCGCAGCCACCCGGCGATGGCCAGCGGGATCGCCTCCAGCGCGCCGGCGCCCTCGGGCCGGGCCATCCAGCTCCTGATGGTCTCGCCGAAGCGGATCGGCACCTTCTGGCTGGTATCGCAGGCGATGCGCTGGGGCGTGTCGGGCATGTAGGGATTGGGGAAGCGCCGGTTCACCACTTCATCGATGAAATCCCCGGGGCTGAGGATGCCCGGATCGGTGACCACCGGCAGGCCCTCCACGTAGCCGATGCGCCGGATCAGCTCCACCAGCTGCGCGTCCTTCATCTCGTCGCAGATCTTCGTATAGCCCAGCAGGCAGCCGTACACCGCCAGCGCCGTGTGCAGCGGGTTCAGGCAGGTGGTGACCTTCATGCGCTCGGTGCGGTTCACGGTGTCCCGGTCAGTCATGTACACGCCGGCCTTCTCCAGCGCGGGCCGCCCGTTGGGGAAACGGTCCTCGATCACCAGATACTGCGGCGCTTCGGCGTTCACGAAGGGCGCGATGTAGGTGTGCTTTTCGGTAACGACGGGCGCCATGCCTTCGATGCCCAGTGCCGTCAGCTGTCTTTCGACGGCCTCGGCGGGGCGCGGCGTGATCTTGTCGATCATGCTCCACGGGAAGGAGACCCTGCTCTCGTCCTCCAGCCATTCGAGGAAGCCCCCGGGCGCGTAGCCGCGCGCGCACCATTCCCGGGCCATCTCCGTCACGCCGGCCTTCAGCTTTTCGCCGTTGCGGCTGCAGTTGTCCATGCTGACCACCGCGACCGGCGTTCCGCCCGCGTTCCAGCGCTCCAGCAGCAGCGCGGCGACCACGCCCATGGCGTGTTTCGGCGCGGCGGGGCCGGCTTCGATGTCCGCGGCGGCCATCGGCGTAAGGCTGCCCTTCATGTCCCGGAGGGCGTAGCCCTTCTCGGTAATGGTAAAGGACAGCATCTGCAGGCTCTGGTTGCGGAAGACGGCGCGCAGGGCCTCCATGCCCTCCGGACGCATCGCCAGCACGCCCTTCGCCACCGAGGCCACGACGGACTTGTCGATGCCGCCGTCCGCCAGCAGGCTGACGGCCAGCGTCATGTTGTCGTGGGGCACGTAGATCTTTTCGATCACCTCGGGATCGAAGGTCTCCGCGGCGATGATGCCCGCGTGCGCTTCGCCCGCGTCCAGCAGCCGCTGCTGCAGGCCCGCGATGAAGATGCGGAAGATGTTGCCCGCGCCGAAGTGCACCCATACGGGGCAGCGCTCGGTTTCGTTGACCATCGCGCGCCAGTCGTGCTTCGGCAGCTTCACGCCCGCGGCTTCCCAGGCCGCGCGGTCCTGCAGGCCCTTGTAATTCAGAATCATTTCAGATCGACCTCCGTATTTTGTCGAACGCGCGTTTTACGCGCGTTCAATTGCCTCCCACAGGCCGTTGAGATACGCGGCGCCGAGGGCGCGGTCGTACAGCCCGTAGCCGGGGCGGCCCTGTTCATCCCAGATCATGCGGCCGTGGTCGGGGCGCACGTAGGTGTCGGGGCAGGTGTCGTGGACGGCTTTCATGATGGCGTACATGTCCAGATCGCCGGCAGAGGACAGGTGCGCGGCTTCGCGGAAGTGGTGGCGGCCCAGGAACTTCACGTTGCGCACGTGCATCGCGCCGATGCGGTCCATTTCGCCGAAGTGGCGGATGCAGGCCACCACGTCGTTGTCCGGGTTGCTGCCCAGGCTGCCGGTGCACAGGCACACCGTGTTGGCGGGGCTGTCGTGCAGCCTGATGATTTTATCGAAGTCCGCCTGGCTGTGGGCGATGCGCGGCAGGCCGAAGATGGGCCAGGCCGGGTCGTCCGGGTGGCAGGCCATGCGCACGCCGGCTGCCTCGCACACGGGGATCACGGCGTCCAGGAAGTACTTGTAGTGCCGCCGCAGGTCGTCGCCGGTCATGCCCTCGTACTGCTTCAGCGTTTTCTCCAGCAGCGCCAGGCGCTCCGGCTCCCAGCCCGGCAGCGAAAACCCGCGGCTGTCCTCGGCGGTCTTGCGCACGATCTCCAGCGGGCCCATCTCGCCTAGGTCCTTCTCGTCGAAATACAGGCTGTTGCTGCCGTCCTCGGGGATGACCCGCGCCAGGTCGGTGCGCAGCCAGTCGAACACCGGCATGAAGTTGTAGATGATCACCTTCACGCCGTTGCGCGCCAGCATCTTGACGGTGCTGATGTAGTTTTCGATGTACGCCTCGCGGCTGGGCAGGCCCATCTTGATGTCCTCGTGGACGTTGACCGACTCGATGACCTCCAGCTCCAGGCCGGCGGCGTGCACCTCTTCGACCAGCGCCTTGAACTCGTCCTCGGGCCAGTCCACGCCCGCGGGCTTGTCCAGCAGGCCCATCAGGCCGGTCATGCCGGGGATCTGCTTCACGTATTTCAGGGGAATGGGGTCGGCCTTCGATCCGTACCAGCGAAAGGTCATCTTCATGGGCGTCGCTCCTTTGTATCGTCGTTTGTGGGGAAATACCTTCAGCCCAGCGCGCAGTCCAGCGCCATCATCGCTGAAAAGCCGAGGGCGAACATCACCGTGCCCAGGTTGGAATGGCGGCCTTCGGCGGTTTCGGGAATCAGCTCCTCCACCACCACATAGACCATCGCGCCGGCGGCGAAGCTGAGCAGGTAGGGCATCGCCGGCACCACCAGCGCCGAAAACAGGATCGTCAGCAGCGCGCCCGCGGGCTCCACCGCGCCGGAGAGCACGCCGTAGGCGAACGCCCGGCAACGGCGCTCGCCCGCGGCCCGAAGCGGCATCGAAATGATCGCGCCCTCGGGGAAATTCTGGATCGCGATGCCCAGCGCCAGCGCCAGCGCGCCCGCCGCCGTGATGCCGGGCTGTCCCTGTGCCAGCCCGGCGTACACCGCGCCCACGGCCATGCCCTCGGGCAGGTTGTGCAGCGTCACGGCCAGCACCAGCTTCGCCGTGCGGCCCAGCGGGCTGCGCGCGCGTTCGGGCGCGTCCAGGTGCGGCGCCGTCCTGTCCAGCGCCAGCAAAAACAATATGCCCAGCCAGAAGCCCGCCGCCGCCGGCGCAAAGGCGAATCGGCCCATCGGCGCGCTCTGTTCGATGGCGGGCAGCAGCAGGCTCCAGATCGAGGCCGCCGTCATCACGCCCGCGGCAAAGCCCCTCAGCGCCCGCCGCGCCAGCGCGTTCATGTCGCGCCGCATGAAGAATACGCCCGCCGCGCCCAGCGACGTGCCCAGGAACGGAATCAGTATTCCGGGCCGGATTTCAGGGTTCATGGTCATGCCTCCCGTTGGATATTCCGGTTCGATTGCGGCGGATGGCACCGTATGGAACCGACCAGCCGGCGCCAATCTGCCGGAATATCCTATGGCGGGAGACCTGCCCGCGTTATTTATCCTTCTTTTTGAAGATGAACAGCTTGCTGAAAACGTAGTTCAGGATCATCACCAGGATGTTGGAGAACAGCTTCACGGCCTGGCGCCACAGATCGGGCACGGGGCTGAACAGCGCCGGCCCCAGCAGGTCCACGCCCACCACCATGATGATCTCGTCCATCACGCCGGTGCCCAGCCGGGCGGCGATGAACGAGGTGAATTCCTTCATCGCCGCGCGGCCGCCGGTCCTGCTGTGGAATACCCAGCGGCGGTTGGTGAAATAGGCCACCAGCACCGCCGCGATCCAGGCGATGGCGTTGGACAGCCACGTGGGACAGCCCAGCCGCGCGAAGATCTCCAGCACGACCATGTTCACCAGCGTGGTGACGCCGCCGAAGAACACGTAGGCGATGATTTCCCGGTATTTATGGAATAACTGTTTCAGCTTTTCAATCATCGTTCTGCACCTTTTCGCCGTTGATGTAGACGGCTTCGATGCGGGTCTGCATATCGAAGATGCTGCCGTCCGCCAGCACGATGTCGGCGTCCTTGCCCGCCTCCAGCGACCCGACCCTGTCCTGCACGCCGATGTGCCGCGCCGGGTTGATGGTGACGCAGCGCAGCGCGTCAAATTCCGGCATGCCGTTGAAGATCGCCATGGCGGCGCAGAACCGCAGGTGGCTCTGCTGGGTGACGGGGGAATCGGTGATGATGGACACCCGGCATCCGGCGCGGTTCAGGATCACCGGCGTCTGCCAGCTCTTGTTCTTCAATTCGATCTTGCTGGGCTGGCCGAACGTGGGCCCGATGGCCAGCGGCACGCCGGCCTTTACCAGCTCGTCCACGATCAGCGCGCCCTCCGTCACGTGCTCCAGCGTCAGCTTCACGCCGAACTCCCGGGCGATGCGGATGGCCGTCAGGATGTCGTTGGCCTGGTGGGCGTGGGCCTTCAGCGGCATTTCCCCGCGCATCACCGGCAGCAGCGCCTGCAGCCGCAGGTCAAAGGCCGGCTTCTTCGCGGGGTCGTCCCCGGCGGCGTCCAGCTTTTCCATGTATTCCCGGGCCTTGAACAGCGTTTCGCGCAGCTTCGCGGCGGTGTTCATGCGGCTGGAAATGCCCTTTTCCTTATAGCAGCGCTTCGGGTTCTCGCCGAAGGCGCACTTCATGGCGGCCTCGGGGACCAGGCACATATCGTCGATGCAGCGGCCCACGGGCTTGAAGCAGGCGAAGGTTCCGCCCAGCACGTTGCTGCTGCCCGGGCCGGTGCACAGCGTGGTCACGCCGCCCAGCGCCGCGTCCCGCAGCGATTCGTCGAAGGGGTTGATGCCGTCGATGGCCCGCAGCTGCGGCGTGACGGGATCGTTGTATTCGTTGTAATCCCGGCCCTCGTAGCCGACGGCCCAGCCGTCCAGCCCGATGTGGCCGTGGGCTTCCACCAGACCCGGATACACCTCCAGCCCCGCCGCGTCGATGATCTCCGCGCCGTCCGGAGCGTCCATCGCCGCGCCGAGGGCGGCGATTTTGCCGTTTTCAATCAGGATGTCGCCCGTCCAGGCTTCGGCGCGCACCGCGTCGTGGATGCGCCCGCCCTTGATCAGCTTCGTCATGTGATCTGCTCCTGTTCGTCATTTTATACCATTATAGCACGGGGAACGGGAGAAGTAAATTCTCATTTGTCCCGCAAACGGGAATTTGAGGCGGCGGAAACGGCGGGCGTCCCGTTCCGGGCCTTTTCCGCCCCGGACGCGCGCCGCCCGGGATCCAGCCCGCGAATGTCATATTTTCGTCCATTTGTTTGGACAAAAATATGCTATAATGATAATTGGTAAATTATCGGAGGGATTCGTTATGCATTGGGATATAGGCATCGACCTGGGCACGCAGAACGTCCGCATGGCGGAACTGAAGGAGGGCCCGGTGCTGACCGCGTCGGCGGCGCTGGCCTTCCGCGATGGCAGCCGGGCGCCGATCTGCGCCGGCGATATCGCCGAGCGGCTGGTGGGCCGCACCTGCGAGGGCGTGTCCGTGAGCTATCCGCTGCGCGACGGCGTGCTGGAGAACAACCTGTACGCCGCGCGGATGTTCCAGTGGCTGTTCAAGCGCAGCGAGGGCGTGAACACCCGCCGGCGCTTCGGCGCGATGATCACCTGCGCGCCCTTCGCCCGGCCCGTGCAGCGGGAGGCCATGCTGAACGCCGCGCTGGACGCCGGGGCCGCGGACGCGCTGCTGGTGCGGTCGGACGCCGCGGCGGCGCTGGGCGCGGGGCTGGATCTGAACGGCCCGGAGGCGAAGCTGCTGGTGGACGTGGGCGCGGGCAAGATCACCGCCACGCTGTTCACGTTCGGCCGGGTGGCGGCCTTCGGATACCTGCCCTACGGCATGAACCGCATCGATGACCGCATCCGCCGCATCCTGCGCACCGATTACGGCTATCGCGTGGGCAAGGCCAGCGCCGTCGAGATCAAGCACACGCTGGGCAGCGCCATGCCCGACAAGGCGCCCCGGGACATCATCATGCACGCCACCGGCATCGGCATGCTGCAGCGCGCGCCGATGAACTTCGATATCGAGACTCGGCCGGTGCTGGACGCCTGCGAGGACGTGGTGGCGGAGCTGGCGCGGATGTGCAGCGCCGTGATCGACAACGCCCCCGAGGAGCTGTCCGCCGACCTGAACGACGCCGGCGCGGTGCTGACCGGCGGCGGCGCGATGCTGACGGAGCTGGACCGGCGGATCGGCCAGGCGCTGGGCATTCCCTGCCGCGTGGCGGACGCGCCGGAGACCTGCGCCATCCGCGGGCTGTGGAAGATCATGCAGGATCCCGCGCCCTACCGCGGCGCGATCCAGGGCCTGCAGGGCGGCGAGGGCTGGCAGTGAAGCGGAGCGTGAACGCCGCGGGCCGCCGGCTGGAATACACGCTGATCCAGTCCCGGCGCGCCGACGTGCTGTTCCAGGCGCTGCCCCAGGCGGGCATCCGCGTGTACGCGCCGAAATACCTGGGCCTGCGGATCGTGGACGACATGGTGCGCCAGCGGGCGGCGGAGCTGATCGATATGCAGCGCGCCGTGGAGGCCCGGCTGGAGGCCGGACGCCGCGCCCACCCCGTATCCGACGGCAGCCCGATCCTGGTGGAGGGCCGGCAGCTGACGCTGCGGCTGTTCCGGGGCGGGCGCGTGCGGGATGAGATTGCCGGCGGCGAATACCGGCTGGCGCTGCCCGATCCCGGCGACGAGGACGCCGTGCGCGCCGCCGTCAAAAGCGCGCTGTCCGCCCGGGCGCTGGCGCGCATCCGCCAGCGGCTGGACTACTACATTCCCCGCATCGGCCGCGCGCCGGGCCGCGTCGCCGTGCGCGACCAGAAGACCCGCTGGGGCAGCTGCTCGGGCAAGGGGAACGTGAATTTCAACTGGAAATTGATCATGGCGCCGCCGCAGGTGCTGGACTACGTGGTGATCCACGAGCTGTGCCACCTGTACGAGTTCAACCATTCGCCCCGGTTCTGGGCGCTGGTGGAGCGGCAGATGCCGGAATACGCGGTCTGGAAGAAGTGGCTGAAGGCGCACGGGGACGATCTTTATCTTTGAAACTGGAGGATTCGGGGATGTATCGCGAAAACGCATGGAAACACTATGACGAGGCCGGGAAGGCGCAGGTGAACGCCTTCGCGGACGGATACAAGGCGTTCCTGGACGGCGCCAAGACCGAGCGCGAGGCCGCGGCCCGCGCCGAGGAGATCTGCCGCGCGGCGGGCTTTGCCGACATGGACGCGCTGATCGCGTCCGGCGCGGCGCTGAAACCCGGCGACCGGGTGTACCGCAAGTGGATGAACAAGAGCTTCATGGCCTTCGTGATCGGCTCCGACGACATCGAAAAGGGCATGCGCATCCTGGGCGCGCACATCGATTCCCCGCGCCTGGACGTGAAGCAGAACCCGCTGTTCGAGGACGACGGCCTGGCCTACCTGGACACCCACTACTACGGCGGCATCAAGAAATACCAGTGGACGGCGCTGCCATTGGCGCTGCACGGCGTGATCGTGAAGAAGGACGGCACCACCGTGGAGGCGGCCATCGGCGAAGCGCCGGGCGACCCGGCGCTGTGCATCACCGACCTGCTGCCCCACCTGGCCCAGGACCAGATGGCCAAGACCGAGGCGCTGAACCTGCTGGTGGGCAGTGCGCCGAAGGCCGGCGGCGAAAAAGACGCCGTGAAGGCCGCGGTGCTGGAGATCCTGCGGCGGGACTACGGCGTGGAGGAGGAGGATTTCATCTCCGCCGAGCTGGAGGCCGTGCCCGCCGGCTGCGCCCGGGACGCGGGCCTGGACCGCAGCATGATCCTGGCCTACGGCCACGACGACCGGGTGTGCGCCTATCCCAGCCTGCGGGCCGTGGCGGATTTCCGGGGCACTCCGGACGCCACGCTGTGCGCGGTGCTGGCCGACAAGGAAGAGATCGGCAGCATGGGCGCCTCCGGCATGAATTCCCACTTCTTTGAAAACACCGTGGCCGAGCTGTGCGCGCTGCTGGGCCGGGAAAAGGAGATCTCCGTGCGCCGGGCGCTGCAGAACAGCCGCATGCTGTCCAGCGACGTCAGCGCCGGCTACGATCCCGGCTATGCCGGCGTGTTCGAAAAGAACAACGCCGCCATGCTGAACCTGGGCGTCTGTTTCAACAAATACACCGGCTCCCGGGGCAAGAGCGGTTCCAGCGACGCCAACGCCGAATTCATGGCCCGGGTGCGCGCCGTCATGGACGACGCCGGCGTGTGCTGGCAGACCGCCGAGCTGGGCAAGGTGGACGCCGGCGGCGGCGGGACCATCGCCTGGCTGTGCGCCAAGTACGCCATGAACGTGATCGACTGCGGCGTGGCGGTGCTGTCCATGCACGCGCCCTGGGAGATCATCGCCAAGGCCGACCTGTGGGAAGCCTACAAGGGCTATCGCGCCTTCCTGGAGAAGGCGTAAACGCCGCCCGCCACAGATAAAACACAGATTTTTAGCCTGGAAACGATTGCCAGCGCCCGGGGCGCGGGTATATAATAAAGGGTACGAAAAGTTTTTTTGAACGACCTCTGGAGGCAGGACATGAAGGAATGGTTTTTCAGACGGCTGTCGGCGCTGCTGGTCTGCTGTCTGCTGATCTCGGCGGTGCCGGCGTTTACCGAGGATGCGGGGACGCCGGAGCCGGCCGTCGAGGCGGAATATCCGGCGGAAGCTGAAATCGCCGGGGAAGCGTTCTGCGCGGAATATCCGGCGGAAGCTGAATCCGCCGGGGACGCGCCCGGCGCGGAGGGCCAGGCGGCGGAGGCGGCCGGACCGGAACAGGACGACGCGGAGGATGCGGACATTTCGGTGGGCGAGGCGCTGGAAGAGGATGTCGCCGACGCCACGGATACGGACGCGGAAACGGGTCTGTTCATCGACGCCGGGGAAGCGGAGGACGCGGATTGGCCCGAGCCGGATCAGGCGGAGGGCGAACCCGACCTGCCGGACGAGGCGGCGGACGAAGAGGAATTCGGCGATACGCAGCTGATGGCGCCCGAACAGCTCCAGGAGGGCTACGCGGCCGTCGCGGCCAGGACCGTCGTCTACTGCGACGCCGAGATGTCCGAACTGCTGGGCACGTTCATACAGGACGGCGTGGTGTATGTCGAGGCGGTGGAGGCGGACGGTGGGATGCTCCGCGTGCGCTTCGACACCCAGGAAGCCCGGGACTGGGCGCTGACGATCCTCACCGGCTACGTGTCCGTCAGCGACGTGCTGCCCCTGACGGAGGAAGAGACGTCGGCGCTGAAAGCCGAGCTTCTGGGCGATGTCCACACCCGCAGCCTGGACGACTGGCCGGTGCCCTGCGCGATGATCGATGCCGCGGGCTATTCCTTTATCGCCGCGAACGCCACCGCTTCCGAGCTGGGCGTGGCGGCGCATACCGAGGGCCAGATCCAGGCCTTCGTGGACGCGAACCCCGCCTACCGCTACCAGATCAACATTTACAGCGCGGCGGAGACGACCGATCCCTACGCCAGCGGCAGGCTTTCCGCCGTGAACCAGCAGTCCGCGCTGAACATGGTCAACCAGGTGCGCTACATCGCGGGCATCAGCGCCGATCTGACGCCGCTGACCTTGCAGGAAGCGGTGGTGGCCGATACCGCGCTGGTGCTGCGCCTGAACAACCGGTTGTCCCATGCGCCGGGGCGTCCGGCGGCGCTGGCCGACGGCGCCTATGACGATCTGTTCAATCGGGCCAGAAGCGGCGCGGGCAGCAGCAACATCGCGATGGGCTATACCGCGACCAGCTCCATCCTGGCCTATATGTCCGATTCCGATTCGGGGAATATCAGCACCGTGGGACATCGCCGCTGGATACTGAATCCCCGCATGGGCAAGACCATCTTCGGCGCCAGCGGCCGGTTCTCCGCGATGTACGCCCATGATCTCAGCGGCTACGGCATGCAGACCAAGGTGGCGTGGCCGGCCCAGGAGATGCCCATCCAGTATTTCTCGGCGAACGATCCCTGGTCGGTGTCCTTCGGCCGCACGCTGGATGCCGACAAGATCGAAGTGAGCCTGGTCCGCGTGGCCGACGGCAGGACCTGGCGCTTCTCGGCCGACCATTCCGACGGCTTTTTCAACGTGGAAAACAGCTGGTACGGCCAGGTGGGCTGCGTCATCTTCCGGCCCGATTCGCTGAAGGGGCTGGCGGTCGACGATCGCTTCAACGTCACCATCACCGATCTCGCGGCCGATGAAGTGATCCGCTATACGGTGCATTTCTTCAGCCTGAACCTGACCAGTTCCCAGCCGCTGGCCGACGTGACCGGCGTCGAAGCCAAGCGCTGGACCGACGGCGTGCACCTGGGCTGGAACGCCGTGCCGGGCGCGTCCGGCTATTACGTCTGCCGCCGGAAGGAGAGCGGGAATTACCAGATCGTGGCCGACGTCTCCGACGCGACCCAGTATCTGGATACCGGCGTTACCGAGGATGACGACGCGGCCTATACCTACCAGGTGTACGCCCACACCGCCAGCCTCACCAGCAAATCGGCGGTGGGCGTGCCGGCGGAAAAGCTGGTGCCCCTTTCCGTGACGCTGAACTGGAGGGGTACCGTGTCGCTCTACAGCACGCTGACCCTGCAGCTGTCCGCCGAGGTCCAGCCCGCCGGCGCCATCACCCGGCTGACGTGGACGTCTTCCAACGCGAGGGTGGCCCGGGTGGACGAAAACGGCCTGGTGACCCCGCTCAAGAAGGGCACTACTTATATCTCCGTATCCACCGACAACGGCCTGACTGCCAGCATAAAGCTCAAGGTGCTCAATCCGCCGAAGCCGAAGAAGGTCAAGATCTACCCGAAGGGCACGGTATGGGTGGCCCTGGGCAGCACGCTGCAGCTGTCCGCGGCGTTCAAACCCTATTACGCCGCGTCGAAGCTGACGTGGCGGACCAGCAATTCGCGGATCGCGAAGGTCAGCAAGTACGGCAAGATCACGCCCCGGCGCGAAGGCACCGCCTATATCACCGTGCGTACCAGCAACGGCAAGAAGGCCCGGGTGAAGGTCAGGGTGTACGATCCCTACAAGCCCACGGGCGTCTCGCTGGATCCGGCGGGCACCGTCGAGATCAAGGTAGGGGAATCGCTGCAGCTGAACGCCGTGCTGACGCCTGAGAACGCGCGGACGACGCTGACGTGGGTCACTTCCAACAAAAAGATCGCCAGCGTCTATTCCAGCGGCGTCGTCTACGGCCGAAGGCCGGGCACCGTCGCGATTACCGTGTACACCAAAAACGGCAAGAAAGCCCGCGTGTACGTCCGGGTGGTCGCGTAATCCGCGGCACAAAAAACCCGCTCTCAGACGAGAGCGGGTTTTTTGCGCGCCGCGGACTACATCGTGACGGTGAACAGCTTGTCCAGGTAATACTGGGCCAGGCCGATGCTGTCGGAATCGTCGCCCACCTTGGCGTAGCGCAGATCCAGCTGGTGCACCAGCAGGCTCCGGCGCAGGATGGCGTGGTAGACCTGGCGCAGGAAGCGCTCACCCAGCGCCGAAATGCCGCCGCCCAGCACCACCGTGCGCACGCCCATCGCGCAGACGGCGGTGTACAGGCCCGCGGCCAGCAGCTCGGCCGATCCGTCCAGCGCCTGCATCACGTCGGGCTGGTTCAGGTAGTTCGCGGAGAGATCCTCGATGGACTTCGGCGCGGGCACGCCCGCCCTGGCGCAGGCCTGCTGCGCGTCCTGCAGGATCAGATCCATGTTGACGTAGCGCTCCAGGCAGCCCGCGCTGCCGCACGGACAGGGCCGGCCGTTGTAATCGATGCAGAAATGGCCGATTTCGGCGGGCAGGTTGTAGGGACCGGTGTACAGGTCGCCGGCGTTGATGCTGGCGCCGCGGATGCTCTCGTTGATGCGCACGAACAGCATGTACTGTGTTTCCGGCGCCACGGGGTCGTCGGCGTCGATGCGCTTTTTTTCGGCGTAGGCCATGCACATCGTCCGGTTGGCGATCAGCAGCGGCGCGTTGACGCGCTGCTGGAATCGGCGCAGGGATTCTTCCGATATGCTGGTGCCCATCGCCGACTGGATCAGCAGCGCGCGGTGGATATCCGAATAGACGCCGGCGGAGCAGACGCCGACCAGCGCCGCGCGCCGGGCATCGAACCGCTGCGCGCGGTTCATCAGGATGTCGGCGAAGAGGTCGGTATAGGTATCGCCCGAATCCCGGCCTTCGAAGGTCGAAGAATCGAAGGGCACGTACAGGCTCTCCATCAGCTGGCAGTTCAGATCCAGCAGGTCATAGCGCACGCCGTACCGGCTGAGGCGGAACACCGCGATCTGCCGGGTGTCGCTGTTGAAGCGCAGGCTGATGGGCCTGCGGCCGGGCTGGAACGTCAGCTGGGGGCCGGTCTCGTCGATCAATCCCCGCTCGGCCAGCTCCTCCACCAGCACGGATACGCTGGTGGCGCTCAGCTTCATGGCGCGCACCAGCTCGGCCCGGGAGGAGCATTTCCCGCTGCGCACCAGATCGAATATTTGCTTGATATTGGCTTCCTTCACGTGCTGCTGGTAGCTGGTGGGCCGCGCCGTGTTTTGCGGAGGCAGGTATTTCATGAAAGACTGTCCTTTCTGTGCATAAAAAATGCAAGCCGCGAAAGCGACCGGTTCAGATTACGACAATATGTTACCACAGTGACAGAACAAATGCAAGCGATTTCACCTGCACATAGATGTTAGAAAAGAGTGGCGAAACCGCTGGGCGCGGCCGTCAAACGTCTTCGGCCTGCCAGGCGGCGTAGATTTCCGGCCGGTAGCCCACGGCGGCCTTCTTTCCGTTGCGCACGATGGGCTGGCGCAGCACCTGCGGGCGCTCCAATACGGCGTCCTCCCGCTGGGCGGGGGCGATGTACTGCACCATGGCCAGCGCGTCCCGGTCGCGGCAATCCGGGTCGATCAACGCGTCCAGCCCGCCGGCGGCCTGGGCCGCGCTGCGCAGCTCGCCGCGGCTGATGCCCTTTTCGTTCAGATCGATGAACTGGGCCCGGATGCGGCGCTCCTTGAACCAGCGCTCGGCCTTGCGGGTGTCGCTGCTCTTTTTCGTGCCGAAGATCTGGATGTTCATGCGAATGCCCCCTGTCCGTGAAGTAATTCCATGCGCCCGGCGCAAAATCCTGCCGCCGGGCTAATTTGTTTTTTATGTGAATTGTATGGAAAGTCCCGGCGAAACGGCTTGACACGCCGGGGCTTTTTGATTAAACTTTATCATAATAAATCGAAACAAATGCGATGAAGGCACTATGTCCCTCGCGATTCCCTCCAGAGAGCCGGCGGTCGGTGCAAGCCGGCGGGCGCGCGATGCGACAGTCTCCTGCCGGAGCAGATTTCCTGAAAGTGTATGCAGAGCGCCTGGGCGAAGCAAAGGCGCGGAGCGAACAAGTAAGGGAATCCGGAGGCCCCGTTACCATGGCCGGGCGCTTGACTGAGCGCCGCAGAGCGGCCGCGCATGCGGCAATCCGGGTGGTACCGCGATGAAAACGATCGTCCCAGAAGTCGAAAGACCTCTGGGCTTTTTTAGCCCCAGGACCATACGAGCATAGGAGTGACGCCCATGAAGACGATTCAACTGATTGACATGACGCTGAGACAATCCGCCGCCCTGCGGGAGGGCGCGCTGACGTTCAAGGAGCGGCTGGAGATCGCCCGCGGGCTGGACCGGCTGAAGGTGGACGCCATCGAGCTGCCGCCCATCACCGGCGGCAAGGCGGATCAGCTTTCCAATAAAACCATCGCCTCCCTGGTGGGCGTCGGCCTTTCCGCCGCGGTGGATGCGGCTTCCGACGCCGTGGACGAGACCTGGGACAGCATCCGCGGCGCGAAGCGGCCCTGCCTGAACGTGCTGGCGCCGGTTTCGCCGGTGCAGATGGAATACGCCGCCCACAAGAAGGCGCCCGCCATGCTGGCCGCCATCGCCGATCAGGTGAAGAAGTGCCGCTTCCACTGCGAAAACGTGGAATTTACCGCCGAGGACGCCACCCGCGCCGAGCGGGAATTCCTGTACGCCGCCGTCAGCGCCGCGCTGGAGGCCGGCGCGGGCAGCGTCACGCTGTGCGACACCGCGGGCGTGCTGCTGCCGGATGAGTTCGGCGCTTTCGTGGCCGACGTGCGCGAAAACGTGCCGGCGCTGGCGCAGGCGAAGCTGTACGTGGCCGTCAGCGACGGCATGGGCATGGCCCTGGCCTGCGCGGCCGCGGCCGTGGCCCGGGGCGCCGACGGTGTGAAATGCACCGCGCTGCCGGCGGGCTGGCCCACGCTGGAGCAGCTGGCCCGGTTCGTGCAGGTGAAGGGCGCGGACATGGACATCGCCATCGGCCTGCGCACCACGGAGCTCTCCCGCGCCGTGGGCCAGCTGAACTGGCTGCTGCATTCCCAGAAGAAGGCGGATTCGCCCTTCGCCGGCGCGGCGGCGGGCGAGATCGCCGGCGTGTGCCTGGACGCGGGCGACGAGATCGGCGAGGTCGTGAAGGTCGTGCGCCAGCTGGGCTATGATCTTTCCGACGAGGACAACGCCCGGGTGTACGAGGCGTTCAAGACCGTGGCCGAAAAGAAGCAGTTCGTCGGCACGCGGGAGCTGGACGCCATCGTGGCCAGCACCGCGCTGCAGGTGCCCGGCACCTACCGCATCGATAATTACGTGATCAACAGCGGCAGCCTGATCGCCGCCACCGCCAACATCCTGCTGGACAAGGGCGGCGAAAAGCTGCGCGGCGTGGGCGTGGGCGACGGCCCCATCGACGCCGCCTTCCTGGCCATTGAGCAGATCATCGGCCACCACTACGAGCTGGACGACTTCCAGATCCAGACCGTCACCGAGGGCCGCGACGCCATGGGCAGCGCGCTGGTGAAGCTGCGCGCCGGCGGCCGGGTGTATTCCGGCAACGGCATCTCCACCGATATCATCGGCGCGTCCATCCGCGCCTACATCAGCGCGCTGAACAAGATCGTATACGAGGAATGAATCTTACAGGGTTCAGAGTGCAGAGCGCAGAGTTCAGATAAAGTCAGCCGTTGTCCCGGCCAAACAATCTCAACTCTCAACTCTAAACGCTCAACACTTTCTCTCGCGTTTCGTGAAACGAGGTTGAAAACATGAAGCTGTCGTTCTCCATCCAAAACTGGAACCGCCTGAGCTGGAACGAGCTCTGCGCCGCGGCCGTGGACGCCCGGCTGCAGGGCATCGAGCCCTATGACATCGCCGGCCCCGTGTTCCGCGGCAAGGGCGGGCCCGCCAACCCGGAGCTGGCCGGCGCCACCCGGCGCGGGCTGATCAACCAGGGGCTGTCGCTGCCCTGCGTGGACACCGTGGGCGATTTCACCGATCCGGATTTCCCGCGGGAGCTGGACGCCGCCGTGCAGCTGGCGGCGAACCTGGGCGCGCCCTGCGTGGGCATCCACACCAGCTGCGACAGCCAGACCGCCTGCGCCGAGCGCCTGGCGCGGCTGATGGAATCGCTGGGCGGCGCGAAGGTTTCGCTGCTGGTGGAGACCACCGGCGCCTATTCCGACACCGCGAAGCTGCGCGACCTGTTGAACCGCTTCGCCGACGACCGGCTGGCCGCCGTGTGGGACATGCATTCCACCTGCGTGTTCGGCGAGGACGCCGAGACCACCATCACCAACCTGGGCGCCTACGTGCGCCACGTGCACATCCACGATTTCCGCCAGGAGGGCGGCCTCTACGTGCCGGAGCTGGTCGGCGAGGGCCGGCTGCCCATCCGCGAGATGATGAACGCGCTGCGCTCGGTGAACTACGACGGGTTCATCTCGCTGCAGTGGAACCCCGCGTGGGTGGAGGGCATCGACGACATCGAGATCATCCTGAACCACTTCGCCAGCCGCATGAGCCGCTACGAGAGCACCCGCCGCGCCCGCCGGCACCTGTACTGGAACAAGACCCACACCGGCTGCTTCCCCTGGAAGAAGGAGACGCTGATCGAAAAGACCTTCCCGCAGGTGCTGGATGCCATGGTGGACCAGTTCCCGGACCAGCTGGCGGTGAAGTTCACCACGCTGGACTACACCCGCACCTACAGCCAGTTCCGCGACGACGTGGACGAGTTCGCCCGCGCGCTGGTGGCGCTGGGCGTGCGCGCCGGCAGCAAGGTGACCATCTGGGCCACCAACGTGCCCCAGTGGTTCCTGACGTTCTGGGCCGCGACGAAGATCGGCGCGATCCTGGTGACGATGAACACCGCCTACAAGATCCACGAGGCGGAATACCTGCTGCGCCAGTCGGACACCCACACGCTGGTGATGATCGACGGCTACCGCGATTCCAACTACCGGCAGATCATCAACGAGCTGGTGCCCGAGCTGGCGGCCAACAAGCCCGGCCAGCCGCTGCACGCCCGCCGGCTGCCGTTTTTGCGCAACGTGATCACCGTGGGCTTTTCCATGCCCGGCGCGCTGACGTGGGCGGAATCGCTGGAATACGCTGCCCGCACGCCGATGGAGGAGATCCGCCGCATGGCCGCCGCCGTGGACGTGAACGACGTGTGCAACATGCAGTACACCTCCGGCACCACGGGCTTCCCCAAGGGCGTGATGCTGACCCACTACAACATCGTCAACGACGGCAAGATGATCGGCGACGGCATGGACCTGTCCACCGCCGACCGCATGATGATCCAGGTGCCCATGTTCCACTGCTTCGGCATGGTGCTGGCCATGACCGCCACCATGACCCACGGCGGCACCATCCTGCCGATCCCGTATTTCAGCCCGAAATCGTCGCTGGCCTGCATCCACAACGAGCACATCACCGCCTTCCACGGCGTGCCCACGATGTTCATCGCCATGCTGGGCCACCCGGATTTCCCCAAGACCGACTTTTCCCACATGCGCACCGGCATCATGGCGGGCAGCCCGTGCCCCATCGCCGTGATGCGCGACGTGGTGGAGAAGATGCACATGCCGGAGATCGTGATCGTCTACGGCCAGACCGAGGCCTCGCCCGGCTGCACCATGAGCCGCACCACCGACCCGCTGGAGGTGCGCGTGGCCACCGTGGGCAGCGCGTTCCCGGAGATCGAGTGCAAGATCGTGGACCCGGAGACCGGCGAGGACTGCCCCGACGAGGTGATCGGCGAGTTCGTGGCCCGGGGCTACAACATCATGAAGGGCTATTACAAGATGCCCAAGGCCACCGCCGCCGCCATCGACAAGGACGGCTGGCTGCACACCGGCGACCTGGCCTGCCGCACGCCCGAGGGCAATTACCGCATCACCGGCCGGCTGAAGGACATGATCATCCGCGGCGGCGAGAACATCTATCCCAAGGAGATCGAGGAGTTCATCTACACCCACCCGAAGGTCTCCGACGTGCAGGTCATCGGCGTGCCCGACAAGGCCATGGGCGAGGAGATCATGGCCTGCGTCATCCTCAAGGAGGGCGAAAGCATGACCGTGGACGAGATGAAGAA
>CACWVN010000011.1 GCA_902764285.1 uncultured Eubacteriales bacterium
CGGTTCGTCAGCGCACGGTATCCCCGTGAAGCGCGATCTGTTCGTTCAGAAGGTCGATGTTGCCGCAGCCGTGGCTGATCATCAGATCTCCCGGCTGCCAGTGGGCGCGCAGGTAAGCCTCCGCGTCGTCAAAGGTGGGCGTCAGCACCGCGTCCACGCCGCGGGCGCGGATGGGCCCGATCAGCATTTCCGACTTGATATCGCCGGGATCCACCTCGCGCGCGCCCATGATGTCGGTAATCAGCAGCCGATCGGCGACGTCGAACGTCTCGACGAACTGGCTGAACAGGGTCTTTGTGCGGGAATAGGTGTGGGGCTGCCACACCGACCACAGCGTTCCGTGGGGCTGCAGCGCCGCGATTTTCAGCGCGTTGCGGATCTCGGCGGGGTTGTGGCCGTAATCGGTATAGCACTTCACGCCGTCGGTGACACTGGTCAGTTCAAAACGCCGGTGCGCGCCCACGAAACCGGTGAGCGCCTCGGCGACCTTCGCCATGTCCAGGCCGCGGATATGGGCGGCGCAGATCACCGCCAGCGCGTCCAGCATATTGGCCTCGCTGGGGACGTTCAACCGGAAACTGCCGATAGGCGCGCCGTTCATAGCGGCGGTAAAAGCGGCGCAGCCGTGCGCGTCGTACGTCAGGTCGGCCGGGCGCAGATCGTTGTCTTCGCCGATGCCGTAGGTCATGGAATGGCACGCGGCGTTCCGGCAAACCCGGCGGGCGCGGGGATCGTCGCCCCAAGCGATGCACCAGCCGTCCGGCGGCACCAGCGCGGCGAATTTGGCGAAAGCGGCTTCGATATCGTTCAGATCCTTGTAATAATCCAGATGATCCTCGTCAATATTCAGGATGATAGCGATATTCGGCTTGAAATGCAGGAAGCTGCCGTTGAATTCGCAGGCCTCGCAGATAAAATCGTGCCTGCCGCCCACGCGGGTGGATCCGCCGATGAAATCCAGTTCGCCGCCGATGTGAATGGTGGGGTCGGCCCCGGCCTGCATGAAGGCCTGCGCGAGCATCGACGTCGTGGTCGTCTTGCCGTGGGTGCCGCTGACGCCGACGGCAAAGGGATAGTTGTCCATCAGCTGGCCGATCAGGTCACAGCGCTCGATCTGGGGAATGCCCAGCCGCGCGGCTTCGGCGCGTTCGGCATTGTCTGGCGCGATGGCGGCAGAATAGACGATGATATCCGCATCGCGCACGTTTTCGGCCTCGTGTCCGATGTGCACGGGGATCCCGCGTTCCTCGAGATGCTCGGTCTTGTGGGATTTGGTATTGTCAGATCCGGTGACGCGATAACCCATATCCTGCAGCATGCCCGCGAGGCCGGACATGGAGGAGCCGCCGATACCGATGAAATGAACGCGCTTTCCGGCGAAATCGAAGATGTTGGCTGTCATTGATGAACCTCCGCTGAACAGAACCCAGTTTTCTTTCCATATTATAAAACAAAACGCACCTTCCTGCAAGCGCAACATTTGCCGCGCGTGAAAATGAAGGTTAAATGTTGGGTCTGTAGCGGCGATTTTGCACAATACTGTGGAAAATCTAACATTTCCGAATTATAATGGACAAAATAAGAAAAATATTCGGAATTGAGGATGTACGCATGGATAAGATCAAGCGCAGCGAACGGCTGGGGGCCCTGACAAAGCTCCTGATCGATACGCCCAACCGCATTCATACGCTCAGCGAATTCTGCGAACTGTTCGGGGCGGCAAAATCCACCATCAGCGAGGATATCGACCTGGTCAGCGCTTCCTTCGAACGCTTCGATCTCGGGCGCGTGGAGACGGTCGCCGGCGCGGCCGGCGGCGTGCGCTATCGCGCCATTCCCAGCAAGGAAAAGATCCGCCGCGTGCTGAACGACGTTTCTGAACGCCTTTCCCAGCCCGGGCGCATGCTGCCCGGCGGTTTCCTGTACACTTCCGATATTTCCGCCGAGAGCGTCATCGCGCAGCAGATGGGGGAGATCCTCGCGGCGCACTATTTTGACCGCCAGCCGCATTTCGTGCTGACGATGGAAACAAAGGGCATTCCCATCGCGCTGATGACCGCGCGCATGCTGGATGTGCCGCTGGTGATCGCCCGCCGCGACAGCCGCGCCTACGAAGGCAGCGCCGTGAAGATCAATTACATCGTCGGCGGCGGAAACGAGCGCATCGAGACGATGGCGCTGGCGCGGCGCGCCGTGCAGCCCGGCCAGCGCGCGCTGATCATTGACGATTTCATGAAGGGCGGCGGCACGCTGCAGGGCATGGTCGATCTGATGAAGGAATTTCTGGCGGAAGTCGTGGGCGTGGGCGTGATGATTTCCACCGCCAAGCCGGAAAAGAAGCGGGTGGAAGGCGCCCGGTCGCTGCTGATCCTCGAAGGTTTCGATCCGGATACCGGCAGGGCCATCGTCCATCCCTCCAAAAGCTATTTATGATCGTTGCAAAGGCGGCTTCGGCCGCCTTTTGCCTGTAAAAAAACGAAATGTGACAAAAATGCGGTTGTCTTTCGCCGCGGAATGGATTATAATAGATGCACAGAGTATTTGTGGGAGGGTATGTTACATGAGCAAAGTCGTTGTGGTCGATCATCCCCTTGTTCAGCACAAGTTGACGCTGATGCGCGATATCAACTGCGGCACGAAGGATTTTCGCCAGCTTCTGGAGGAAATCTCCATGCTGATAGCCTATGAAGTTACCCGGGATCTGCCCCTGAAAGAAATAGAAATCGAAACCCCGATCTGCAAGTGCAAATCCAAAATCATCGCCGGCAGGAAACTGGGCATCGTGCCGATCCTGCGCGCGGGCCTGGGCATGGTGGACGGCGTGATGAATCTGGTGCCCGCCGCCAAGGTGGGGCATATCGGTCTCTATCGCGATCCGGAGACGCACCTGCCCGTGGAATACTACTGCAAGCTGCCTTACGACGTGGCGGAGCGCGATCTGATCGTGGTCGATCCCATGCTGGCCACCGGCGGTTCTTCCATCGCGGCCATCGATTTCATCAAAAAGCGCGGCTGCAAGTCCATCACGCTGATGTGCCTGGTGGGCTGCCCCGAGGGCGTGGAAGCCGTGCAGAAGGCCCATCCCGACGTCGATATCTACATCGCCGCCATCGACGAGCGCCTGAATGAGAACAAGTATATCGTCCCCGGCCTGGGCGACGCGGGCGACCGCCTGTTCGGCACCAAGTAAGCTTTTCACTCGACGGGGCCTGCCGCGAATCCACGTTGCGCGCAGGCCCTTCGCATGCCTGAAGGAGACGGTTATGTCTGAATATCTGATTCCCTCCGCCGAACTGCGCGCCCGCGTGGCGCTGGAAAAGCACGGCTTTCGGCACAGCCATTCGCTCGGCCAGAATTTCCTGCTGGACGAAGGCCTGCTGAGCCGGCTGCTGGACGCCGCCGAGGTGGCGGCGGGGGAAAACATCCTGGAGATCGGCCCCGGCGCGGGCGTGATGACCGCGCTGATGGCCCGGCGGTCCGGGCGCGTGCTGGCCTACGAATTGGACGCGAAGCTCATGCCGGTGCTTTCGGAGGTGCTTGACGGCCTCGATAACGTGGAAATCGTCAACGCGGATTTCCTGAAGGCGCGGGACGTCGGCGACCGCGTCCGCGGCGCTTTCGACGGTCAGCCCTACCGCGTGGTGGCCAACCTGCCGTACTATATCACCGCGGATATCCTGCTTAAGCTGGCATCGCTGCCGCAGCCGCCCGAGAGCATCTGCATCATGGTACAGCGGGAAGCCGCCGACCGGATCATGTCCGGCCCGGGCAGCAAGCAGTGGTGCGCCCTTGCGGCCACGCTGCGTTACTACGGCGAGGCGCGCGTGCTGGAGGAAGTGCCGCCGGAGTGCTTCGATCCGCCGCCGCACGTGACCAGCTGCTTTATCCGCATCGACCGCTGGCGCGAACCGCCGGTGCGCCCGAAGGACGAAAAGCTGTTCCTGCGGCTGATCAACGCCGCCTTCGCCATGCGGCGCAAGACGCTGGCCAACAACCTGAAGGCCGCGTTCGGCCTGGATCAGGCCGCGGCGCTGGCGGTACTGGAGTCCGCCGGGCTGGATCCTCTGGTGCGCGGCGAGTCGCTGGAGCTGGACCAGCTTTGCCGGGTCGCCGACGCGCTGTCCGGGATGCTGTGACCCGGGCGTTCCGCCGCATCCGCTGCTGGATTCGTTGGGAATACGGGAGACGCGCCGCCGTTTCCCGTATTGCTTTTTGGGGCTGTTTATGTTATGATAAGATTAAAGAGGTGACGTGCGATGGAGCAGGAGCTGCGCCGGTCTGAACAGTTTCTCAGGCTGTTCCGCATGCTGGAAGGTCTCTTGGAAAAGCGATACGCGGACCAGCGGGTTTCCTCCGGCAGCGTGGTGATCGAATACCTGCGCGATCCGGACAGCGCGCCTGTCCGCGCCGAACTGGACCTGTGCCGGGAGATCCGCAATCTGCTGTCGCACAACGCCGACGACAGTGGCGAAGCGGTGGTGGAGCCCTCGCAGGCCATGCTGGATACGCTGGAACAGGTTATCCGCCATGTTCAGCATCCGCGGATGGCCATGGATTACGGCACGCCGCAGGAGAATATCCTGTTCGCGCATCCCAATGATACTGCGGTCAACGTCATGCGCCACATGCAGCGCATGGGCTATTCCCACGTGCCCGTGCGCGATCGCAGCGGTCTGGTGGGCGTGTTCAGTCCGGGCAGCCTTTTCCGCTACATCGAAAACAAGGGTTTTGAAGGGCTTCACGACGGGCTCCGGATCGGCGAATTGAAGACCGCGCTGGACATAGATAACGAGCGCAGCGAGAAATACCGCTTCATGCGCCCGGACGCGACGCTGCTGGCCGTCCGGGAGGCTTTCGAATGCCGTAAGGCGCGCAACAGCAGGCTTTCCGTAGTGTTTATCACCGAAGACGGTACCCGGGATACGCCGATTCTGGCGATGCTGACGCCCTGGGACGTGCTGAAAGACTCCGAATGAGGTCAGGAGGGCCGTTATGGAATCTGAATGGAACCGAACCGCGCCGGAAGGCCGATCGGATGAATTGCGCGCGGCGATGACCGGCAACACTGTGCTGGAGGAGCTGCGCAGGGACTACGCCCGGATATCCGGCGTCTACGAAGCGGCGATCCGCGAGATCAACGCGCGGCTGCAGACGCTGGACAGCGAATTTTCCTTCCGCTACCTCCACAACCCGATCCATCACATCGAAAGCCGCGTAAAATCGCTGAACAGCATTGTGATGAAGCTGCACACCATGGGCTATCCCATCTCCATTTCCTGCGCGAAGAAGACGCTTCACGACATCGCGGGCGTGCGCGTGGTGTGCCGATACGTGGACGACATCTATAAGATCGCCGACCTGCTGCTGGCCCAGGACGACATCTCCCTGATCCTGGAAAAGAACTACATCAAAAACCCCAAGCCCAACGGCTACCGCAGCCTGCACATCGTGGTGGACGTGCCGGTGTATGTATCGCGCGGCAAGCTTTTTATTCCCGTGGAAATCCAGATCCGTACCGTCGCGATGGACTTCTGGGCCACGCTGGAACACGGTATCCGCTATAAATCCACCGACGAGGTGCCGCCTTCCATCGTGGATGAGCTGCGCTCCTGCGCGGATGTCATTACCGAAACAGACTATAAGATGCAGAAGATATTCCAGGCGCTGCAGATGGTCGGCAACAAGGTGGAGGAGACACCGGAGAGCATCGTCGGCGAGGAGGAAGAACGCCCTTCGCCGTGACGCGTCGCAATCGCTGAAAGGGAGGCGGGAGTATGGCGGGATTCGACGGCATCGACGCAAGGGGCTGCGAGGGATTGCTGCGCGCGTTCGTCGATGCCAGCCGGGAGGCGTTCGCAGAATCGCTGACAGGCGTCTACCTGCACGGCTCGCTGGCCATGGGCTGCTTTCATCCGGCGGTGAGCGACGTCGACCTGTTGGTCGTCGTGGACCGCGCGCCGTCGGACGCCGACAAGCGCCGGTTCATGGAGCGCGTCGCCGCGTTGAACGAAGATGCGCCCGCGAAGGGCATCGAAATGAGCGTGGTGCTGCGGGAAGTCTGCCGGCCGTTCGTCTATCCCACGCCCTTTGAACTGCACTTTTCGTCGATGCACCTGGACCGCTGGCGGGAAGACCCGGAAGGCTACGTGCGGGACATGCGCGGTACCGATCGGGACCTCGCCGCCCACTTCACCATCCTGCGCCGCCGCGGACGCGCGCTGGTCGGTTCCGAACCGGCGGAGGTGTTCGGAGAGGTGCCGCGGGCGGATTACCTGGACAGCCTGTGGTACGACGCGGAGGGCGCCCCGGAGGACATCCTTGAAAACCCGGTTTACGTGATCCTGAACCTGTGCCGGGTGCTGGCCTTCGCCAGGGACGGCGAAGTGCTCTCCAAGCGCGAAGGCGGGGAATGGGGCATTGAACACCTGTCGGAGCGATGGCGCGGACTGGTTTCCGGCGCGCTGGACGCCTACGGCGACGGGCGTTCTTTCCAACCGGACGCGGACGCGGCGACGGCCTTTGCCGACGCCATGCTGACCCAAATCCAGGCACTCCGATAAAAAAGACATAAAAGAACGGGTGCGAGCGTATGCTCACACCCTTCGCTTTTGGAGAAATCCGATGCTTACAGCTGCGGACCGGCGGCGACCAGCGCCTTGCCGGCTTCGTTGGACTCGTACTTGACGAAGTTCTTGATGAAGCGGCCGGCCAGGTCCTTGGCCTTCTCGTCCCACACCTTGGGATCGGCGTAAGTGTCGCGGGGATCCAGGATGCCGGTGTCGACGCCTTCCAGCTCGGTGGGCACTTCAAAGTTGAAGTAGGGGATCTTCTTGGTGGGCGCCTTGAGGATCGCGCCGCCCAGGATCGCATCGATGATGCCGCGGGTATCCTTGATGGAGATGCGCTTGCCGGTGCCGTTCCAGCCGGTGTTCACCAGGTAGGCCTTGGCGCCGCTCATTTCCATGCGCTTCACCAGTTCCTCGGCGTACTTGGTGGGATGCAGCTCCAGGAAGGCCTGGCCGAAGCACGCGGAGAAGGTGGGGGTGGGTTCGGTGATGCCGCGCTCGGTGCCGGCCAGCTTGGCGGTGAAGCCGGACAGGAAGTAGTACTTCGTCTGCTCGGGCGTCAGGATGGAAACCGGCGGCAGCACGCCGAAGGCGTCCGCGGACAGGAAGATGACGTTCTTCGCGGCGGGGCCAGCGGAGGTCGGGCGCACGTTCTTGACGATCTTCTTGATGTGCTCGATCGGATAGGACACGCGGGTGTTCTCGGTGACGGACTTATCGGCGAAGTCGATCTTGCCGTCGGCGTCCACGGTCACGTTCTCCAGCAGGGCGTTGCGCTTGATGGCGTTGTAGATGTCGGGCTCGGAATCCTTGTCCAGATTGATGACCTTCGCATAGCAGCCGCCCTCGAAGTTGAACACGCCGTTGTCGTCCCAGCCGTGCTCGTCGTCGCCGATCAGCAGGCGCTTGGGGTCGGTGGACAGGGTGGTCTTGCCGGTGCCGGACAGGCCGAAGAAGATGGCGGTGTTCTCGCCGTTCATGTCGGTGTTGGCGGAGCAGTGCATCGCGGCGATGCCCTTCAGCGGCAGGTAGTAGTTCATCATGCTGAACATGCCCTTCTTCATCTCGCCGCCGTACCAGGTGTTGATGATGCACTGTTCGCGGCTGGTGACGTTGAAGGCCACCACGGTATCGGACCGCAGGCCCAGTTCCGCGTAGTTTTCGCACTTGGCCTTGGAGGCGACGTAGGATACGAAGTCCGGCTCAAAGTTCGCCAGTTCTTCCTCGGTGGGCTTGATGAACATGTTCATCACGAAGTGGGCCTGCCAGGCGACTTCCATCACGAAGCGGATGGCCATGCGGGTATCCTTGTTGGCGCCGCAGAACACGTCGCAGACGTACAGCTTCTTGCCGGACAGCTCGTTCTTGGCGAGGTCCTTGATCTGCGCCCAGACTTCCTGGGTCATGGGATGGTTGTCGTTCTTGTAGCCCTCGGTGGTCCACCACACGGTGTCCTTGGAGGTCTCGTCCATGACGATGTACTTGTCCTTGGGGGAACGGCCTGTGTAGATGCCGGTCATCACGTTGACGGCGCCCAGCTCGGTCATAACGCCCTTGTCGAAGCCCTCGAGGGAAGGATCCATTTCGTCCTTGAACAGGGTTTCGTAGGAGGGATTGCGGACGATCTCGGTCGCGCCGGTAATGCCATATTTGGTCAAATCAATCGCTGCCATATTGCTTCTAACCTCTTTCTTCAAGATTTGTGATGAGTATAACATATTCATGTTAAGGCTTCAATCTTTTACAATGGCGGGAGGTTAAATTTCGATAACTGCACCCGGACGGCGGACAATCCGCCGCGCGAAACCGCGTTATTTTCCGCATAGGCTTGACATCGCGCGGGAAAAACTATATAATACAAAACTGAAATTGAAAACGAAATTCAAAATGAGGGCATCGTTTTATGAAAAAGTTATTTGTTTTCTCCGTGATTCTGCTGTTGTTGTGCGGCGCCGCGGCGGCTGAAGGCGTCATCAGCGTGACGGCCACCGACTTCCCGTGCTACGATTTCGCGCGGCAGGTTGTGGGCGACTGTGGGGAAGTGACCATGCTGATCCATCCCGGCGCCGAGGTGCATTTTTACGATCCTTCGCCCTCCGATATCCTGATGATCGGACAGTCGGACCTGTTCGTGTACATCGGCGGCGAGAGCGACGCCTGGGTAGACAGCATCCTCTCCGGCTACGACGGCGATTCGCCCGAGACGCTTCGGATGATGGACGCGGTAGACGCCGTCGAGGAAGAGGGCCACGAGCACGCGGAAGCGGAAGGACCTGAGTACGACGAGCACATCTGGACCTCGCCGAAAAACGCCCGCCGGATGGTCCTGGCGCTCGCGGACCGGCTGTCCGGAATCGACCCTGAAAACGCGGAGGTCTATCAGGCGAACGCCGACGCGTACATCGCACAGATCGACGAGATCGACGCCGCCTTCGAGGCGGTGGTCCGCGACGGCGCGCGCCGCGAGGTCGTCTTCGCCGACCGCTTTCCGTTCCTTTATTTCGTGCGCGCCTACGGTCTGGATTACGCCGCGGCCTTCGCCTCCTGCACGGCCGAGACCGAGCCGACGCCGCAAACCATGATGGCGCTGATCCAGCGCGTCAACGACGACCATATCCCGGTGATCTACACCATCGAGATGAGCTCGCAGGCCGTGGCGCAGACCATCGCCGAGGAGACCGGCGCGCGGATCCTGACGATGCACTCCGTCCAGAGCGTCACGCAGGATGAATTCGACGCCGGCGAGACCTATGTGACGCTGATGTGGAAGAACGTCGAAGCGCTGCGGGAGGGATTGCGATGACCCGCGGCGAGTACAGCACGCGCCAGAAGCGCGAATTGATGAAATTCCTTCGCGAGCGGAGCCTGCAGCATTTCTCCGTGGACGACGTCGTGTTTGAAATGCAGGACCGCGGCGAAAAGATCGGCCGCTCCACGGTGTATCGGTATCTCGAGCTGCTGGCTGAGCAGGGCAGCGTGCGCAAGTACCAGAACCAGGGCGTGACCCAGTACCAGCACGTGGCGGACGCCTCCAGCTGTGACGGCCATTTCCACATGATGTGCAGCCGCTGCGGCAACCTGATGCACGTGGATTGCAGCCTGATGCGCGCCATGTCGGAGCACCTGATCAGCGAGCACGGTTTCCGGCTGGACCCTCGGGAAACGATACTGGTGGGCCTGTGCGCGAAATGCCGGGCGGACGGCGGAAAGGAGGCGGCCCATGGCGCTGATTGCCATGAAGGATGTGACCATCGCCTTTGAGGGCGCGGTTGCCGTTGACCGCGTCAGCCTGGAGGTGGAGCGCGGGGATTACCTGGTGATCGTCGGCGAAAACGGCTCGGGCAAAAGCACGCTGATGCGCGCCATGCTGGGGCTGGTGAAGCCGCGCTCCGGCAGGATCGTCTACGGCGACGGCCTGGTGAAGAACCGCATCGGTTACCTGCCGCAGCAGACCGCCGCCCAGCGGGATTTTCCCGCCTCGGTGGAGGAGGTCGTGCTGTCCGGCTGCGTGAACCGCATGGGCCGGCTCTTCTTCTACGGGCGCGTGGAAAAGGAAAAGGCGCTGAACAACATGCGGCTGCTGGACATCGAGCGCATGCGCAAAAAATCCTATCGCACGCTCTCCGGCGGCCAGCAGCAGCGCGCGCTGCTGGCGCGGGCGCTGTGCGCCACCGACGCCATATTGCTGCTGGACGAGCCGGTGACCGGCCTCGACCCGGCGGCTGCGCAGGAGTTTTACGACGTGATCCGCGAGCTGAACCGGGTGCACCGCGTGGCCGTGGTGATGGTATCCCATGACATTGGCGGCGCGCTGCGCGACGCGAACAAGGTGCTGGTGATGGATCGGGGCATGGATTTCTTCGGCTCCGCCGCCGAATACCGCGAGCGTTTCACGGAAGGGAAGGTGAGCGCGAATGGGTGATCTGCTTCGCCGCGCCCTGATGAAGCGCCCGGGGAAAACGCCGGGCAGGCGCGCCGCCGCTGTGCTGTGGATCGCGCTGGCGTTGGTGGCGCTGTGGCTGATACTGCACGCGCGGGATATCGCCGCCATGTTTGCCGCGTTCGGTCTTTACCTCAAGCAGGGCTACATCGTCCGCGCGCTGCTGGTGGGCACGATGGTCTCGCTGTGCGCGTCGCTGCTGGGCGTTACGCTCGTGCTGAAGCGGTATTCGATGATAGGCGACGGCCTGTCCCATGTGGGCTTCGGCGCGCTGACGGCGGCAAAGGCGCTGGGCTATGTCACCGCGGCCAGTCTGCCTGGATTCCTGCCGGAAGGGCTTAGAAACGGCCTGGCCGGCCTCTTCGCGGCCATCGCCGACAGCCCGCTGCCGTTCACGCTCGTGGTGGTCATGCTGTGCGCATTCCTGTTATTGCGCATCAGCGAGCGCAGCAGCATGCGCGGCGATTCGGCGATCGCGCTGATCTCCACCAGCGCGCTGGCGGTGGGCGTGATCATCACCAGCAAGACCAGCGGCATGAACGGCGAGGTCAGCAACTACATGTTCGGCTCCATACTGGCCAAGAGCAGTTCGGACGTCTGGCTGTCCGTGTCGCTGTCGGCGGTGGTGCTGGTGCTGTTCATACTGTTTTATCCGCGCATCTTCGCCGTCACGTTCGACGAATCCTTCGCCCGCGCGACCGGCGTGAAGGCAGGGACCTACAACATGCTGGTGGCCATGCTGACGGCCATGACCGTCGTCGTCGGCATGCGCATGATGGGCACGCTGCTGATCTCCAGCCTCATCATCTTCCCGGCGCTGTCGTCGATGCGCGTGTTTTCGCGCTTCCGCTCCGTCACGATCTCGTCGGCGGTCATTTCCGTGGTCTGCTTTGTCGTCGGCATGATGCTCTCCTGCGTCTATTCCATGCCCACCGGCGCGGGCATCGTGGCGGTCAACCTGGTGGTGTTTCTGGCGTTTTCCGCCGTCGGCGCGGCGAGGGCATAAGGATTTCGGCCCGGCCCCGCGGCCTGGTGATCGTAAAAAGATGAAGCGGCAGCGATTGGCTGCCGCTTCCTGTGTGAAACCGGGGCGGGTCAAGGCATAGCCCACACCGGCGGGTTGGCTGTATCAGGCCGCCTTGGAACTGCCGCCGGTCAGCGGGCGGTTCATATCGGCGTCGGTCACGTCGTCGAAACTGACATAATTAAAGGATATGCTGCCTGCCAGCGACATGTCCACGCCCTGGCTGCTGAGATCCAGGCTTTCGATGTCGATCGTCAGACCCGAAAAGTGAAGGTCGGCGTCGAAATTGTAGAGGAGGGTTCCGGACAATCCGATGTTGAAGCCCTGCGCCACCTGTCCGAGCGAGTCCATCAGGTCGCTCAGGTCGTAGGAAACCGACCAGCCCATTTCCGTCCCGGTCACCGTGCCGCCCTGCGGAAGCGTGCCGATGACGGGGTTGGAAAGGTCGAAGGACGTTCCCACCGGCGAGGAAGATATCCGCTCGCCGTTGATGTACATGCTGAGCATGCCCTGATCCACGATGAAATCAAAACTGTATCCATCGGGGCCGAGGAGCATGGACGAGAGGGTGCCATCGCCGACGGCGCGGTCGCCCTTGGCGGCGATATCCATATCGATGCTGATGGGCACGGTCATCGGGCCGGATTCCATCTGTATGCCGCAGTTCAAATCCGCTTTCACCTTCAGATGGGCGGATTCGTGGTGGACGTCGGCGTTGGCGTCGATGAGGTCCTGCAGCAATACCTCCGCGAGGGCGGGCAGGCTGGCAGTGAGGATCAATGCCAGCAGCAGAGTCAAAAGTCTCTTCATGATAAAGGCCTCCTTTGTGTAATGCTGTATTCATTATATCAGACGCTGCCGGGGAATAAAAGGTTTTGGCTATTTGATTACGTGGAAAATTTAACAAAATCTGCCCTTGCCATGGCGCACGCGAGCGTGTATAATATCTCAGGTAAGCAGAAGCGCCGGCTTCTCACCCTGCGGCTAACGCTGTTGTGGTTTCTGAAACATCAGAAGGGCCCCTGTGGGCTTGATAAGAGCGGCGCCTGTGCGCTGCTCTTTTTCAATCCGGCGATTCGACTGACAGACAGTATTGGGAGGTGCTTCGGTATTAACGATCTCATGATTAACGAGGAGATTCGCGATCGCGAGGTGCGCGTAGTGGATCAGAACGGCGAACAGCTGGGCGTGATGTCCAGCCGGGAGGCGCTTGCCCTGGCCGACGAGCGGCAGCTCGACCTGGTCAAGATTGCGCCGCAGGCCCGTCCGCCGGTGTGCAAGCTCATGGATTACGGCAAGTATCGCTTCGAGCAGTCCAAGAAAGAGCGTGAATTCCGCAAAAATCAGAAGGTCATTACCGTCAAGGAAGTTCGCCTGTCCGCCACGATTGAGGATCACGACGTCGACGTGAAGTATAAAAACGCCGTCAAGTTCCTGAAGGATGGCAACAAGGTGAAGGTGACGATCCGCTTCCGCGGCCGCCAGATCACCCATTCCGAAATTGGCCGTCAGATCATGGATGAATTTGCCGATCGAATCAAGGAGTATGGAACGGTGGACAAGGCCCCTCAGATCGAGGGACGCAACATGTCCATGTTCATTTCACCGAAGAGCGCCGATTGAGCGCTCCCACTGACGAGAGGAGGAAAACCCCATGCCCAAGCAGAAGACGCACAAGGGCGCCGCAAAGCGTTTTAATCTCACCAAGACCGGCAAGGTAAAGCGCGCTCAGGCTTTCAAGCGTCACATCCTGACCAAGAAGCCCACCAAGCGCACCCGTAACCTGCGCAAGGCCGCCTATCTGACCACCACAGAAGGCCGCACCATGAAGAAACTGATTCCGTACAAGTAAGGAGGCGAATCAAGTATGGCAAGGATCAAGCGTGCAGTCAACGCACAGAAGAAAAAGCGTAAGGTAATGAAGCTTGCGAAGGGCTATTTTGGCGCCAAGAGCAAGCAGTATCGCGCCGCCAGCGAACAGGTTCGCCGTTCTCTGCGCTACGCCTATATCGGCCGTAAACTCCGCAAGCGCGATTTCCGCCGCCTGTGGATCGCCCGCATCAACGCGGCGGCCCGCATCAACGGCCTGAGCTATTCCAGGCTGATCAACGGCCTGAAGGTCGCCGGCATCGATATCAACCGCAAGATGCTGGCCGAGCTGGCTATTTCCGATCCCGCCGCTTTCGCGGTGCTGGCGGAGAAGGCCAAGGCCGCTATCCAGTAATTTCCCGGATCAGGGAAATCCCGACAAAATCATGGGCGCGGCCGTTTTATTCCTGAAACGCGGCGTCTTCCGCAGGCGCCGAGGCATCGTATCCCTCCGGCAGCTGCAGCACCACGTTCAGCGTAAAGCGCGCTTCCGCGCCGCTCTGCGCGCGGGCGGTGATGACGGCGGTACCGTATCCGCCGGTGGGCGACACCAGGCCGTCGTCGTTCACCGTGGCCACCAGCTCGTTGTCGCTCGTGAAGGTGATCCAGGGCTCGTCCGCGTCGGCGGGCACGACCTGCGCGTTCAGCTGGATGGGATTGACAGTCTGTTCCCGGAGCAGGTAGACCTCGTTGGTATCCAGCCGTACCTCATGCACCAGCACCTGCACCCGCAGATCGCAGGTGGATTCCATGCCGTCGGCATAGGCCGTGATGCGCGTCCGCCCGGATTTCAGCGCCTTGACCAGCCCGCTTTCCACGCTGGCCACCTCCGGATCGCTGGAAACCCAGGTGATGTAATGGCCGCTGGAGCGCTCATCCAGCTGTCCTTCGGCGTTGATGAAGCGGGGCACCAGTTCAAAGGCGTTGCCGCGCTCCAGCGTGGCAGCGGTGGGGGAGATGGCAAAATCCGCGGCGGAAGGCTCGACGCGAATCACCGTGCTGCCGGAAAGGCCTTCCGCGGAAAAGACGCCCAGCACCGCGCTGCCGATACCCACGGCCTCCATGGTGCCGTCGTTTTCGACGCGCAGCACGGTTTCATCGCTGCTGGTCCAATGGGTGATCTCATCGGTGGTGTCGTCGGGCAGGTAATAGCTGCCCAGGCGCAGCCGCGTGCCGATGCCCACGGTGACGTCTTCCGGGATGATTCGAACGGCGGTTCCGCTGACGTGAACGCTGATCTCCGCCTCGGCGGTAACGCCGTTGGGCGTCCTGGCCACGACGCGCGTTTTTCCGCCGCCGACGGCGGTGACGCGCCCCACGGCGTCCACCTGGGCCACCTGTTCATCCAGGCTGCTCCATTCCACCAGCGTCTCCTCGGCATCCTGGTCAAACAATGCGCGCAGCCCGGTGACCTGGCCTTTTTCCATGGCGAGGGCGCTGGCGTTCAACGACAGGGAGGTGGCCGGATTGCCCGCCACCTTTACGCGCACGACCGCCTTGGCGCCGTCCCGGGCCTTCAGCCGGATCTGGGCTTCGCCCGGGCCCATCGCGGTAACCTTGCCGGCGGAATTCACCGCCGCAACGGTGGTGTCAGTAGATGTAAAACTGACGACCTGCGGGTTTTCGGAAATCAGGTGATAGGTGATATCGTAGGTATCCCCGCGGTTCATCTTTATCAGCCCCGGGCGCGCGTAGAGATAATCCTCCAGCCCGGAGCGCATCGGCGCAAACAAAAGCAGCGCCGCAGCCAGCGCGATCGCCAGCAGCGCCAGCTTGCCGTAAGCGGTTTTCATGGTCTCGGCCTCGCTTAAATCGTATACTCTCATATCATTATACGGAACAATTGAATTTCGGTCAACTGATTTTTTGCGCAGGTATTGCAAAACCGGCATGGATGCGATAAACTGAGTATGGAAAAACCATTTCGATCTTACCGAAGAAGGGGACGGATATGAAGCTGAATCTGACGCCGGCGCAGCTGGCGGCCCTGCGCGGCTTTCTGGCGGATTATGAGGACGCCGAAAGCCTTTCCGAACGCGAATATGTGGTGGATTTATACGATATCGAAAAACCGGTCTCCCTGGACCTGGTGTTCGAAAAGAACGGCGTGGCCGTGGACGGCGCCGCGGAATTGCTGTACGACGCCGAGGAAGACGGCTGGTACATGGGCCGGCGGCTGGAGGATCCCGCCGACGTGCAGACGGCGCTGGAGCAGGCCGGCGCGCTGGAATGATGGGCAGCGACGACAAGCGCGAACGCGTGTATCAGGCCATCGAGCGCGTCCAGGCCTCCATGCATAAGCGGGTTCCGCCGGATGAGGTCGTCAATATCGTCCGCAACCGGTATCCTTCGCCCGTCCAATTCCTGGAATCCAGCCGGATCGCGATGATGCAGGCTGGGATCGCCAGGCTGGACGCGTTCTATTATTCGATGATTCCGCATCTGGCGAGCACCTGCATGAGCCAGGTCCACGGCGTCCGGCCCATGCTGGATTCCGTGACCAAGATGGCGGAATACCTTCGCGCGCTGTATATCGGCGCGCACGAGGAATGCTTTTACCTGGTGCTGCTGAACAACAACGGCAGGCTGATTCGTTCATACCTTTTGCAGAGAGGCGGCGTGGACAGCGCGCCTTTTTATCTCAGACCGCTGCTCTATACGACGATTCGCGACGGAGCGAAATATATCGTGCTGTCGCACAACCATACCCGCGGTACGCTCAGGCCGTCGAAGGAAGACCTGATGTGCACGCTGCGCACGTTGAATGCGGTCGTGCCGATCCAGGTATCGCTGCTGGATCACATCATCATCGCCAAGCAACGGGCGGTGAGCATCCGCGAAACCGGACTGATCCCCGACGTACTCTGGACGGCAAGCGCGCCAAAGAGCCGGATCATGCGCGAATGGCTGGACGGGGATCTGCTGGTCGACTGAACGCGCGCAAAACCTTTTTCGCACATAAACGGACACTCAATTTTAATAATTCGTGTAATCTATACAAAAACAGCGAAAATTAACAAGGAATCAACAACCTTTGAGCAAATTTACGCCGAATATAAACATTCGGCCGCTATACTGTTGTCATCAGAAAAGAAACCGTCGGGAGGGAATCCATTCATGTATCTCGATCATCGCATTACGGTCAAAATCGCCCGTATTCTCGATATGATTGATTTTTCAGCGCTGCTGCTGGATTACAACGGAAACGTCATACTGCCCGAAGGCGACAGCCGCACGCTGACCATGCCCAAGGAGCTGCTTCAGAATCCCACCATGCCGTTCGTCTACGGCGGCGTTACGCTGATCGGCGCGGGTGAGGAGCAGCCGGTGTTCATCTGTCTCCACGGCGACAGCGAGGATGTCAAAAAATGCGCCATCCTGTGCGCTGAGCTATTGAATATGATGATCCGCGAGGATATGGGGCATACCAGCCGCGAACAGGCGCTGCGGCTGATCCTCCGCGGCGAATCCGAGGGTGCCGAACTGGAATCCCTGGCCTCCGAGCATGAGATCCCGATGGAAGGCAATCGCTGCGTGCTGTATTTCTATTTCCAGGATATGGAAGTGGAATCCGCCATTCAGCTGATGTCGGACGCCATGGACTCCGACGCCGATCTGATTACCGAGGTCGGCCACCAGGCGGTCGCCATGCTGAAGGCCGTCGATGAAGACGCCGACTTTGCCGAGATCGAAGAGTACGCCAACGCCTTCGAAAGCAGTCTGCTCACCGAGACGGGGAACACCGTGTTCATCGGCATATCCGATCCGCGCCCCGATCTGTCCGGCATCCCCGAGGCCTTCGCCGAGGCCCGAAAGGCCATCAACGTCGGCCGCGTCTATCATCCGGCGCGCCGGGTGTTCCTGTACCGCAACCTGCTGCTCGAGCGCTTCCTCAGCGACGTTTCCCCGGAGCTCGGCGCCGATTACAACGCCCGCATCTTCAACCGGAAGACCGCGCGGCTGTTCAACGATGAAATGATCCATACCATCGAAACCTTCTTCGATAACAGCCTGAATCTTTCCGAAACGGCCCGCAAGCTGTACATCCACAGGAACACGCTGGTTTACCGCCTGGAGAAGGTGCAGCACGCCATCGGCCTCGATCTGCGCAACTTTGACGATGCCGTCACCTTCAAGATGATGATGCTGCTGGGCAAGGGCGACAACAACCGCAAGCTGCGCCTGTAATGGCCTTCCGTGCGCGGACATATTCTTTCCATGGAAGGCTCGGATGCGCCGGCTTGACCCAGTCGGCGCTTTCTTTTGACAGAAACGTTCCATCCCGGAGGTTTTCATGAAGAAAAACACTGTGCGGATCTTCACGCTGGTTTGGGCGGCGGTCATGATCGCGGCGCTCTCGTCCACGGCGACGCTGCTGATTTCCGGGCGAGCCGGCAGCCGTACCGGCGATACCCGCTGGGTTACCCAGGACGAGTACGACCGGATCCAGCGCTACAGCCGGCTGGATGAGGTCCGCAAAACCCTGATGAGCGATTTTTACCAGGAGCTGGACGAATCCCAGCTGGTGCTGGGCGCCATCCGCGGCATGACGGCCGCCGCCGGCGATCCATACACCTTTTATTACACGCCGGAGGAGCTGACCCGCGCCAACGAGGATTCCGCCGGGCTTTACCACGGCATCGGCGTGCTGATCCAGCGCTCCGAAGAGGGCTACATCCAGGTGCTGCGCGTTTATACGGGCACGCCGGCCGAGCAGGCCGGGATCCGGGCGGGCGATATGATCGTCGCCGTGGATGGCGAAGCGATCAGCGGTGAGAACGGACACACCTACAACGACGCCATAAATATGATCCGCGGCAAGGAAGGCACGCACGTCACGCTGACGATCATCCGCGACGGCGACACCATCCAAATAGACGTGCTGCGCGCGGACGTCAACATCAGCTATGCCGAATTCTGCATGCTGGACGGCGGGATGGGCTACGTCTCCATCAGCCAGTTCACCGGCGATGCCGCCGACCGGTTCGCCCAGGCGCTCGAATTCTTCCGCCAGCAGAACGCCGCCGGCATGATCATCGACGTGCGCAACAATCCCGGCGGTCTGCTCGACCAGGTGACGCGCATCGCGGACAGCATCCTGCCCTCGGGCGTCATCGTATACGTCAAGGAGCGCGACGGCACGCGGATGGATTATTATTCTGACGACGCCATGTACGATATTCCGGTGGTGGTGCTCGTGAACGAGATGTCCGCCAGCGCGTCCGAGATCCTGGCCGCGTCGGTCCAGGCCTTCGACCGGGGGACCGTCGTGGGCATGACGACCTACGGAAAGGGCATCGTTCAGACGCTGCTGACCTACGACGAGGACGGCGCCGGGCTGCAGCTGACCACTTCCAGCTACTATGACGCGGACGACCGCTCCATTCACGGCGTCGGCGTAAAGCCCGACGTGGAAGTGGCGCTGGAGGGGAACAGGATACCACTGGATCCCGATCCGACCAGCGACAACCAGCTCTCGACCGCCATTCAGGCCGTCAAAAAGCTGATCGACGCGCGAAATGCACCGCCCGCGGAGGCCGGCTGATTCGGATACGGCCTTCAGGACCGGGTTAAAATTCGGCCCAGGCTATTGACAAATGTCCCTGTGTTCAGTATAATACTGTTTGTTTGCAAGACATAGGGGCATGGTGTAATGGTAACACGTGGGTCTCCAAAACCTTTGTTGAGGGTTCGAATCCTTCTGCCCCTGCCATAAGGAAGTATTCTCAGTTGGATGAGGCTGCTTCCTTTTTTTACGGACGAGCTTTTGTATGCATGCTGCATACATAGATCCGCCGGACAGCGAACCGGCGAAAGGCTTCATAGAACCGGATGAAGCCGGCAAACAGTTAACCGAATTTGATGCTCAACTCTCTTGAAATACTCGTTTCCGGGCGCTATAGTTAATCTGTATCAGCCGGGACGGCCTTAATCGTTCCGATTATTTGAAATGGAGTGGCAAAATTGTATATCAAACATCCGAACGGCGGCAGACACCGCGCCGATCCCCCTTATATAAACGAAGGGGTCGCCAACGCGCTGAAGACCGTCGAAGAGGAAACCCGGGATCGCGCGCTGGTGGAAAGCATTTATTTCGGGCCCACCGCGCTGACCCACATCAGGCGGCTCGTTGAATCCGGAGGCTCGATCATTACCGACACCACGCTGATGGCCGGCGAGATCAACGAAGCGCTTCTCGGCGACAAAGGCGCAAAGGTGCTGTGTTTCATCGGCGATCCGCAGGTAGTGTCTCTGGCCGAACGCCGCCGCGTAACCCGGGCCGAAGTGGCGGCCGACATAGGCCTGTCCGTGCCCGGTCCCAAGCTAATGGTCGTGGGCAGCGCGCCCGCCGCGCTCAGCCGGATGATCCAGCGGCGCCAGCACGAGCCCATGAGCGATGTATGCGTGCTGGCCGCGCCCGCCGGGTTTGCCAGCGTCATCCAGTTGAAGGAACGGCTGCTCGACAGCGATCTGAACAGCATCGTCGTCCGGGGGAAGAAGGGCGGCATTTCCGTCGCAGCGGTCATCCTGAACGCGATCCTTCTGGAAATCGCGCAGAACCCAAACCCGTAAATGAGTAAAAAGCACCGGTATTACCGGTGCTTTTTTGAATAATGGATCCGGAAAGCGTACGGCCGCGCCGGGTTCCGAAGGAACGCAGTGACAATCAAATCAGGAAAGAAGAAATCTCTGCATTTCCAGCGGGCTTTCAAAGGCGCCGATGTACGCCAGCCCCCGCAGGTCCTCCTCGTCGCGGTATCCCCATTTCACCCACGCTCCGTCGATGCCCGCGTTCCCGGCGGTCAGCATGTCCGTATCGCCGTCGCCGACGTACAGCGTTTTTTCTGGCAGCGCGCCAAACGCGCGCATGATCCGCAGCGCGGCATCCGGCGCGGGTTTTCGCGGCACATCGGGCGTTTCTCCGGCGCACAGCTCCACGAGATCCCCGAAGTGCGCCGCGCACAGCGCTTTTACGGCCGCGTCCGGCTTGTTGGAATTGACGGCGATGTGCGCGCCGGCTTCGCGAAGCGCGCGCATCAGCGCAGGGATGCCGGCGTAGGGGCGCGTCGTCACGTTGACGTGCGCCATGTAGTATTCCCTGAACCGGGCCAGAAGACGCTCCCGCACGGATTGCGGCGTGCCGTCGGGCACGGCAAGGCGGATCATATTGGCGGCGCCGTTGCCGATAAACCGCCGGATTTCCGCCTTGTCGTGCGCGGGGAACCCGGCCTCCCGCAGCACGCGGTTGGCCGCTTCCGTCAAATCCTCCAGCGTATCCAGAATGGTTCCGTCCAGGTCGAATATCACGAGATCGTATTTCATCGGCTGCCTCCGCTTTTTTCTGGCGCAATCATATCATATTCTCCGGCATGGCGCGCGCCGTGTCGGGTTAGAATTGTGTTATCCGGCGCAAAACATTTTCGGGAAGTCGCCGCGCGCAATTGAAAAAAACCGGCGCGTGTGGTAGAATATATATTGGATTAATTTATGGGCAGGGCCGCATTGGCTTCAAACCGCCGGCGGCCGTGCGATCGGGGAATGTGAATGGCTGCTTACGATGCGCTCGCGCGGGTATACGACGCCCTGATGGACGATGTCGATTACGACGGCTGGGCGGATTACTATCTGAAGCTGACAGCCCGCCCGGGCCTCGATCTGAGGCACATCTGCGACTGCGCCTGCGGCACCGGCGCGATGTCCGTGCGCTTTGCCGGGCGCGGGCTGCGCGTCACCGGCGTCGACCTGTCGGCCCAAATGCTGGAACGGGCGCAGGAGAAGGCCCGCCTGAACGGCGTGCAGGCGATGTTCGTATGCCAGGATATGTGTGCGCTCAGCCTGCCGCGGCCCGCGGACGCGCTGGTGTGCGCCTGCGACGGCGTCAATTATCTGCTGGACGACGCGCGGCTGAACGCCTTTTTCGCATCGGCCCGGCGGGCGCTGAAGCCCGGCGGCGCGCTGGCTTTCGATATTTCCTCGGCCTGGAAGCTGGAAAACGTGCTCGGAAACGGCTTCTTCGGCGAAGAGCGGGATGATGAAGCCTATCTGTGGAGCAACCGCTGGGACGCCGATTCGAAAACCGCGACCATGGATATCACATTTTTCGTGCGCGATCGGGAGGACCTCTATCGGCGTTACGTGGAAATCCACGTGCAGAAGGCCCACGAGCCGGAGCACCTCGTCCAGCTTCTGCGTGAAAACGGATTCGTGGATATCCGCGTCTACGGGGATCGCACCTTCGAATCCCCAAAGCCTCAAGAGGCGAGAATACACTTCAGCGCGACGCGCGAATAGACTGTAAGGAGTTATCTGGCGATGGAATGGAACAACCGCGACGGCATACTGCACATCTCGCTGCTCGAAGGGCAGGCCCGGGCCATATTGATCGAAAGCACCGCGCTGGTACAGCGCGCAAAGGAAATCCACGGGCTTTCGAAGATCGCCTGCGCGGCGCTGGGCCGGACGCTCACCGCCGCGGCCATGATGGGCAGCATGCTGAAGGGCAGCGGCGAAAGCGTTACCGCGTCCATCAAGGGCGGCGGCCCGATCGGCACGGTGCTGGCCGTGGCCAGCGACCAGTGCGTCGTGAAAGGCTATGTGGACAACCCCGACATCGACCTGCCCCGCAGCGGTCCCAAGCTGCCGGTGGGCGCCGCGGTGGGGAAGAACGGGCGTCTGACCGTCATTAAGGACATGCACCTGCGCGAGCCCTACGTGGGCCAGGTGAACCTGGTCTCCGGCGAGATCGCCGAGGACTTTGCCATGTACTTCACCGCCTCCGAACAAACGCCCTCGCTGGTGTCCCTCGGCGTGCTGGTGTCCGATGAAAAGGTGGAATCGGCGGGCGGGCTGATCGTCCAGATGATGCCCGGCGCCGGCGAGGCCGCCATACGGTCCGTCGAAGCCAGCGCCGGCATGTTTATGGATATCTCGGGCACAATGAAGGAATACCATCTGGACGGCGCGGTGAACCAGCTGCTTCTGCATCTGCAGCCGCAGGTGCTGGAGCGCAGGGAAACCCGTTACGCCTGCGATTGCAGCCGCGAACGGATCGAGCGCGCGCTGATCTCGCTGGGCTCGGAGGAACTGACCGACATGATCAACACCCAGCACGGCGCACAGGTGGATTGCCACTTCTGCAACAAGCGTTATCAGTTCAGCGAGGAAGACCTCAAAACGCTGCTTTCGGCGGCGACGCATCGGGAGGATCAATGAACAAAAATCCAAAACTGGTCTCTTTTGTGCGTTCCCCGGCCTATATGCACCACCGGGCCATGATGAACCGGCGCGACAACAACGTCGTCGACGCGCTGGAGCTGATGCGCCGGGCGGTAGAGGAATCGCCGGAGAATCGCGAATACAGGCTGGATCTGGCGGAGCTGTACTGCGAAATGGGCTGCCACAGCCAATCGACGCGGCTGCTTCTGGACATGCTGGCCGAGGGCGACGGCCCTTCGGAATGCTATTACGGGCTCGCGCTGAACCAGCTGGGCATGAACGACGTCACCGGCGCGAGGAAGACGCTGGGGCTCTACCGGCTGCGGGATCCGGAGGGCGCGCGGCTGGAGGAAGTCAGCCGCCTGGCGGACGAGATCGATTACTACAGCGAGATGAACCGTTCCGCCAGCCGGAAGCTGCGCCGGGCCGCGCGCATCGCCGATCGCGGCTGCGAAGCGCTGAAGGCCGGCGACGCCGAAAGCGCCTGCCGCCTGTTTGAACAATCGCTGGCGATGGCGTCGGAGCAGTTTGAGATGCGCGCGCTGTACGCCATGGCGCTGTTTATGAACGGAGAACCCGAAAAGGCCGCGCTCCAGGCGGAGCGCGCCGCCGCGGGGTATCCGCCTTCGGTGCGCGCGCTGTGCGTCTGCGCGCAGGTCTACGCGCTGCTCGGCGACGAATCGACGGCGGGAACGCTGATCGACCGCGCGGCCGGGGAACGTCCCGTGGGGCCGGAACTGCGGCTGATGATCTACGCCATGGGTGAATTGAAGATGCACGAGCGCGTGGCCGAATTTGCCCGCCTGGCGCTGCAGGAGGCGCCGTTCGACCGGGATCTGCTGCATATCCGGGCGATCGCCCTGGCGCATACCGGCGCGCCGGACGGCCAGCTGGAGCGATTCTGGGCCAGGATACTGCGCATCGACCCCAACGACAGCATCGCGCGCTTTTATCAGGATGCAGCGCACCGCGGCGCGCTTTCGGATTACACGCTGGACTACGCCTACCAAGTGCCCCGGGAGGAGTTCCGAAACCGTTTTGCGGAGCTCGTCGACCAGTTGGGCCGCGGATTCGATCATGTCGACGCGCTCTGGCAGCAAAACCCGGATTTCCGCCAGCTGGTGGAATGGGCCGCGCACGCCGAGGACGGGCGTCTGAGCCGCGCGGCGGTGACGGCGCTGACGGTGATCGATTCCCGGGAATCCAGGAGCGTGCTGCGCGAAATCCTGTTCTCGGCGGATTCTCCGATGGATCTGAAGCTCCACGCCGCGCTGGCGCTGCGCCTGCAGGGCAAGGCGCCTGACGGCATGTCGTCGGACGCATCGGGCATCATGGCGCAGATGCTGCCCGACGCCGAAGCGATGCTGTCGCGGCTGAGCGTAGGCGAAAGGCAGCTGGTGCGGTACACGGCGGAGATTATGGAGGACGAATACGGCGTTTCCGCGCTGCTGCCGCTGACGCTGCTGTGGTCGGCCTACCGCCAGACGCGGGGAACGCGGGTGGATCCGCTGCGCTGCATCGCCGGCGCTTCCGCGGCGCTCGCCTACAATTACCTGCTGGTCTACGGCCCCAAAACGGGAATCGGGGAGATCTGCCGGGTGTTCCGCTGTCCACGCCGCCAGATGGTTTACTACGCCAGGCGCATCGCCGGGTGTCTCGAGAAGATAGGAGAGTTCAACTGCGATGAAAATCCATGATTTTGACGGAAAATTCTACGATTACGCGCGGACCTGGATGGCCATGCACCCGGGGATGACGGAACGGCAGATCGAGGAAAAATACAATGAGATCATGCTGAGCTGGCTGAACGCGCCGGCCACCTGGCTGGATGGCGAAAAACCCGGCGAGTATTTCCAGCGCTACAGCGATCCCAAGGATCTGATGAAGCTGCTCGAGGAATACGACAAGCGGGATATCGGCCTGCCGGAGCCGCTGTACAGCCGTGTGGCCGCGCTGGGCGAAGCGTGCGTGCCCGCGCTGACGCGCATCGTGGAGAATCCGGACCGGCCCGAATCGCTGCGGGCGACCGCGCTGGCGCTGTTGGGGGACATCGGCAGCGCGGATACGCTGCCGCTCCTGGTGGATATGGTCTGCCGCGGCAGGGAAGAGGACGACCTGTGCAATATGGCCGCGGAACAGCTGATCGCGCGCGGCGGCGCCATCGGCGAGCTGCTGGATCGGTATGATTCGGCCACCGAACACGGCCAGACGCTGATTCTCGAAATCTGCGCGAATTTCCCCGGCGACGACCGCATCTTCGACCACATGATGGACAAGCTGCGGAACCGGCCGGATCAGCGCGCGCTGTACGCTTCGTTCCTCGGCAAGCTGGGCGATCCCAGGGCGATCGACACGCTGAAATCGTTCCTCACGCTTTCCGATATCGGCTATCTGGATTACATCGAGCTTCGCAACGCCGTCGAGGAATTGGGCGGCGATCCCGGCGAGGATCGCACGTTCTACGGTGATCCCGACTACGAGGCCATGCGCAACATGTAGCGCTGCCTCGCCAGGGGAGGAATCAATATGTATTGCTCGCATTGCCGGAAAAAAGTTGAAGATGTGATGCTGTTCTGTCCCTTCTGCGGCGAGGCGATCGTCGTGCCCGAGCAGGACGACGTTTCCATGCCTGGCGAGCGGGAGGATGATGCGCCCGCCGCCGACGCGCGGCCGGAAGAAACGGATCTCGCCGATCCCGGCGCCGAAACGGTTTCGGAACCCGCGGACGCGGACGGAGCGCCGCAGGAAGGCGACGCCGCGGCGGAATTGCTGAACTGGAACAGGGAACGCCGCATCATCGCCGGTCCGTACGAAGCCCCTGCGGACAGGGACAGCCCATCCTTCGCTCCCTTGGAATTTGATGATGATGAGCCCGCGGAAGACTGGCGCGAAGACATCGCGCGCCGGAAGCAGGAGAACGCCCCCGAAAGGCACGCGCCCGACGTGCACCGGCCGGAAAGCGCGCCGGCGAATCTGGACGGGCACGCGCCGAAGCTGGAGGAATCGCCCGAGCATCCCGGCATGGCGCGCCGCTCCGCAAACACCTTCGTGCCGCCCAAGGCCATGGACCCCGACGACCTGTTCCTGGACGGCGTGGAAGACAGCCGCGACCGTTACGACGATTACGACGATTATGACGGGAACGACGATTATGACGACGTCGACGAAGACGAGGATTACGTCTACGAGGACGAGCGCGAGGGCAGCTTCTTCATGCGCCACATCCGCGGCATCGTAGGGCTCACGCTGTTCTTCGTGCTGGCGATCATGTTCGTCGTCTATGCCTTTTCGGATTCAGGCCAGCGCAGCCTTGCGAAGGCGAATCTGGCGTGGAAGGCCGATATTTACGGTTCGCTGGGGTATCAGTACTTCCAGAACCAGCAGTATGACGACGCCGGCCTTTACTATGAACGCGCGCTTGCCCGCCGCCCCGACAGCTACAGCTACGCTTCGTCCGCAGCCATGGCCTATTATACCGGCGGAAACAACGGCAAGGCCGTGGCCATGCTGAAAAAGTGCATCGAGATCGACGCTTCAAGGGTGGAACCCTATATCTACCTTCTGAACATTTACCCGGACGCCGCCGGGCGCCCGTACGATCTGACGCAGTTGATCAAAAAGGGATATGAAATCACCGGCGACAGTCGGATCCGAATCGATGAATAATATGAAAAGGGAGGTTTTTTACATGAAACGCTTGTTGATCGCCTGGATGGTTCTGGTCATGCTGGTTTGCACTTCGGCGGCTGCCGAATCGGTCGTGCCGGCGGAAATCGGGCAGCCTGCGCCTGATTTTGAAGTGCAGACGCTGGACGGCGAAACGTTCCGCCTGTCGGACTGCCGCGGCAAGGTCGTGTTCTTGAACATCTGGGCCACCTGGTGCCCGCCCTGCGTCCGTGAAATACCGGATATTCAGGCGCTTTCGGAGGCGTATCCGGATGACCTGGTCGTGATCGGCGTCAGCATGGAATCCGAGCAGACCGTCAGGGATTTTGTCGAAGAGAATGGATATACCTATTCGTTCGGCATCGACGACGGGAGCATCGGCGGTTATCTCTATCCCACGTCCGCCATTCCGTACAGCATCTATATCGACGCCAACGGCATCGTCACCAGCATGGAGCTGGGCGCGACCGATTACGCGACGATGGAAGCGCACTTCAACGAAGCGCTCGCCAACGCAAGCGACGGGGAATGATGCCGGGGGAACGGCCGCCGGAACCGCGGTTCGTGCTGGCGCCGATGGACGGCATGACGCACGCCGGCTTTCGCGCCGTCTGTTTCGATTACGGAGCGGACGGCGCGACGACGGAGATGATCCAGTCACTGGCCTACGGGCGGGCGAAGAAGCGCATGAGCCCTGCCTTTGAGGAGACGCTGCTGCGGCTGCCGGAAGAGCGCAGCCTGGCCGCCCAGCTGATCGGCAGGGATCCCGGCGCGATGGCCGAATCCGCGCGGCGGCTGACGGCGCTGGCCCGGTTTGACGCCATCGAGATCAACATGGGCTGTCCGGCCAGGAAAGTGGTGGGCAGCGGCAACGGATCGGCCCTGCTGAAGGAACCCGATCTGGCCGAGCGCATCATGGCGGCCGTTCGGGAGGCCACGCCGCTTCCGGTCCGGCTGAAGATCCGCCTGGGATGGGATTCCGGGCACATCGTCGCGCCGCGGCTGGTCCAGGCGGCGGAGCAGCTGGGTTACGAATCCGTCACGATCCACGGCCGCACGCGGGCCCAGATGTACACCGGCGCGGTTGACACCGGGCTCCTGCGTGAGATCTGCGCTTCTGCGCGCATTCCGATCTACGCCAACGGCGGTGTGACCTGCGCGGCCGACGCGCTGGACTTCCTCCGGGACACCGGCGCGGCAGGCGTGAGCATCGGGCGCGCGGCGCTGAAACAGCCGTGGATATTCGACGATATCCGACGGCTGCGACGGGACGAAAGCATCCCCGAACGCCTTGCGCCGGAGCGGATATCGCTGCTGGTGCGCCTGGCGGAACGGACGTGCAGATGCCGGCCCGAGCGGGTCGCGATCTGTGAAATGCGCAAATTCTGCAGCTGGTGGCTGTCCGGACTCTCCGGGGCGGAGGACATACTGTCCCGCCTGAACGGCGTGGATACGCTGGACGGGTTCAGGATGCTGCTCGGCGGTTATCTGAACGATCTCACGCGCGCCAGCGATACGCGCATCCATCCGGAGCTTGCCGCGCCCTACACACTGGATACCGTATACAGAACATAAACGAGGGCGAACCCCATTCAGGGTCCGCCCTCGTTCACACGGAGGCTGCCGGTTCGGCAGCCTCCGTTTCTGTCGTCAACGGTAATAGGTCTGGCCGTAATCGTTCATCAGCAGGGCCAGCGTATCCGTACCGATTATCGGATCCATCGGATCGACGGGCTGCAGGCTGTCCGCACCCACGGCGTTCTGGAAATCCAGCACGGCCTGTATCGTGGCTTCGTCCAGCTGCCCGGGAACGTAAACCTCGCTCTCCAGCCAGTTCCATTCCACCAGGCGCGCCTGCATCTGCGCGATGATCGTGGGATCGCTGTCGACAGTAACCGGCACATCCCAGGTGTTGGTTACGACGGGTTCGGGTTCCGGCTCGGGTTCGGGTTCCGGTTCCGGCTCGGGCTGGGGTTCCGGTTCCGGCTCGGGCTCGGGTTCGGGTTCCGGCTCCGGTTCAGGCTCGGGCTCCGGTTCAGGCTCAGGCTCAGGCTCGGGCTCCGGTTCAGGCTCAGGTTCCGGCTGGGGTTCCGGCTCGGGTTCCGGCTCGGGTTCCGGTTCGGGCTGAGGCTCCGGTTCGGGCTGAGGCTCCGGTTCCGGCTCGGGCTCGGGCTCGGGTTCCGGTTCGGGCTGAGGCTGCGGTTCAGGCTGCGGTTCGGGCTGAGGCTCCGGCTCGGGTTCGGGCTGAGGCGCGACGTAAATCGCGAACCTGGAGGTGGCATACGCGCCGGCATCCGTAGTGCCGCCAACCGGCACAGCCGTTACCTTCAGCGTGTAGATTTCATTGGAATCCAATCCGTTGATGCTGGGATTGAAGCCCGTCGCGGTGGTTTCGGTCTCCGCAAAGACGGATCCATCGGATCTCAGCAGTTGGATGAGATAATGGTCGACCGAACCGGAAACGCTCCACTGCATCGGGATCGTACCGCCGTCGATATAGCTGACTTCATCGACGGTATTCACCACGTTGCCGAACGTGATCTGCGGCGCGGGCAAGGGCTCAGGCGGCAGCACCTCTCCCTCCGGGGTCTCCTGGGGCTCCTCCGGCGGCGTCTCTGCGGGCGCTTCCGGCGTCTCTGCGGGCACCTCAGGCGTCTCCGCGGGCACCTCCGGCGTTTCGGCAGGCACCTCCGGCGGCACGGGCGTCGGATCCGGGTCGGGCAGTTCGATCACAGGCAGGGCGAAGCGCATGAATTTCACGCGGGCATTGTCGATGGTTCCGTTGGTGGGGATCGCGTACACGAATATCGTGTAGATTTCGCCCTGGTTCATCGCGGCGCTCTTGATGCTGGCCTGCTCGTCGGTGGTGCCGGTGCTGATGACGCTCTCGTCGCCCTCGTCGTGGATATCCACAAAATAACTCGCGACCTGTCCTTCCGCGTACCAGTGGAACGTGATGGTCCCCGGCTGGACGTAGCTGACACCGTTTTCCGTGCGGGCCACGGTATCGATGGAGATGACCGGATTGCCGACCGTGCCGATGACCTCCGGGTCGGGCTCGGCGGGCTTTTCGACCCTTGCGAAGCGGATCGACGCGCTGGTGATGTGGCTGCTGTCGCCATCCTCGGGATAAGCCGTAATCTTCAGCGTGTAAACTGCGTTGTAGGGGAGCGTCGAAATGGATACGCCCGTCTGCGTCAGATTCGTGTCGTTGTCCAGATAGCTCCAGTTGTTTTCGTCGGTAATCTTGACGTTATACGATTTCACGCTGCCCTCGGCGGCCCAGGTGAACGTGACGTAGCCGCTGGGCGCGCTGTCGTCGGTGATGCAGTACACGCCGTCCTCCCGGTGATCGAAAGCGTCCAGCGTGATGATGGGTTCGCCGATCACGGTGGGCTTGACGTATATCGGCGCATCGTCGGCAAACAGCAGCTGCTGGGTGCGCACGGTGGCCACGCCGGTGTCCTTCAGACCCACTTTCCGCTGGAACAGCGCGACCGCCGCCTTGGTGTCCCTGCCGAAGTAGCTGGTCCTGACGCTGGCGGTATAGTATCCCAGTTCCTTCAGGCGCTGTTTCAGGCGCAGCACGCGGTCGTTCTCGTCGCCGCGGCGCAGCACGATGTAACCCGGGGCCTCCGGCGCGCTGTCGCTGAACAGCAGGCGCAGCACGGCCTGGGTGGCATCGCCGGTTTCAGGCAGCCCCGCGGTGCGCTGGAAGACGCGCACGGCAGAGGAGGTCTCGGCAGTGTAGGTATTGCCGGGGCTGGTCTCCAGGTAATAGAGGTCCCTCAGGCGATTGTTCAGCTCGCGCACGCGGTAACCGGTATCGCCCGGATACAGGTCGATGAAGCTGGAGCAGCGGTTGGCGTTGTCGGAATAGAGCCGCATCAGCGTATCCCGCGTCGCGCTCTCATTCATGGCCAGTCCGTTTTCCGTCTGGAACAGCTGGACGGCCTTCTGGGTGCGCCGGCCGAATATGCCGTCGGCATCGTCGGCCAGATAGCCCAGGTCGCGCAGGCGCTCCTGCATGGTCTTTACGCGCAGTCCGCGGCGGCCCCGGTTCAGGGGCAGATAGGGATCGTATCGGTTCAGGTTGCCCGAGAGGATGATGCGCTGCAGCTCGGCGTCGGCCACGCCGTCCACCGGGCGGCCCAGGTCGTCCTGGAGCAGGCGCACGGCCTGCTGGGTGCGCGGGCCGAAGATGCCGTCCACGTAATAATCGTAATAACCCAGATCGAGCAGCGGCTGCTGGATGGCGCGCACGGCGTCGCCGCGGCTGCCGCGGGAGAGCGGGGTATA
>CACWVN010000012.1 GCA_902764285.1 uncultured Eubacteriales bacterium
GTGACCGCCGCGCTGCCGTCCTTCCAGGTATCCGGCTTGTGGCAGAGCTTGTCAAACAGGAATTCGCACAGCACCGCCGTGACGACGCTGACCAGGATGATCAGCAGCGCGTGGAAGCCGTGGTTCAGCACGCCGACGATCGTCGCCGGCAGCAGCGCCAGCAGGACGGCCCGCATGATGAATGCGGTCGTCCACTTGTCCCTCGCGTGGGGGCTGGAGGAGATATTCAGCGCAGTATTCATTTGTTGCCTCCTGCCTCAGCGCGCTTGCGCGCGGTTATTTCCGCCTTGGCCTGCTTGAAGATCTGCATCAGGGGCCGCTTGGCCGGGCAGATGTAGGTGCAGCTGCCGCACTGGATGCACTCCAGGCCGAACAGCTTGTTTTCATAGCGGTCATAGTCGCCCTTGACGGCGGCTTCAGACATCGGCTGGGGCAGCAGGCCCATCGGACAGACGGTGGCGCAGCGGCCGCAGCGCAGGCAGGCGGTCATCTGCGCCTCGGCCAACACATTCGGATCCTCGGCCAGCAGCGTCAGCCCGTTGTTCTGCTTCTGGATCGGCACGTCCAGCGAACCCATGGCGATGCCCATCATCGGGCCGCCGCACAGCGCCTTCTTCAGCGTCACGCCTTCCTTCAGCCCGCCGGCGGCTTCCAGCAGCTCGGCATAGCTGGTGCCGTCGCGCACGGTGAAATTGCCCGGCTGCCTGACGGCGTCGCCCGTCAGCGTGAAGCAGTGGGCGAACAGCGGCTCGTGGTACAGCACCGCGCGCTGGATGGCGTAGATGGTGCCAACGTTGTCCACGATGCAGCCCACGTCGGCCGGCAGCATCGAAATGGGGAAATCCACACCGGCGACCACCTGGATCAGGCTGCGCTCGCCGCCCTGCGGATATTTCGTCTTCAGATCCAGCACGCGGATGCGGGGCTTGCCGGCGGCGGCCTGCTTCATGGCGGCGATGGCCACGGGCTTGTTGCGCTCGATGCAGATCACGCCCTCAGCGTTGGGGAACAGCCGCAGCATCAGCTGCAGGCCCTCCACGATGGCGTCGGCCTTCACGCGCATCAGCTGGTCGTTGCAGGTCAGATACGGTTCGCACTCGGCGCCGTTGGCGATGACATAGCGGATGGCGTCCGGGTTCTTGGGCTGCAGCTTCACATGGGTGGGGAAGCCGGCGCCGCCCAGGCCCACGATGCCGGCGTCCTGCACGCGGCGCAGCAGCTCCGCGTTGGAGATGTCGTCGTCATCCTCGCGCACGCCCATGCCCTCGATGGGCGTGAACTGGCCGTCGTTTTCCACCACGATGCATTCGGCCATGGCGCCGGACAAGGTCATGCGCTTCTCCACGGCCTTCACCGTGCCGGAGCAGGAGCAGATCACGTGGGCGGAGACGAAGCCGTCCGCCTCCGCGATGCGCTGTCCCACCAGGACGGGATCGTTCTTTTTTACGATAGGCTTGGCGGGCTTCCCGATGTGCTGCGACAACGGAAAGACCATCTCTCCCTTGGGGAAGAAGTCCTGCAGAGGCATCTCACGGCTCAATTCCTTGTGCCCGTCCGGATGCACCCCGCCGCGAAAAGTGTCTTTCACCATATCGGCTCCCTTCGCTGTTTATTTGTCCTATGCCTGAAAAACGAGCATGATATTCCACAATCTAATTCTAACATATATACATCAAATTGTAAATCCTCAAATAGCGCAATTAACCATGGTAATTCTTATTTCACGGGGTCCCGGCGCCGCGCCGGACGAATCGCCGGCGGCCCGGCAGGTTAAAATATCGCTACGCGCCGCAATCCGCCGCCGCGGAGGCTTGACAGCCCGGCTTCCGGCTGCTATAATCGACATATAACGGAAACGGAGGCGATGGCATGCCCAGACCACAGCGGTGCCGCAGGATCTGCGCGCTGCCGGAGCACACCCGGTTCATCCCCGAGGATGGCGACGCCGAGGCGGTAGTGCTTTCTCTGGATGAATACGAATCGCTCCGGCTGATGGACCACGAAGGGCGCACCCACGAACAGTGCGCGGCGATCATGCAGGTCTCCCGCACCACGGCCACGGAGATCTACGCCTCCGCCCGCAGGAAGGTGGCGGAGGCCATCGTCAACGGCCGCGCCCTGGTGATCGAGGGCGGCCGCGTGCGGCTGTGCGAGAACGCGGGCCGCTGCGAACACGGCGGCTGCCTGGGTGCGTCGCCCGGGGCGTGTGATCCGCAAAAACGGGAGGGAGAATCCATATGATTATCGCGGTTGCCTACGACCCCGAAGCCCGGTGCGAACATCACGACGAGCGCCATCACGACGGCGATCACGCCTGCGGCAGCCACGCCTGCGGCGGACGGGAATGCCAATGATACAAAGGAGTCTTTCTGACATGCTTGAACTGAAAAACATCAGCTATGAGGTGGACGACGAGGGCGGCCACGTCGGTATCCTGAAGGACGTCAGCCTTGCCCTGCCCAGCGATCGGTTCGTGGTCATCACCGGGCCCAACGGCGGCGGCAAGTCCACGCTGGCGAAGGTGATCGCCGGCGTGAAAAAACCCACCGGCGGACAGATCCTATTCGACGGGCAGGACATCACCGGCCTGAACATTACCGAGCGGGCGCGGCTGGGCATCAGCTATGCGCTGCAGCAGCCGGTGCGCTTCAAGGGCATCCGGGTGATCGACCTGCTGCGCATCGCCGCGGGGCAGGAGCTGACCGCGGCCCAATCCTGCGAATACCTGTCGCGGGTGGGCCTGTGCGCCCGGGATTATATCCACCGCGAGGTGAACGCCAGCCTGTCCGGCGGCGAACTGAAGCGCATCGAAATCGCCACCATACTGGCCCGCGGCACGCGCCTTTCCGTGTTCGACGAGCCCGAGGCCGGCATCGACCTGTGGTCGTTCCAGAGCCTGATCCGCGTGTTTGAGGATATGCGCAAATCCATCGCGGGCAGCACGATCCTGGTCATTTCCCACCAGGAGCGGATATTGAGCATCGCGGACGAGATCATCGTGGTGGCCGACGGGCGCATCACCCGCCAGGGCCCGCGGGAGGAAGTGCTGCCGGAGCTGATCGGCACGCCTTCGGCCATGGCCGGCTGCGAGATGCTGCAGGAAAGGGGTTGACGGAGATGATCGACCAGATTCAAAAGCGCATCCTCGAGGAGGTCGCCGACCTGCACGCCGTGCCGGAGGGCGCCTACAACATCCGCGCCAACGGCGAGAGCGCCGGCCGGCGCAGCACCGCGAACATCGAAATCACGTCGAAGACCGGCGCCAGCGGCATCGATATCCGCATCAAACCCGGCACGAAGAACGAGAGCGTGCACATCCCCGTGGTGCTGTCGGAGACCGGGCTGAAGGAGACGGTCTACAACGACTTCTTCATCGGCGAGGACAGCGACGTGGTGATCGTCGCCGGCTGCGGCATCCACAACTGCGGCAGCCAGGATTCCCAGCACGACGGCATCCACCGCTTCTACGTGGGCAAAAACGCAAAGGTGCGCTACGTGGAAAAGCACTACGGCGAGGGCGACGGCGCCGGCCGGCGCATCCTGAACCCGGGCACCGAGGTTTACATGGAAGCCGGCAGCAGCATGGAGATGGAGATGGTGCAGATCAAGGGCGTGGATTCCACCGACCGCGTCACCACTGCCGAGCTGGCGGAGGACGCGCGCCTGGTGGTGAAGGAGCGGCTGATGACCCACGGCAGCCAGAGCGCCGTCAGCGTGTACAAGGTCAGCCTGAACGGCGCCGGCGCCAGCGCCGACGTGGTGTCGCGCTCCGTGGCCCGGGACGATTCCTTCCAGAAATTCGACGCCTGCCTGACCGGCAACGCGCCGTGCCACGGCCACACCGAGTGCGATTCCATCATCATGGACCGCGGCCGGATCCTGGCCGTGCCCCAGCTGGAGGCCAACGACACCGGCGCGGAGCTGATCCACGAGGCCGCCATCGGCAAGATCGCCGGCGAACAGCTGGTGAAGCTGATGACGCTGGGGCTGACCGAGGCCGAGGCCGAGGCGCAGATCATCAACGGTTTCCTCAAGTGATGCGCTCCTGCGGGGAACTTGCGCGAAACCCCTTGATTTTTTCCGGAAAATGGGCTATCATGGTATCACTGAACAGGCCCATGGGAGCCGGGTCACGCCAGTGACAGTGGAAGCATAGTATCTACGGGACAGTCGCCTTCGGGCGCGCCCCGTAGATTTTTTTACTTTGATTTGATCGACGGGAGGTCGTTTTTCATGGAAAACCAGGCGCAGGTCGCGTCCCGCGTCTCCAGCGTCAGCATCGCCGGAAACACCGCGCTTTCGGCGGCGAAGCTGGCGGCGGGGCTGCTGGCCCACTCCGGGGCGATGGTGTCCGACGCCATCCATTCTGCTTCGGATGTTTTCAGCTCCATCATCGTGCTGATCGGCGTGCGGATGTCCGGCAAGGAGGCCGACAAGGACCATCCCTTCGGCCACGAGCGCCTGGAATGCGTGGTGGCCATCCTGCTGGCGGTGATCCTGCTGGCCACGGGGCTGTTCATCGGCTACGGCGGCGTGAAGAAGATCATGGACGCCGGCGAGGGCGACCTGGCGGCGCCCGGCGCGCTGGCGCTGATCGCGGCCGTGGTGTCCATACTCGCGAAGGAGGCCATGTTCCGCTACACGCGGCGCTGGGCGCGCAAGGTGAATTCCGGCGCGCTGATGGCGGACGCCTGGCACCACCGCTCCGACGCGCTGTCGTCCGTGGGCGCGTTCATCGGCATCGCCGGCGCGCGGCTGGGCCTGCCGGTGCTGGATCCGGTCGCCAGCCTGGTGATCTGCCTGTTCATCGCCAAGGCCGCCTTCGACATCTTCCGCGACGCCGTGGACAAGATGGTGGACCACAGCTGCGACGCCGAAACCGAGGCGGCGATCCGCCGGCGCGTGCTGGACAACCCCGCCGTGCGGCGCGTCGACCTGCTGCGCACCCGGGAATTTGGCAACCGGATCTACATCGACCTGGAGATCGCGCTGGACGGCGCGATGCCGCTGGAGGATGCCCACCGCATCGCCGAGCAGGTGCACGACGACGTGGAGAAAAGCTTCCCGCTGGTGAAGCACATCATGATCCACGTCAACCCGTTCCGGGAAAGATGACGGCAAAGAGCAGCCCTTCGCGGGCTGCTTTTTTTCTGCGCCGCCTTGTCTTCGGCGGCGCGTTGTGTTAAAATTATCATACAGGCATAACACTGCCACGGAATTTGCGGCCCGGGCCGCGCAGTGAGGAGGATGACCATGAAACAGTGGACTTTGGAAGAGCGCTATCGCGTGCTGCAGGGCCCGGAGGATATCCGCGACCTCCACGAGCGCATCTCGAAATCCGTCTATCGCCAGACCTACCACGTCCAGCCGGTCACGGGCCTGTCCAGCGATCCCAACGGCTTCGTGCGCCACAAGGGGCTGTGGCACCTGTTCTACCAGTGGTGCCCCTGGGGCGCGGTGCACGGGCTGAAATACTGGTATCACGTCACCTCGCCCGACCTGGTGCACTGGAGCAACGCCGGCGTGGGCATGAAGCCCGACCGCATATACGACAACAAGGGCGTGCACTCCGGCTCGGCCATCTCCGCGGGCGACGACCTGTATTTCTTCTACACCGGCAACCACCGGGACGAAAACTGGGTGCGCACGCCCTACACCTGCGCGGCGAAGCTGGGCGCGGACGGCGTGCCGCAGAAGCTGCCGGAGCCGCTGTTCGGACCGCGCGGCGATTACAGCGAACACCAGCGCGACCCGAAGGTTTTCTACGTGGCCGAGCGCGGGCGCTACTATATTTTCATCGGCGCCCAGACCGCCGACAAGCGCGGCTGTGTGCTGGTGTACCAGTCCGAAAAGCTGCTGGAGGGCTGGCAGTTCGCCGGCCAGCTGAAGGTGCCCGGATACGAAAGCTTCGGCGGCATGTGGGAATGTCCCAGCATCGAGCGCATCGGCGGCAAGGACGTGCTGGTGTTCTCGCCCCAGTACACGAAGCTCCCCGGCCGCGGCGAGAGCACCAACCACAACGTGTACTTCGTCGGCCGGATGGATTACGATACGCTGACGTTCACGCCCGACGGCGATTACCGCTACCTGGACTTCGGCTTCGATTTCTACGCCGCCCAGATCGCGCCCAACACCGACGACCCGGACAAGGCCGTGATGATCGCGTGGATCGGCCTGCCGGACAACCACTATCCCACCGAGCCGGAGGAATGGGAGGGCAGCATGTGCCTGCCCCGCGAGCTGCGCGTGAAGGACGGGCGGCTGATCCAGACGCCGGTGAAGGAGATGGAGGCGCTGCGCGGGGACGCGGTCGTGGATGAGGAATGCGCGCCCGCCGTTCCGCGGCCGCTGCCGGAGGCCTGCGAGATGATCGTCGAGCCGGACGACGGCGATTTCGACCTTTCGCTGTTCTGCAGGGCGGACGGTGAGGGCGGGCTGACGCTGCGCTACGACGCCGCGACCCGCACCGCCGTGGTGGACAAGACAGGCCTGGACAAGCGCTTCAACGAGGCCGTGTTCGAAACGCTGGAGATGCCGCTGGACCGCCCGCTGGAGCGGCTGCGGATCTTCGTGGATCGCAGCAGCGTGGAGATCTTCGCCAACGACGGCGAGGCCGTGTTCACCACCCACAGCTATCCCACCGGGCGCGAACACCATTTCGCCGTGTCCGAAGGCGCGAAGGTAAAGCTCTGGAAGCTGGCGGCGTCGGTGAAGGATGATTTCGTCGTATAAACCCCGACGGGCGCCCGCGCGGCGCCCGTTTTCGTGGAATTGTACATGATTAGCGAACCGGCGAGCGAAGCGAGCGGTTGCGCGGGTCGGCGGGTTCCGAAGGAAGACGCCGACAATCATTGTGAAGGAGGAAACGCCCATGCAGGCCTACAATCCCTATCTCCCCAGCTGGGAATACACGCCGGACGGCGAGCCTCACGTCTACGACGGCCGGGTATACGTCTACGGCTCCCACGACCAGTTCCGCGGCTGCGGCTACTGCCTGAACGACTACGTGTGCTGGTCCGCGCCGGTGGACAACCTGGCCGACTGGCGCTATGAGGGCGTGATCTACGGCCGCTGCGATGATCCCGACAACCGGGACGGCGTGGGATGCCTGTACGCGCCGGACGTGACGCGCGGCCCGGACGGCCGGTATTATCTGTACTACGTGGTGGACAAGTTCTGCTACGTCTCCGTGGCCGTGTGCGATACGCCCGCCGGCAGATACCGGTTCCTGGGCTACGTGCGCTATCCCGACGGCACGCGGCTGGGCGAGCGCCCCGGCGACGAGCCGCAGTTCGATCCCGGCGTGCTGACGGAGGGGGAGCGGACCTACCTGTACACCGGCTTCTGCGGCTTTCACGACCGCAGCCGCACCGGCCCGATGGTGACGGTGCTGGACCGCGATATGCTGACGGTCGTCCAGCCGCCGCGGACCATTATGCCCAGCCAGCCCTACGCGGCGGGCACGGAATACGAGGCGCACCCGTTCTTCGAGGCCTCGTCCATCCGAAAATTCGGCGATACCTACTATTTCGTGTATTCGTCCATCGCCATGCACGAGCTGTGCTACGCCACCAGCAAATATCCCGACCGGGATTTCCGCTATCGCGGCGTGATCGTCAGCAACTGCGACATGCACATCGACACCTACAAGCCCGCCGACATGCCCGCCTATTACGGCGCGAACAACCACGGCGGGCTGGCGCGGATCGGCGACGCATATTACATCTTCTACCATCGCCACACCGACGGCACCAATTTCAGCCGCCAGGGCATGGCCCAGCGGGTGGAGATCCTGCCCGACGGCACGATCCCCCAGGTGGAGATGACGTCCTGCGGGCTGAACGGCGGGCCGCTGGCGGGCCGCGGCGAGTACCCGGCGCACATCGCCTGCTGCCTGTTCACCGACAGGCCGAACGTGTACACCGGCGGCTCCGGCGGCAACGGCTTCTGGCTGGACGGCTGCTATCCGCGCATCACCCAGGACGGGCGCGACGGCGATGAGGAGCCGGGCTACATCATGAACCTGACCGAGAGCGCCACCTGCGGCTTCAAGTATTTCCGCTGCAAAAACACCCGGCTGGTTTCCATCCGCGCGCGCGGCTACGCCAAGGGGTATTTCAGCGTCAAGACCGCCTGGGACGGGCCGGAGCTGGGCCGGATCCCCGTGGACTTTTCCACCGTGTGGATCGAATACCCGGCGGACGTCGCCATTCCCGACGGCACGCAGGCGATCTGGCTGACCTACCACGGCATGGGCAGCGCGACGCTGCTGTCCTTTGCGCTGGAGGGCGGAGAATAGCACGGGACGGAAAAAGCCTTCGCGGGGTTGCCCGCGAAGGCTTTTTCGTGTGTGGCATTACTGGATGTCGCCGTAGATTTCCCGGTAGCGGGAAGGGGTGCAACTCTTCACATCGCGGAATACGCGGTTGAAGGTGGCGATGCTGCCGAAGCCCGCCGTGGCGGCGATCTCCTGGATCGGCTGGCGGGAATGGATCAGCAGGTCCTCCGCCAGGCTGACGCGCTTGCGCCGCAGGTATTCCGAAAAGGGAATGCCCAGCTGCTGCTTGAACACGCGGGAGAAGTAATACTTCGAGAACCCGGAGAACGACGCCATGTCGTTCAGCGTGATGTTCAGCATGCAGTTCTGGTCGATGTACAGGCGCGCGCTGTTGATGATGTCGGAATCGATGTCGCGCGCCTCGTCGCCGTCGCTTTGCAGCGTGCGGCCCATGTAGTGCTTGCCCAGCCGCGCGTACATCTGCAGAAGCAGGGAATAGCACAGCGAATTCCACAGCGGCTCCTGCTGGTCGTAACAGGTCACCACCTGCAACAGCAGCTTGCGGATATCCTCCTGCAATTCGGCCTGGCCGGACAGATAGATGGGCATTTTCAGCATGGCGGCCACCATCTGCATGTCCCGCATGCCGAAGATGCCATCCGGCTCAAACAGCAGCAGATACCGCGCGCTGCCCTCGTTCATGGTCAGATCGTGGATGCAGTTCGGGGGGACGATCAGCACTTCGCCCACCTGCACCCGGTACGTGCTGTCAAGCAGGGAATAGATCACCTCGCCCTTGATGGGCATGATGACTTCCACCGCCGAATGGTAGTGGCTCTCATAATGCCAGGGCGTTTCGGAATACCAGACGCGCAGGGAAGAGCGCTCCCGGTAGGTGACATATTCCTGCTTGCCGCGCATGTAACGGAAGCCGTCCGGAAAGCGGCTGCGCGACATGCTCTCATGCGTGGCGTGGCGTTCCATAAACTACCTCCGTTTCCAGATGAAAGCGGCAAAACCGCGGGGAAAATCAGCCCTTCACGCTGCCCAGCACCATGCCGGTGACGAAGTATTTCTGCAGGAAGGGATAGACGACCAGGATCGGGATGCTGGACACGACGGTGACGGCGCTGCGGAAGGCGACCGTGGACGTGACGGCATCCTTGTTCTTCATGGCGTCCGCCGTGGCGCCCGCCGCGTTGCTGCCGGAGTTGCCCGCGGTTTGCAGCTGGGACTGCAGATAGTACTGCAGCGTCTGCAGCGCCTTCAGATTCTTGCCTTTCTGGATGTACAGCTTGGTTTCAAACCAGCTGTTCCAGCTGCCCACGGCCACGAACAGGGCCACGGTGGCCAGCACCGGCGTGCACAGCGGGAAGATGATCTGCCAGAAGGTTCGGAAATCGCTGGCGCCGTCGATGCGCGCGGATTCCACCAGCGCCTCCGGCAGCCCCGCAATATACGTTCTCAGCACGATCATGTTGAAGCAGGAGAACATGCAGGGGATGATGTAGACCCAGTACACGTTCATCAGCCCCAGCTTTTTGCCCACCCACAGGAACGTGGGGATGATGCCGGCGTTGAAGTACATCGTCAGCACCAGGATGATGGTGATGGGCTTGCGCAGCGGGTATTCCTTGCGGGACAGGGCGAAGGCGAGCATGCTGGTCAGCACCAGGTTCAGGACCGTGATGATGATGGTCTTGGAAGCCGTCACCAGGAACGCGCGGTACAGCTGGCTGTCGTTGATCAGCTTGTCATAGCTGTGCAGGCTGAACACCCTGGGATAGACGGTGATGCCGCCGCGCAGCGCGTCGATATCATCGCTGAAGGAATAGGCCACGGTGTTGATGACGGGATACAGCGTAATGGCCATCAGGATGATCAGGATGATCGCGTTCACGATGGGGAAGACGACATCCTGGCGCTTCTTCGGAACGATGATGGCGTCCGCTGGAATATTCAGGGTCGCGGCAGATTGTTTTTTGCTGGCTCTCATCGCTGATCCCTCCTTACAGCAGTGTGTCCTCATCCAGCTTCTTGGCGATCAGATTGGCGCCAACCAGCAGGATGATGCCCACCACGCTCTTGAACATACTGGAGGCGGTGGCGACGGAGTACATATCATTCTTGAACGCGTACCGGAAGGAGAACACGTCGATGGTTTCCGACCAATCCTGCACCACGCCGTAGCCCAGCAGGTACTGGATTTCGAAGCCGGCTTCCAGCAGGTGGCCGATGTTCATGATCAACAGTATGACGAACGTGGATTTGATGCCTGGCAGCGTGACGTGCAATATGCGCTGGAAGCGCCCGGCGCCGTCGATGGCCGCCGCTTCATACAGGCTGGGGTCGATGCTGGTCATGGCGGAAATATAGATGATGGTGTTCCAGCCGACTTCCTTCCAGACGTTGATGACGCCGGTCATGCCCCAGAAATACCGGCCGTCGCTGAGGAACGGGATCGGTTCCTTGGCCATGCCCAGCCCCAGCAGCAGCTGGTTGATCGGGCCGTCAGAGGCGAAGATGTTCTGGGCCATGCTGACGACGATGACCATGCTCAAAAAGTGGGGCAGATAGGTGACGGTCTGCACCGTGCGCTTGAATTTGCGGTTGCGAACCTCGTTCAGCAGGATCGCCAGCAGGATGGCTGAAACCGTGCCCAGCACAAGGTTGATGACGCTCATGCCCAGGGTGTTGCGAAGGCTTCGGATGAAATCCTTGCCCTTGCGACCGAACAGGAACTCGAAGCTCTCCCAGCCGATCCACGGGTGCTTGGCCTTGGCGCCAAGGCCGTTGTTGTAATCGTAGAAGGCGTAGCTCCAGCCGAACAGCGGGCCGTAGTTGAACACCAGCACGTACAGCAGCACGGGAATGCTCATCAGCATCAGCTGCCACTGGCTCATCAGCGTCTTCAGCGTGCTTCTCTTATTGACAGTCAACCCCATGCTTTCCAGCTTATTAGGGCTTTTCTTCACGGCGCTTCCCTCCAAACGAACGATGATCTGACCACCGCGGCGCAGCGGACATCCAGACGGCACGGCCCGCGGCCTTTGATCCGGAGGGGCGTTCCCGCCGGATCAAGGGCTGCCAGCCCTGCGTTGGCACGCGGCGGCCCCGAGGGGGCCGCCGCGAAAAACCGCGGGGGAGAGAATGATCTCTCCCCTACGAAATTCCTATAGGATTAGCCCAGAACCTTGGCAACCTCTTCCAGAACGGCTTGCTGCATGAAGTCGCCGAAAGCGGTGGCGGAGGGGGTGATCTCCTCGACGAAGGCATCCCACTTCGCGTCGAAATCGGCCGGATCACACATGATCAGCTCGGGCAGGCGCTTGTCCTGGATCTGCAGGAACTCGGTGTGGTCGACGTTCACGGGCGTGTAGTCGATCTGCCAGGCTTCGCCGTAGGGCGCCAGCTCGATCGGGGGATTCACGAAGTCTGCGAACTTGCTGTAGCCGTAGGCCTCCAGGAACTTCTGGTCATATTCGGTCATCAGACCCTTGACGATTTCGGGCTGGTTGCCGGGCTCCCAGCAGTTGCCTTCATATTCGCCGTCCAGGATCCAGCCCTGCTTCTTGGGGCTGCTCTCGAAGAAGGCGCGGGCCTTGTTGTGCTTCTGCCATTCCTGATCCTGAGTCTGCTTGTACTGCTCCTCGGTCATCAGCAGACGGCCGTCTTCCACATAGTAATCCTCGCCTTCGATGCCCCAGTTGAAGATCAGCTGCCATTCGTTGGACAGCATCTCTTCCCACATGGCAACGATGCGCTCGGGGCACTCGCAGTTCACGGAGATGCCGAAGCCGCGACGGACATTCGGCAGGGAGCCGTTCAGATAGTGCTCTTCGATGGTCCAGCCTTCGGGCAGAACGCCTTCGACGTCGTCCTCATCATAGATCAGGCCCAGAGCCACATAGGTGTTCTCATCCTTGCCGGCGGTGCGCAGCGCGGCGGTGGCGTTGCCGAAGTCCCAAGCCTGGTCGAACATGCCCAGCACGGTGCCGTTGGACAGGTCCGCGATGTACTGGTCATAGCTCATGACGAAGGTATCAGCGCTGATCAGGCCCTTGTGGTATTCCTCGTTCAGCTTCTGATAGTAGGGCTTGGCATAGGGCTTGTCGATGAAGGTCTCGGTGTGGAAATCGTCGGTGGAGACGTCGATCAGCACTTCGCCGTCGTTCGGGCGGCCCATCAGGTGCTGCACGGGGTTGATCAGGCAGAAGTGACGCCAGTCTTCGCACAGGATGGCGAAGCCGGTGTAGGGCTGGCCGTCCGCGTTGGTGGGATTGGCCTCGAGGAACTTCTCGATGACGTCAAAGTACTCGTCCAGGGTGTGGATCTGGGGATAGCCGGCCCAGGCCAGAACCTGCTTCTGGATGAAGAACGCGGGGCCGCCCACTTCGTTGGCGATCTGCGGGCCGTCGGTCAGGCCGTAGTTGGGGATGATGTACAGCACGTCGTTGCCGTCCTCGTCCTTCTCGATCAGGCGGGCCTTCTGGGGCTCGATGTGGGCCCACAGGCGCGGGGTGTCTTCGGGATTGACATAGTCCAGCAGGTTGATCAGGGCGCCGGCCTGGATGATCTTGTCGGCGCTGTTGCCGCCGTCGAACAGGTCCGGATAGTCCTCGCCGGAGATCATCAGACCCAGCTTCTCGTCCAGGTCGCCGACCAGGAACTCAAAATCGAACTTGACGCCGAATTTTTCCTCGATCAGCTTGTAAATCTTGTTGTCTTCAGCGGGCGCTTCGCCGGGATCGCCGCGGAACACGGTCAGGGTGATGGGTTCCAGAGCCTCATCCGCGAAAGCGGCGGGCACCAGCGCGATAACCAGCGCCAGCATCAGAAGTACGGACAGCAGTTTCCTCATCATGGTTGCCTCCCTTTCATTTTTGAGCATCATTGCTCGATGATTATATTATAACATCGCAATAACAATAATGCAACGAATGACCAGTACATTTATGGTCATTCGTTGCGAAAACACTTCTCAATATTAAACATGAGGCGCGATTATCGACATTTCATGCGCATTTATTGTTTATGCCGGGTTAAACCGCATGGGCGACTAATCATAAATTGTCCGCGTTTTTTCGTCGTCCACGCCGCTGAGACGGCGGAAGAACGTGTTGATTACGTCCCGCCACTCGCGGGCGTCCCTGATTTGCAGGCGCATGCGCTCCAGGGCCTCGGTTTTATCCGGCTCCGGCAGGGACAGGCCCTCCAGCGTCCGGGCCATGGCCTCGGTCTGCTCCGCACCCTCGAAGTGGTCGTCGTAGATGCGCTGGATCAGCGTGCGGCCGTCGCGCATCCGGTAATCGTAGCGCAGCCGGTGGAAGAACAGCAGCAGATCGTCCGGGCAGGCCTCCGGGGTCTCGTACCGCCTGCGCAGCGCCTCCGGGTATTGCAGCACGTATCCGGTGCCCGCCGCCGTGCGGTCGATGCCCACGGCGTCGCGGCCGGCGCGGTTGTAGGTGCCCCACAGGGAGAATTCATAGCCGTAGGGACTGGGGCCGTAGTGGCCCTCGGGGTTCACCATCCAGCACAGCCCCAGCGGCGCGGTATACTTTTCGTAGACCGAACGGCTGTTCATCAGCATCGCGACCAGCGCGTCCTCCTGCGCCCCGGGCAGCGCGTAGGTCAGCCGCGCCCAGCGACGCAGCACGGCCTCCGGGTCCACGCGCGGGTTCCAGGCGTATCTGCCGTAGCCGTACAGGTTCGCGGCGGCGAAGGGGTGTCCGGTGAAGTTGTCGTCCCGGCCGAGGTTGGAAACGGCGGCCACGGCCATGACCGTCTCCGGCGGCAGGTCGGCGGTCATCTCGTGCCACATGGGGTTCATGGCGTACAGGTCGATCTGGTGGCCGGTGTACTCCTGGGCCAGCTGCCATTCCAGCGCCAGGTTCGTGTTCGGCATGGCCAGCAGCGTCGGGGAGACGGGCTCACGCACCTGGAAATCGTAGGGCCCGTTTTTCACCTGCAGGATGACGTTGCCGTCGAACTGCCCGTCCAGCGGCGCGTAGGTCTCGTAAGCGGCCATCGGCCGGTCGGTCTTTTTGTCGCGCCAGTCCTGCATGCAGTTGTACACGAAGGCGCGCCACACGAGGACGCCGCCGTGGGGCGCCACCGCCCGCGCCAGCATGTTCGCGCCCTCGGCGTGGCTGCGGCCGTAGGTGAACGGCCCGGGCCGGTGCTCGCTGTCGGCCTTCACCAGGAAGCCCGCCAGGTCCGGCACAGCCCGCCAGACGGCGTCGGCGCGTTCGGCCCACCACTGCTGCACGGCCTCATCCAGCGGATCGGCGGTGGGGATGCCGTGGCGCATCGGCTGGGCGAAGTTGACGGAGACCATCAGCTTCACGCCGAAGGGCCGCAGCGCGTCCGCGAACCGCGCCAGTTCCGTTAAGCCGGCGTCTTCGATCAGATCCTCGGCCTCCGCGTGGACGTTCACGTTGTTCACGCACAGCGCGTTGACGCCCGCGGAGCCCAGCATGCGCCCCAGCTGGCGGATGCGCCGCGGGTCCCACTGGAACCGGCCGCCCTCGAACCACAGCGAGCGCCCGGAATAGCCGCGCTCGATGCTGCCGTCGGCGTTGTCCCAGCAATCGATCATCCGCAGGCCGTAGAAGGGCTTCTGCACGCCCTCCGGCGCGTCCTCGCCCGCCGCCAGCGCCTCCAGGTACGCGTACGCGCCGTACAGCAGCCCGGCGCTGCCGCCGGCGATCACCGGGCGGCCGCTCTCGGTATAAATATGATAGCCTTCGCCCAGCGCGGCGTCCTCCCGCAGCCCGGGCACCGGCGCGCCCAGGCGCTGGCAGCCCAGCGCCAGCTCGAACGCCGCCGTCTCGGCGGGCGTCGCGCAGCCGGCGGGCACATCGTCATTCAGATAGGGCAGCCAGGTTCGGCGGATCGCTTCGCTCATGTCGTTCACCTTCCTATAAATACATGTCCGGGTCATAGCCTTCGTCGGCATGCGCTTCGGCGGGCACCACCCGGAAGTGGGTCACCTGGTTCTTCTCCAGCGTCAGCTTCACCGCGCCGTCCAGCGCCTCCGCCCGGCATTCGGGCTGTGCCGCCATACGCAAAAACACCAGCTGTTCGCCGGTCAGGCTGGCCGGCTGGCCCATCGCCAGCCACGCGCGCAGCGGGTTGCCGCGCGCCTCGTCCACCGTGCGCGTCGTCAGCGCCCGCGGGCCTTCGCCGGGCAGGTCGAGGGTCAGCGCCAGCGCCTCGTCGTCTCCGCTCTCCCCGTTTTCGCACAGGTTCCAGGCCACGCCCTCCCAGCTGCCGTCGTCATGGCGCATCAGCACCAGGTGCTCGTCGCGGTAGGCACATTCGCCTTTCAGGTTGTTGAAGAAATGGAACGTCCACAGCGTGGGCTTGGGGATCAGCCCGTCGGCCATCATCCCGAAGCCGCCGTGGAAGGGCGTGGGCGGCACGCCCTGCTCCTCAAACACGTCGCCGAAGGTCCAGTAACTGTAGCTGTCGGCCACCTCGCCCAGCCGCGCCAGCAGCCCCGCCACGGTCGCCGCGTTCAGCGCCGTGTCGTGGATGGGGCAGAAGGGATGGTAGCTGGTGTTGAATTCGGTGATGTGCATGGGGATGCCGCGGAAGCGGTCGAAGCTGTCGATGATCTCCCGGCTCTGGCGCATCTCGGCGATCAGGTCGTCGACCGTGCGCATGGCGTGGTACAGGTACCGGCCCCTGTGGTCCGGCGTCTCGCCCATATAGGCGTGGCGGGACACGAAGTCCACCGGCAGGTTTTTCTCTTCGCAGAAGGCCAGGAAATCCCGGATCCAGTCCTGGCTGCCCTCGCCGCCGCAGATGGCCGGGCCGCCCACGGCCATGCCGGGCAGCACCGCCTTCACCGCCGTCGCGGTGATCTCGTACAGCCGCAGGTAGGCGGCCTTGTCGGCGTCCTTCCAGAAGCCGGGCAGGTTCGGCTCGTTCCAGATCTCGCAGGGCCAGCTCTCCACCTCCGCTTTGCCGTAGCGCTGCGCCAGGTGCGTCAAGGTCGCCTGCACCAGGTCGGTCCACCGGCCCTCGTCCTTCGGCGGGGTGACGTTGCCCTTCCAGTAGAAGATCGTCTGCGGGCCGCTGCTCAGCGCCTCGGGCATGAAGCCCAGCTCCAGGAACGGCTTCAGCCCGTTCTGCAGGTAGCTGTCCATCACCCGGTCCAGGTAGGTGAAGCAGTAATTGGTGTGATCCGACCCGAAGACCGATTGCAGGATGGACATATCGTCGCAGAACAGGCCGTGCCCGCGGATGTGTTTAAACCCGCACAGCGCCTGCACGGCCTTCAGCTGGTCTTGGTATTCCTGCTGCAGCGCCAGGCCCATGCGGCCGGTGCCCACGCAGAACGCGGCGTTGTTGCGGAACGCCGCGCGGCTGTCCTCCCGTATCGTGATTGCCTGCGTCCTCATGTTTCTCAGTCCTCCCGTGCCTTGTCGTAATCAAAGACCAGCACCTGTCCCTCCGGCAGCGCGGCCTCGTGGGTGTTCACGCCGTAGGGCGCACCGGTGTCCACGGGCGGCGCGGCGGCGATGGCCCCGTCCGTCAGCCCGTCCAGGAACGCCTCCAGCATCCGCCGGGGATACAGCTCCGTGCGGTGCGGGCAGATCACGTGTTCAAAGGGCAGCGTCAGGAGCCGCCGCGCGTTTTCCCGGTACCGCCGCACCGGCAGCGCCTCCGGGAAGAACAGCCACGTGCACGGGTTCCAGTCGTCGCCGGTCAGCAGCAGCCCGCGCTCCGGCACGAACACCACCGCCGAGCCCGGCGTGTGGCCGGGGCAGGGGAGGATCCGCGCCGTCAGCCCGCCCAGGTCGATCGTCTCGCCGGGCACGGTCTCCGGCGCCGGCATGGGCCGCGAGCGCCAGGCGGCCTCGTCCACGGCGATGCCGTTCTGCCGCGCGCCCTCCAGCACGTGGTCCATCCATTTTTCAGAGGAATACGTTTCGTATACCGGCGACTCGTCCGGGTGGATGCGCGCCGAATCAAACCAGCGCGCGCCGTGGGCGTGGTCGTGGTGGCCGTGGGTCAGCCACAGCGTCACCGGCAGGGCGGTGATCCAGCGCACGAAGGCCGCGGTGTCCTCCAGCCCGTAGCCGGCGTCCACCAGCAGCGCCCGGCGATTGCCGACGATCAGCGTGAAGCACACGCCCATGCAGTCCTCGATGTGGTGGACGCCGGGCAGCAGTTCCCGGTCGATGTAGCCCATGGTCAAAACCTCCGTATGCGTTGGGATCGTCCCTATTCTATCAGATCGCGCGGCGGCGCGCCGCGCATCGGTTGCGCAGAACCGGTCAGATCGCGCGGCGCCGGTACACTTCGGCGACGGCCTCCGCCGCGGTGGTCAGGTCGTCCGCGGTGGTGCCGCGCCCCACGCTGATCCGCAGTACGCAGCGGGCGTCCGCGTCGGAAAGGCCCATGGCGCGGTAGACGTGGCTGACGTCGCGGCTGCGGGCGGCGCAGGCGGCGCCGCCGGAGACCTGTACGCCCATCAGATCCAGATCCGCGATGGCCTGCTCCGACGAAAGCCCGGGCATCAGTACCGCGACGAGCCCCGGCAGCCGCGGCGCGTCCGCGCCCAGAATGCGCGCGGCGGGCACGAGCGCCGACAGCCGTTTGATGAAATGCCCGGTCAAGGCCCGCTCCCGCTCCGCTTCCGCCGGCATGTCCGCCGCGGCCAGCTCCGCCGCGACGCGCATGCCCTCCACTGCGGCCACGTTCTCCGTGCCGGAGCGCAGGCCGAATTCCTGGCCGCCGCCGTCGATCAGCGGTGCGACCGGCACGCCCTGCCGCGCGTACAGGCAGCCCGCGCCGCGGGGCCCGTAGAACTTGTGGGCGGAGATCGTCAGCAGGTCGATGTTCATGGCCTTTACGTCCACCGGCACGCGCCCGAAGGCCTGCACGGCGTCGCACAGGAAGGGCACGCGGGCCGCGCGGGCCAGTGCGCCGATCTCCCGCACAGGCTGGACGACGCCGGTTTCGTTGTTGGCCAGCTGCACGCAGATCAGCCGCGTGTCGGGCCGCAGCGCGCGTCCGACGGATTCGGCGGAGACGACGCCCGAAGGATCGGGCGGCACGAGCGTCACCGCGCAGCCGATCCGCTTCGCCGCGTTCAGCACCGACGCGTGCTCGGCGGCGCCGATCACCGCGTGGCCGCCCCGGGCCAGCGCCAGCGCCTGGTTGTTGCCCTCGGTGCCGCCGGATGTGAACAAGATTTCCTGGGCCTCGGCGTTCAGCATGTCCGCCAGAGTCTGCCGCGCCCGGCGCAGGACGCGCCGCGCCTCTCCCGCGGCGGAATAGGCCGCGCCGGGATTCTGCCAGGCGCCGCGCAGGCAGGCGCTCATGGCTTCGATCACCCGTTCATCGGGCGGCGTGGTGGCCGCGTGATCCAGATAAATCATCGGTTGTTTATTCCTTGTTAGTATTTGTTTTTTATTATAACGCAAGCCAAGGGGCGTTGTAAATGGGCTTGACACACCTGTTTTTTGACGGTATTGTTACATTAGGATGATATAAATAACACGCGAGGGGGACGCCGGAATGAATCGGGAACAGGCAAGGGAAAAGGCCAGAGAACTCGTCAGCCGGATGACGGTGGAGGAGGCGGCCGGCCAGCTTCGCTATGACGCGCCCGCCATCGAACGGCTGGGCGTTCCCGCCTATAACTGGTGGAACGAGGCGCTGCACGGCGTCGCCCGCGGCGGCACCGCCACCAGCTTTCCCCAGGCCATCGGCATGGCTGCCAGCTTCGACGAGGCGCTGGTGCGCGCGCTGGGCGACGTCGCCGCCACGGAGGGCCGCGCCAAGTACAACGCCGTCTCCGCCCACGGCGACCGGGACATCTACAAGGGCCTGACCTTCTGGTCGCCCAACGTGAATATCTTCCGCGATCCCCGCTGGGGCCGCGGCCACGAGACCTACGGCGAAGATCCCTTCCTGACCAGCCGGCTGGGCGTCAGCTACGTCAAGGGCCTGCAGGGCGAGGGCGACACCATGAAATCCGCCGCCTGCGCCAAGCATTTCGCCGTCCATTCCGGGCCGGAGGCGCTGCGCCACCGCTTCAACGCCGTCGCCAACCGGAAGGACATGAACGAGACCTACCTGCCCGCCTTCCGCGCGCTGGTGGACGCCGGCGTGGAATCGGTGATGGGCGCTTACAACCGCACCAACGGCGAGCCCTGCTGCGCCAATACCGGCCTGATGAAGGCGCTGCGGGACGAATGGGGCTTCCAGGGCCACTTCGTGTCCGACTGCTGGGCCATCAATGATTTCCACACCGGCCACATGGTCACCGATTCGCCGGAGGCCTCCGCGGCGCTGGCGCTGGAGAAGGGCTGCGATCTGAACTGCGGCAGCGCCTACATCAACATGATGAAGGCCTATGAAAAGGGCATGGTCCCGGAGGAATGGATCCGCCGCAGCGCCGTGCGGCTGTTCACCTGCCGCTACATGCTGGGGCTGATGGACGGCAGCGAATTTGACGCCGTTCCCTTCGAGGCCGTGGAGTGCCCCGAGCACCTGGCCAAGGCCCGCGAGGCTTCCGAAAAGGCCTGCGTGCTGCTGAAGAACGACGGCATGCTGCCGCTGGACGCTTCGAAGATCCGCACGCTGGGCGTGATCGGCCCGAACGCCGACAGCCGCACGGCGCTGGTGGGCAATTATCACGGCACGTCCTCCCGCTACATCACGGTGCTGGAGGGCCTGCAGGACGCGCTGGAGGGCAGTGCCCGCGTGCTGTACAGCGAGGGCTGCCACCTGTTCAGGGACCGCGTGGAGCACCTGGGCCAGCCCGACGACCGCATCGCCGAGGCGCTGGCCGTGGCCGAGCATTCCGACGCCGTGGTGCTGGTGGTGGGCCTGGATGAGACGCTGGAGGGCGAAGAGGGCGATACCGGCAACGCCGCGGCCTCCGGCGACAAGCTGGATCTGCTGCTGCCGGAGAGCCAGCGCCGGCTGATGGACGCCGTGCTGAAGGCCGGCAAGCCCACCGCGATCTGCCTGATGGCGGGCAGCTCCATCGACCTGGGCGACGCCGCCGACCGGGCGAACGCCGTGCTCCTGACCTGGTATCCCGGCGCGCGCGGCGGCCGCACCGTGGCCGACATCCTGCTGGGCGCGGTCTCGCCGTCCGGCAAGCTGCCGGTGACCTTCTACCGGAACGAGCAGCTGTCCCGCATGCCGGAATTCACCGATTATTCCATGGCGGGCCGCACGTACCGCTATCTGGAGGAGGCGCCGCTGTACCCGTTCGGCTACGGCCTGACCTACGGCGACTGCCGCGTGGCCGCCGCGGTGCGGACGGACGCGGGCGTCGAGGCGGAGATCGCCAACGCCGGCGCGAGGGACACCGAGGAAGTCGTGCAGGTCTACGTGCAGAACGAAGGCTCCGCCCACGCGCCGCGCAACCCGCGGCTGTGCGCCTTCGCCCGGGTGAAGGTGCCCGCGGGCGGCTCCGTGAAGGTGCGGCTGGACATCCCCGCGGACCGGCTGAAGGTCGTGGACGACGACGGCGCCAGCGTGGACGAGGGCACGCCGGTGTTCTACGTGGGGCTCGGCCAGCCGGATGCCCGCACGGCGGAGCTGACCGGCCACGAAGCGATAAAACTCTGACAACCGTAAAGAACGAAAGCGGCCCCGAACGGGGCCGCTTTTGTACGATCAATCCGGCTTCTTTCGCATGGCTGCGTGTTCCCGGGCCAGCTCGCCGTGAAGCCTGACGGAATCCCAGGTCACGTTGCTGGGCGTCAGCACCGCCTTCAGCGCCGCGCGGGGCATTCCCGGCTCGCGCAGCCCCTGCAAAAGGGCGTCCAGCTGCGGCGCCAGCAGCCCGCAGATCACCAGCATCGGGTCGGAGAACGCGCCGGTTTTTCTCGTCGCCGTCCCCGCCACGGGAATGCCCGCCAGTGCGCCGACGGGCAGCGCGTATTCTTCGGGCCGCACCGCCCGGCAGCGCAGGTCCATCCGGCGGCACAGCGCCTCCAGCGCGGCTTCTTCGCCGGGGTTCAGGTTGTAGGCGAGGATCACGGCCATGGCGGCACCTGCTTTCCGATCGTGCTGCGCCTATTATGCGGCAATTCGACGGAAATGTCAAATCGCGCCGCCGGGGTTGAATCCCGGGCCGGGTGCGTGTATAATCAATGACTGGAAACGATGGCAGACGGAGGGATTGGATATGGACGCGATCCGGGGACTGATGGACTTTATCGACGCTTCGCCTACGGCATTCCACGCCGTGGAGAACATTTGCGCGGCGCTGGCCGACGCCGGCTGGCAGCGGCTGGAGGAGCGCGAGACCTGGCAGATCGCGCCGGGCGGGCGGTATTATTTCACGCGCAACCGGTCGTCGGTGATCGCTTTCCGCGTGCCGGAGGCGGGTTTTGCCCACTTCCAGATCACGGCCAGCCACAGCGATTCTCCGTGCTTCAAGCTGAAACCGGGCGCGGCGCGGGACGCACAGGGCTGCGCGGTACTGAACGTGGAGCCCTACGGCGGCATGCTGATGGCCACGTGGCTGGACCGGCCGCTGTCGGTGGCGGGCCGGCTGGTGGTGTCGGGGAAGGACGGGCTGGAGACCCGGCTGGCGAACGTGGACAGGAACCTGGCGCTGATCCCCAACGTACCCATCCACTTCAACCGCGACGCCAACAAGGGCGTGGAATGGAACCCGCAGGTGGACCTGCTGCCGGTCGTCGGCGCGGAAGGCGCGGATATCCTGGCCGCCGCGGCCGAATCCGCGGGCGCCAAAAAGGAGGACGTCGCCGGCAGCGACCTGTTCCTGTACAACCGCGACCGCGCGACGCTGTGGGGAAATGAAAATGAGTTCCTCGCCGCGCCGCGGCTGGACGACCTGGAGTGCGCCTACGCCGGGCTGCAGGCGCTGCTGGAAGCCCGGCCCTCGAAGCACATCGACATGCTGTGCGTGTTCGACAACGAAGAGGTGGGCAGCGGCACCAAGCAGGGCGCGGATTCCTCGCTGCTGGCGGAGGCGCTGCGGCGGATCGCGCTGGCGCTTGGCGCGGCAGGCCAGGCGCTGGAGGCCGCCGTCGCCGGCAGCTTCATGCTGTCTGCCGACAACGCCCACGCCGTGCACCCCAACCACCCGGAGAAGTACGACGAGGACAACCGCGTCCGCATGAACGGCGGCGTGGTGGTGAAATTCAACGCCCAGCAGAAGTACACCAGCGACGGCGTCTCCGCCGCGGTGTTCGAGCGCCTGTGCGAAAGGGCCGGCGTGCCCACCCAGCGCTTCGCCAACCGTTCGGACGTGCCGGGCGGCTCCACGCTGGGGAACATCGCCAATTCCCACGCGTCGATGAACACCGTCGACATCGGCCTGGCGCAGCTGTCGATGCACTCCGCCATGGAGTGCGCCGGCGTGAAGGACGTCGACGCCATGATCCGCGCCATGCGCGCCTTCCACGAGGCGGAGATCGACGTGCGCGCGGACGGGATCATCGCGCTGGATTGAGCTTTTCTACAGAAAACCGGCCCGCCTCCGATATTCGGAAGCGGGCCGGTTTTTCATTCGCCGTCGTCGTGCCGCGGCGGGACCAGCAGGAAATTGATCTCGCCCAGCGGTATGCTGACGCGCTCCACCTGCACGCGCACCCGGTCGCCCAGGTTGAAACAGATGCCGGTGGCCTCGCCCAGCAGGCGGTTGCGGTCCTTGTCGTATTCGAAATAATCGTCCATCGACGCGATGTGCACCAGTCCCTCCGCGCCGTTGGCCAGCCGCACGTACAGCCCCCAGCCGGTCACGGACGACACCACGCCGTCGAACTTCCGGCCGATCTGGGTGGACATCCACGCCGCGGTCATGATACCGTCCGCCTGGCGCTCGCCCAGTGTGGCGGCGTTTTCCCGCTCGGAACAGTCCTTCGCGATATCCGGCATCTGCCAACCGGCGCGGCGCGCGGCGTCCATCTCGCCGTCGATCAGCTTTTTCAGCATCCGGTGCACCACCAGGTCGGGGTAGCGCCGGATGGGCGAGGTGAAGTGGCAGTAATCCTTCAGCGCCAGCGCGTAGTGGCCCAGCGGGCTCTCGGAATACTGCGCCTTTTTCAGCGCTCGCAGCAGGTAGTGACGGATCACGTCGTACGCCGGGTGGTCCTTCGCGCCCTCCAGGATGCCCTGCAGCGTGCCGGGGTGCGGGTCCGCGCCGATGCGCACGTGCAGGTTCAGCGTGCCCAGGAACGCCTCCAGCGAACGCAGCCGGTCGGGGTCCGGCGGCTCGTGCACGCGGTAGACGAAGGGCAGCTCCACGCTCCGGGCCAGCGCGGCCACGGTCTCGTTGGCGGCCAGCATGAAATCCTCGATAATGCGCTCGGCCTCGCCCCGGGGCTCCAGCAGGATTTCCGTCGGCTCGCCCTTCTCGTTCAGCACGAATTCCGGCTCGTCCATCTCGAAATCGATGGCCCCGCGGGCGGCCCTCTTCGCGCGCAGCTGCCGGGACAGCTCGCGCATATCGAACAGCGCCTGCGCCACGTCCGGCGCGATGCCGGAATCGCCGCCCTCGAACAGCCGGTTCACCGCGGCGTAGGTCAGCCGCGCGTGGGAATGGATCACCGATTTCATCAGCCGGTGGTCGACGATCTTCCCGTCCCGGATATCCATCTCCAGCGACATCGCCAGCCGGTCCACGTCCGGCATCAGCGAGCACAGGTTGTTGGACAGGCACTCCGGCAGCATCGGCACCGTCAGCCCCGGCAGGTACAGCGATGTGCCGCGGGCATAGGCGTCGTCGTCGACGGCGGTCTCCGGGCGGACGTAGTGGCTCACGTCGGCGATGTGCACGCCCAGCCGCCAGCCGCCGCCGGTTTTTTCGATGGACACCGCGTCGTCGAAATCCTTGGCCGTGGCGCCGTCGATGGTGAACGTCAGCATTTCCCGCAGGTCTTCGCGCCCTGAAATATCCTCCGGCGCGACCTCGTCGGGGAACCGGCGCGCCTCGGCTTCCACGGCCTCGGAGACCTCGGTGGCGAAGCCGTGATCCTCGGCCACGGCCCGCATCAGCGCGGCCATGCTGCCGGAATTGCCCAGCACCCGCAGCACGCTGGCGTAGATGGGCCGGTTCGCCTCGGGCCAGCGCTCGACCTTCAAAAGCGCGATCTCGTCGTTCTTCACGAAGGACAGATCGCCGGTCAGCACCACGTCGTAGGGGATGCGCACGTCGCAGGGCACCGCGGAGGCCACGGTTTTCACTTCGGCCCGGCGCTTCGGGGCGCCCTTCGGCGCGCGGCGCTCGATGCGCACGTAGGCGGCGAAGGTGTCCTTCGCCCGGCGCAGCAGCGCGTTCACCGCGCAGCGCTCGCCCTGCGTGCGGATCAGCACCAGGTCGTCGGGCATGCAGCGCAGCGTTCCGGACACGGCCACGGGCACGGCCGGGCCGCCGCCCAGCGGATGGGCCACGGGCGTGCCGTTGCGCTGGAAGCCGATCCGCGCCGCGGAGAGCCCGATGGTCTCCGGCACGGCCCAGCCGCCCCGGCGCGTTTCGGCCACGCGGCCGTCCCCGGCCAGCGCGTCCAGCGCCGCCTGGATCTCCTCCAGCGGCGCCTCCAGCTTTTCGGAGAGCGCTTTCGCCGTCACGGGCACGCTCGAGTTTTGGATGATGTCGAATATCTGATCTTTCATGGCGATCCTTCCCGTCGCAGTATTCGCGCGAACGCGCGCTTTCATTCCGTCCCCGAGGACGGGCGAAGGAAACGACGGACGCCGGAACGTCCGTCACTGATTATTCCTGTTCGTCCTCGCCGGTTTTGTCCTCCGCCGGAATGGGTTCGATGCGGATCAGGTCGGCCTTGCGCGCGTCGGCCTTTTCCACGGTCACGCGCATCGGCCCGTAATCGAAGCTGTCGCCGTCCTGCGGGAACCGGCCCAGCATCTCCAGAACCCAGCCGTTCACGGTCACGGAATCGAAATCCTCGCCGATGGGGAACAGCTCCCGCAGGTCGTCCAGGCTGGCGCCGCCGGAGACGCGGCACGCGCCGTCGGGCAGGCGGACGATGTCTTCCACCACCTCGTCGTGCTCGTCCCAGATATCGCCCACCAGCTCCTCCAGGATATCCTCCATGGTGACGATGCCGGTCACGCCGCCGTATTCGTCCATCACCACGGCCATGTGGTTCTTGGTCTTCTGCAGCAGCTTCAACAGCACGCCCAGCTGGGTGGCGGGCACCACGCACAGCGGCTGGGTCATCATCTCCCGCAGGGGCACGCTGTCCCGCAGGCGGTAGAAATCCTTTTCGTGAAGGATGCCCACGATGTTGTCGATGCTGTCTTCATACACCGGCAGGCGGCTGCGCCCGCTTTCGGCGAAGGCCCGGGCGATGTCCTCCGGGCTGTCCTCGACGTCCACGGCCACCACGTCCACCCGCGGCGTCAGGATGTCCTCGGCCGTCAGGTCGTTGAATTCGATGGCGGAGCGGATCAGCTCGCTCTCGTGCGCGTCGATCTCGCCGTCGTTTTCGGCTTCTTCCACGATGGTGATCAATTCCGCCTCGGTGATGCCGCGGTCCTCCGCGGGTTTGAAGATGCGGTAGACCAGCTTCTGCCAGCAGCCCGTGAGGAAGATGACGGGCGTCAGCAGCTTCAATATGAGATTCAGCGCCGGATAGAAGGCCAGCGCCAGCTGTTCGGGCCGCTCCTTGGCGATGCTCTTGGGGGCGATCTCGCCGAACATCAGCACCACCACCGTCATCACGGCGGTGGACAGCGTCACGCCGGCGCCGCCCGCGACCTTCACGAACAGCACCGTGGCCAGCGACGCCGACAGGATGTTCACGATGTTGTTGCCCACCAGGATGCCGGAGAGCAGCCGGTCGTAGTCCTCCGCCAGCGCCAGCGCGCGCTCGGCGCGGCGGCTGCCGGTCTGGGCCATGTTTTTAAGGCGCGCCCGGTTCAGGCTGGTGTAGGCCGTCTCCGAGGCCGAGAAAAAGGCGGACATCGCCACCAGGGCGATCAGCGCCAGGATCAGTGTACCGTTGCCGTCCATTAAGGACTGTCACGCTCCTTTGGGTCGAGGGGTCTTGCGCCGCCATGGGCTTGAACTTCGGATGGACAAAGGGGCTGTCCCCAAACGCCGGATCCAACGGGTGTTATGGGACAACCCCTTTGATCGTTCCGTCAGTCCACCAGCCCTGCCACGTTTTCCGCGCGGTAATCCAGTTCCTTCGCAAGCGCTTCGCGGTCGGAAAGGCAGGACAGCAGCACCTTCGTGTTGCCTTCCAGCACCGCGCCATCCAGCGCGGCGGGCACCAGCGCGGTGTTGAACGCGTCCAGGATCAGCTCGCCGCCCTCCCAGCACAGCATGCAGGGGCTCAGCGGCGTCAGCGCCAGCATGCGCCCGCTCTCCAGCGGCATGCGGCCGGACAGGTTCAGCCGGCACAATTCGATGTGGCCGTCGGAGATGTAATAGGTGCGGCTGCCGCCGCGGCACAGCACGGTGGCGCCTTCCTGGCGGGGCAGCCTCAATTCCGGCCGGCACACGTCCAGCGCCTGTTCGGCGTGCAGGGCGCGCCGGCTGCCGTCCGGGCCCACGCGGTTCCAGTCCCACAGCCGGTAGGCCGCTTCGCTGGACAGCTGGATCTCATAGCACTGGATGCCCTCGCCCAGCGCGTGGACCATGCCGTGGGGGATGTAGAACACGTCGCCGGGGCGCACGGCCTCCCAGTGCAGGCATTCCTCCAGCCGGCCCTCGTCCATGATTTTGCGCAGATCCTCGCCGCCGGTCTCCAGGCCGTACACGATCTTCGCGCCGGGCTCGGCGTTCAGGATGACCCACGCCATGTTCCGGCCGGGGCCGTTTTCGTGTTCGCGGGCATAATCATCGCCGGGGTGCACCTGTACGGACAGCGGTTCCTGCGCGTCCAGCAGCTTCAAAAGCAGCGGGAAGCTGCCGGAGACGCCGGTCAGCGCCTCGCCCCACAGCTCCGCCACGCGGGTCAGCGACTGGCCCGTGTGCGCGCCGTTGGCCACCGCGCTCTCATACCCCGGCAGCGCGGCGACTTCCAGGCTTTCGCCGGTGATGTCTTCCGGCGCGTCCTTCATGAAAATATCGCGCAGATTGTGCCCGCCCCAGGGCGTCTGGGCGCCGTGGCGAAAACAAGGGGCCATCAGAAGCGGATACAGCTTGTCCATTTCGCGTCCTCCCGTGTCGGTTATTCTTGAAAAAAGCACTTTCGTCGTATATACTGGTATGCGACCAATAACAATGTATCACGGCCCGGCGCGGCTGTCAAGGGAAGGGGGAACGTCCGTGGCGAAAATCCATTCGGTCAGCGCCCGCGCGCTGGCGGAATTCGCCTTCGAGAAGGGCGACCTGATCCCCGCGGCCCGGGCGGCGGCCCGGATGCGCGACGGCGTGCGCGGCCACCGGGCGCTGCAGGAGCTGCTGCCAGTCTCCTGGCGGCCGGAAGTGCCCGTCAGCCGCGATATCCCCATCGACGGGCGCGTGCTGCGGGTGCACGGCCGGGCCGACGCGCTGTACATGGACCGCCGGATCGTGCGGGTGCAGGAGATCAAGACCACGACCCGCGACCCGGGCCTGATCCTGAAATACGATTTCCCGGCCCACTGGGCGCAGGGCGAGATCTACGCCGCGCTGTTCTGCCTGAACGAGGGCGTGCCCAAGGCCGAGGTGCGGCTGACCTACGCCCGCCTGGACGGGAAGAAGCGGGAATACGCCGAGGAATACGAGGCCTGGGAGCTGGAAGAGCGGCTGATGGCCTATGCCCGGCCCTACCTGGACTGGATCTCCCGGGTGGACGACTGGAAGGACGCCTCCCGGCCCACGCTGGACAGCCTGTCCTTTCCCTTTGACAGCTACCGCGACGGCCAGCGGGAGATGGCGAAGGCCGTATTCCTGGCCATGAAGAACCACGCGAACGCGCTCATCGAAGCGCCCACCGGCATCGGCAAGACGGCGGCGGCGCTGTTCGGCGCGCTGAAGGCGCTGGGGAAGGGGTACGTCACCGCGGTGTTCTATCTCACGGCCCGCACCACCGGGCGGCGGGCGGCGGAGGACGCGCTGGACCGGATGCGCGGGCAGGGGCTGGCGCTGCGCAGCGTCACGATCACCGCCAAGGAGAAGTGCTGCCTGCTGGAGAAGGCGGACTGCATGGGCTGCCCCTACGCTGCGGGCTACTACGACCGGCGGCGCGAAGCGCTGAAGGAAGCGATGGCGATCCAGAAGCTGGACGCCGAGGCCGTCCGCGCTCTGGCGCAGGAATACGAGCTGTGCCCGTTCGAGCTGTCGCTGGACATCTCCGAGACCGCCGACGTGATCATCTGTGACTACAACTACGCCTTCGACCCCAAGGTGCGCCTGAAGCGCTGGTTCGACGCCAAATCGGAGGCCGGGCTGCTGGTGGACGAAGCCCACAACCTGGCCGACCGGGCGCGGGATATGCTGTCGGCGGCGCTCTCGGGCCCGCAGGTGAAGGCGGCGCGGGCGCTGGTCAGGCAGTTCGAGGGCCCGGAGAGCCCGATGGGCCGGGAGTTGGACCGGCTGCTCATCGCGCTGGACGGCACGGACGCCGAGCCGGAAGCGGTTTCCGACCTGCCGGAGGCGATCGTGGAAGCCGCGCGGCGCTTTTCCGAGGCTGCCGAGGAGCTGGAGCCGGTGGAACCGGACGTCGTGCAGCTGGTGTACGACGTGCAGTGGTTCGTCCGCGCGGCGAAGCAGTTTGACGAGGACGGCTACCGCGCGCTGATCGAGCCGGAGGACGGCCTGCTGACGGTGCGGCTGTGGTGCTTTGATCCGTCGAAATACCTGAAAAAGGCGCTGTCCCGGGTGGGCGGCGCGGCGCTGTTCTCCGCCACGCTGGCGCCGATGGATTTCTACGCCGAAGCGCTGGGCGCGGACGGCGAGGGCGACGAACAGCTGCGGCTGGAATCGCCGTTTCCCCGGGAAAACCTGAAGGTGCTCCGCATGCCGCTGGCCGTGGGGCTGAAGGACCGGGAGCGCACGCTGAACGCCGTGGCGCAGGTGATCCACGCGCTCTCCGCGGCGCACGCGGGCAACTACATCGCCTGCTTCCCGTCCTACGCCTACCTGGACCTGGCCTACAAGCGCTACCGCCTGCTGTTCCCGGACGACGACGTCTGCCGGCAGGAGAACCCGATGTCCGAACGGAAGCGGCAGGCGTTCATCGACCGCTTCCGGCCCGCGCCTGAGCGCAGCATGACGGCGTTCATCGTGCTGGGCGGGGTGTTCGCCGAGGGCATCGACCTGCCGGAGGACCGGCTGTCCGGCGCGGCCATCGTGTCCACCGGCATCCCGCAGCTGTCCTTTGAGCGGGAGCTGCTGCGGGAGCAGCTGGACGACGCCGCCGACGGCGGCTACGACGCGGCCTACACCTATCCGGGGCTGCGGCGGGTGCTGCAGGCTGCCGGACGCGTGATCCGCACCGAGAACGACCGGGGCGTGGTGCTGCTGATGGACCTGCGCTACAAACAGGAGAAATACCGGGCGCTGATGCCGCCCCACTGGGACGTCGCGGACG
>CACWVN010000013.1 GCA_902764285.1 uncultured Eubacteriales bacterium
CCGTGAATCTGCATATATGCATCAATATACATAAATAATGCAATAATATTCACAAATCTTAACTGATTCGGGCCTTTTTCGGGGTTGACAGTGTATATTTTCGGTATATAATGGTGTCATCAAGCGAAAACAAACGCCGCGCCGCGGCGACCAAGGAGCGTCAACCATGAAAAAGAAGAGCAACAAGGAAATCAAGAAGATCGTGCTGGCCTATTCCGGCGGCCTGGACACCTCCGTCATCATCCCGTGGCTGAAGGAAAACTATCCCGGATGCGAAGTGATCGCCGTGTCCGGCAACGTGGGCCAGGTGGGCGAGCTGGACGGCCTGGAGGAAAAAGCCCTCAAGACAGGCGCCAGCAAGCTGTATGTGGAGGACCTGAACAAGGAATTCATCGAAGACGTGGTCATTCCGTCGATGCAGATGGGCGCCAAGTATGAAAACACCTACCTGCTGGGCACGTCGTTCGCGCGGCCGATCATCGCCAAGCGGCTGGTAGAAATCGCTAAAAAGGAAGGCGCGGACGCCATCGCCCACGGCTGCACCGGCAAGGGCAACGACCAGGTGCGCTTTGAGCTGGCCGTGAAGGCCTTCGCGCCGGACATGCCCATCATCGCGCCGTGGCGGATCTGGGATATCAAGGGCCGCGACGAGGAGATCGACTACGCCGAGGCGCACGACATCCCGCTGAAGATCAGCCGCGAGACCAACTATTCCAAGGACAAGAACATGTGGCACCTCTCCCACGAGGGCCTGGAGCTGGAGGACCCGGCCAACGAGCCGAAGTACGCCGGCAACATGGAGATGGGCGTGACGCCCGAGGAAGCGCCGGACGAACCGGAATACGTGTCCATCGACTTTGAAAAGGGCTGGCCGGTGGCCGTGAACGGCGAAAAGATGTGCCCGGTGGACCTGGTGTGGAAGCTGAACGAGCTGGGCGGCAAGCACGGCGTGGGCATCATCGACATCGTGGAGAACCGGCTGGTGGGCATCAAGTGCCGCGGCGTCTACGAGACCCCCGGCGGAACGATCCTCTACCACGCCCACGAGATGCTGGAGCAGCTGTGCCTGGACAAGGCCACCCAGCACTACAAGCAGCGCATGGCCCTGGAGTACGCCGACCTGGTGTACAACGGCCAGTGGTTCAGCCCGCTGCGCGAGGCCATGACCGCCTTCTGCGAAAAGACCCAGCGGACCGTGACCGGCACCGTGAAGCTGAAGCTGTACAAGGGCAACATCATCGGCGCGGGCATGACCAGCCCCTACAGCCTGTACGACCCGGAGATCGCCACCTTCGACGAGGACGAGGTCTACGACCAGTCCTGGGCCGACGGCTTCATCACCCTCTACGGCCTGCCCACCGCAGTGTACGCGAAGATGAAGGCGAAGAACGGGATCTGACGATCTGTCGCGGGCGGGGGAACCCTTCCCCCGCCGCCGCCCCTTTGGAATCCGGTTCGCTGCCGCGCACAAATCCAGTCGCGCCATCATCGGCCTTCCCCTTGCGGGCGGGCCGGTTTTCGTATATAATAAGCGCAAAGGCCGCGACAAAGCGCTTTCTGACCGCACGGTTTCGGAGGGTTCGATATGCCGGCAACAGCTGTATTCGCCAAAATGCTGAGGACGAACTTTATCACGATCGTCCTGATCGTGGTGTTCGGCGTCAAGCTGTACAACCAGAAGAAGGCCAAAAATGCCGAGCTTCGGTATTTCTGGATGACCCTGATATGCTGCTTTTTGCTGGTGATCGAGGACGCCGTCGAGGGCATCGCCGCGTCGGACCCGGACCTGCGCCTGCTGCGGACCACCATGTCGGTCATCGGGTATGTGCTGCGCCCCACGGCCGTCCTGGGGCTGCTGCTGGTCATCTGTCCGCAGGAAAAGCGGACGTGGCGCGTGTGGATTCCGAACCTCGTCAACCTCGCGGTATTCCTGACGGCCTTCTTCTCCCCGATCGCCTTTTCGTTCGACGAGGAATACGCCTTCACGCGCGGGCCCCTGGGCGCGTGCGTGATCGTCGTCGCCTTCCTGTACATGGTCCAGATACTCATTCTGTCCTGGCGGCGCTTCTACGACCGCAAGCAGTCGGAGCGGTGGATCCTGATCCTGTGCGCCGCGTCCTGCATCGTCGGCACAATCATCGACATGGCGGAAGGCGGGTCCCGCCTGAACGAGTCGCTCATGGTCAGCTGCGTCTTCTTCAACCTCTTCCTGTGCTCNGCCATCGCCTCCCTGGACATGAACGGCCTGAAGCACATCAACGACACGCAGGGCCACGCCGAGGGCGACAAGGCGCTGGCGGCGATCGGCCAGTGTCTGAACGGGATCAACGGCAAAAATACCGTCGCGTACCGGATCGGCGGCGATGAATTCGCGATCCTGTTCTTCAAGCAGGGCGAGGAAAGCGTCAGCCGGACCGTCCTGCAGGCGTGCGAAGCCGTGAAGCAGGCCGGGTTCAGCCTGTCGGCGGGCTACGCGATGCGCGAGGGCGACGAACGCGTGGAGGACGCGCTGATTCGATCCGACCGGAACATGTACGCGGATAAAGCCGACTACTACCGAAAAAGCGGCGTGGACCGGCGGCGGCGATAGGCGCGCGCCGACGCATCATCATCGAAAGGAAGTAAACCTATGAAGCTATGGGCGGGCCGCACCGGCGGCGACGTGGACGAGCGCCTGAGCGACATCGAGCGCTACCGGCCGTATTTCACGAAGGACTGCCTGATGGGACCCAATTCGTTCCGGCTACTGCACGAACTGATCCGAAGGTGCCCCTGGGAGGCGCAGTTCGACCGCACGCTGGACCTGGGCTGCGGCATGGCGCTCACGTCGGTGTACCTCGCCAACGAGACCGACGCCCGAAGCGTATTCGCCTTCGACCTGTGGATCCCGGCGTCCGAAAACCTGGCGCGCATCCGCGTGCACGGCCTGGAGGACCGGATCATACCCATCCACGGCGACGCGCTGGACCTGCCGTTCGCCCACGACTACTTCGACGCCATCGTCAGCGTGGACGCGTACCACTATTTCGGGTGCAAGGAGGGCGTGTTCGCCGACAGGATCCTGCCGTTCGTCAAGAACGGCGGGAGCGCGATGATCGTCGTCCCGGGGCTGAAGGCGGCGCCGGAGGGCGAGATGGACGCGCTGTTCAGGCGCTGGGCGGAGGGCGACGACGCCGAGCTGTTCCAGACCGCCGAATGGTGGCGGGCACTCCTTGGGAAGGAGTGCGGCGACGGCTGCGACATCGTCGTCAAGGAGGCCGGGTGCTTTGACGCGGCCTGGCAGGACTGGTTCGACTCGGGCCACGAGTACGACGCCCGCGACAGGGCGTTCCTTGAAGAGGGCCTGGATCAAATCCTGAATTTCCTGCTCATCTATGTGAAAAAGCGGTAAAAGGAGCAAACCAATATGAAGCTATGGGCGGGCCGCACCGGCGGCGAAGTGGACGAGCGCCTGAGTGCCATCAACAATTCCATCGGCTTTGACAGCCGGATGTACAGGCAGGACATCACCGGCTCCATCGCCCACGCGAAGATGCTGGGCCGGGTGGGCGTGATCTCGCCGGAGGAATCCGAACAGATCGTCGAGGGCCTGCGGGGCATCCTGGCGGACATCGAATCCGGGAAATTGGAAATCGACATGTCCTGCGAGGACATCCACACCTTCGTGGAGGCCACGCTGACCGAGCGCATCGGCGACGCGGGCAAGCGGCTGCACACCGGCCGCAGCCGCAACGACCAGGTGGCGCTGGACATCCGCATGTTCCTGGCGGACGAGATCGACCGGCTGTCCGCGCTGGCGAAGGACCTGGTCTCGGCGTTCTGCGAGGTGGCGGAAAAGCACCTGGAGACGGTGATGCCGGGCTACACCCACCTGCAGCGCGCGCAGCCGGTCACGCTGGCCCACTGGCTGATGGCCTACGCGCAGATGCTGCTGAGGGACATCGACCGGCTTTCCGACTGCAAGAAGCGCACGCTGGTGCTGCCGCTGGGCAGCGGCGCGCTGGCGGGCACCACCTATCCGCTGGACCGGAAATACGTGGCCGAGCAGCTGGGCTTCAACGATATTACGCTGAACAGCCTGGACGGCGTGTCCGACCGGGATTTCGCCGTGGAGCTGCTGGCGGCGCTGTCGATCCTGATGATGCACCTCAGCCGCTTTTCGGAGGAGATCTGCCTGTGGTGCAGCTGGGAGTTCCGGTTCGTCACGCTGGCGGACGACTTCTCCACCGGCTCCAGCATCATGCCGCAGAAGAAGAACCCGGACATCACCGAGCTGGTGCGCGGCAAGACCGGCCGCGTGTACGGCGACCTGATGACGCTGCTGACGGCCATGAAGGCGCTGCCGCTGGCCTACAACAAGGACATGCAGGAGGACAAGGAGGCGCTGTTCGACGCCATCGACACCGCCGATCTGAGCCTGTCCGTGCTCGCCCCGATGCTGCGCACCGCGGTGTTCCACCCCGACGTGATGAAAAAGGCCGCTTCCGCGGGGTTCATCAACGCCACCGACTGCGCCGATTACATGGCGAAGAAGGGCGTGCCCTTCCGCGACGCCTACGGCGTGGTGGGCCGCCTGGTGAAGTACTGCATCGACCGCGGCACCACGCTGGACGAGCTGCCGCTGGCGGAGTACCGGCAGTTCAGCCTGGTGTTCGACGAGGACGTGTACGAGGCCATCGACCTTTTGACCTGCGTGCGCCAGCGCGCGCTGCCCGGCGGGCCCGCGCCGGAGACCGTGAAGGCCGCCATCGGCGCCGTCCGCAGCCGGCTGTAGGGCGCGATTGAGTATGGACGGCGCGATCACCATCCGGGAAATCCCCGTGGAGGAAATCGACGATTTCTGGGACAGCCACATCCGATACCTGGTGGACGACGGCATCATCTCCGACCCGGAGGACGTGGAATACTTCTCCGGGGACGAATACCGCGGCATCATCCGGGAGCACATGGCCTGCGAAACTGACCGGCACCACCTCGTCCACTTCCTTCGGGACGGGAAGAAGATTGGTGCCGCCTCCTATTGCATCTATCGCGACGAGGGCGGGAAATGCTTCATCCTGGACTTCTGGGTCTTTCCGCAGTATCGCGGCGGCGGCACGGGACACCGCTGCTTCGAAGCGCTGGAGCGTTACGCCGCGGCGGACGGCGCCCGGGTCTACGAGCTGAACAGCGAAAAGGAGGCCTCCGTCCGGTTCTGGAAATCCCTCGGGTTCACCGAAAACGGCAAGGACGAATACGACATGCCGCTGTATATCCGAAGATGAGACTCCGCCTTCCCCGGAAGGCGGTTTTTCATGCCTCCGGGCCGTCCGTCACAAAAAAGTAAACATATGTTCGATAGCAATTGCCGGCGATATATGCTATAATATTCCCATGAGCGGCGGAAATGAGCCCGCCGAAATGAATGTACGGGAGGAATACCCTGATGGCGCTTGAAAAGAAAGCTGAAAAGAAACCCGCGTCCCAGAAATTCGGGGACGATCGCAAGAAGGCGCTGGAAGTGGCGCTGGGCAAGATCGAAAAGGACTTCGGCAAGGGCTCGGTCATGAAGCTAGGCAGCGCCATGGGCGGCATGCAGGTGGAGGTCATCCCCACCGGCAGCCTGCAGCTGGATTTCGCGCTGGGCGTGGGCGGGCTGCCCAAGGGCCGCATCGTAGAGATCTACGGCCCCGAATCCTCGGGCAAGACCACCGTGGCCCTGCACTGCATCGCCCAGGCGCAGAAGGCCGGCGGCACCGCGGCGTTCATCGACGCCGAGCACGCGCTGGATCCCATCTACGCCAGCAAGCTGGGTGTGGACATCGACGAGCTGTACGTCTCCCAGCCCGACAACGGCGAACAGGCGCTGGACATCTGCGAAGCGCTGGTGCGCTCCGGCGCCATCGACATCGTGGTGGTCGACTCCGTGGCCGCGCTGGTGCCCAAGGCCGAGATCGAGGGCGACATGGGCGACAGCCACGTGGGCCTGCAGGCCCGGCTGATGTCCCAGGCGCTGCGGAAGCTGACCGGCGTGATCTCCAAGACCAACGCCGTGGTCATCTTCATCAACCAGCTGCGCGAAAAGGTGGGCGTGATGTACGGCAACCCCGAGACCACCACCGGCGGCAAGGCGCTGAAGTTCTACGCCTCCGTGCGCATCGACATCCGCAAGAGCGAGGCCATCAAGGAGGGCAAGGAGATCGTCGGCAACCGCACGAAGATCAAGATCGTCAAGAACAAGGTGGCGCCGCCCTTCCGCAGCTGCATCGTGGACATGCTGTACGGCGAGGGCATCTCCCGCGAGGGCGAGCTGCTGGACATGGCCGTGGAGCAGGACATCGTGCAGAAATCCGGTTCCTTCTATTCCTACAAGGGCGAGCGCATCGGCCAGGGCCGCGACAACGCCCGCAAGTTCTTCCGCGACAATCCCGAAGCCTTTGACGAGGTGGAGGCGAAGATCCGCGAAAAGTTCACCAGCGGCGGCATCGAAGCGCCCCTGGAGCCGCTCGCGCCCGACGACGGGGAGTCGGACGACGACGAGGAATTCGATCTGGACGAATGACGGCAGATATCGCGCCGTCCGGCCTTCTCCGGCCGGGCGGCTTTTTTGATTGTATATGATTAGAATAACGTTTTCCGGGTCAGCGGAATCCGAAGGAACACGTCGGCAATCAATGAGGATTGACATAATATGATAATAATTTGACAATCCCGCCCCCTGCGGATAAAATATAGATGTAATAGTATGCTTCGCGTTTCTCCGGAAACGCGATATCCGCATTCAGCCCCCGGGCTGTGAAAGCGAGTGAATGCGATGGATACGCAGCGTCGATCCGAAAGCGGGCGCAGGGCGAGGCCGGGCCGGAAAACCGCCAAGCGCGTTTTGCCGCGTTCGCCGAAAAACAGGCGGACCATAAGCCACGATCTCGGGCTGAGGATCGTGAAGGCGCTGAACGTGCTGCTGATCGCCGCGCCGTTCACCGTCGTCTGGCTGACCTACTATATCCGCACCGTGTTGATGTTCCCCTCGGTCTACCGCTGGTCGGGCATCATATTGATGTTCATCGTGCTGTACAGCTTCTTCGGGCGCATCTACGAAGCGTTCCTGATTTCGCTGAAGCGGGTTTCCGAAACCTTTTACAGCCAGGCGCTGGCCGTGTTGTTCGCCGACGGCTTCATGTTCCTGGTGCTGTGGCTGATGAGTAACGCCTTCCCCAACCTGGCGCCGGCAATGTGCGCGCTGGCGGGCCAATTGGTGCTCAGCGCTCTGTGGTGCGTGCTGGCCCACCGATGGTACTTTACCCACTACGGCGGCAAGAAAACCGGCGTGGTATACGATGTCCGCCGCGGCGTGGAGGATCTGTTCGGCCGCTACGGCATGGACCGCAAATTCGACATACAGTTCGCCTGCACGGTGGAAACGTGCCTGGAGAACGGCATGGCCATGCTGGACGACCTGGATTCGGTGTTCCTCTGCGGCGTGCACAGCCACGAGCGCAACATCATCCTGAAGCACTGCGTCGCCAACGGCATCGCGGTGTACATCCTGCCCCGGGTCGGCGATGTGATCATGAGCGGCGCGAAAAAAATCCATCTGTTCCACCTGCCGATCCTGCGCGTGGACCGGTATAACCCGCCGCCGGAGTACATCGTCACAAAGCGCGCCTTTGACCTGCTGTTCAGCGTCGCCATGCTGATCCTGTTCAGCCCGCTGATGCTGGTCACGGCCGCGGCCATCAAGCTGTGCGACGGCGGGCCGGTATTCTACCGCCAGACGCGGCTGACCAAGGACGGGCGGAAGTTCAGGATCTTCAAATTCCGCTCCATGGTCGTCTCCGCGGAGGACGACGGCGTGGCCCGGCTCTCCACCGGCGAAACGGATGACCGCGTCACCCCCGTGGGGCGCGTGATCCGCGCCTGCCGCATCGACGAGCTGCCCCAGCTGTTCAACGTCATCGGCGGCAGCATGAGCATCGTCGGCCCGCGCCCGGAGCGCCCGGAAATCGCCGCCGTGTACGAGCGCGAGATGCCCGAATTTGCCCTGCGGCTGCAGGCCAAGGCGGGGCTGACGGGCTACGCGCAGGTCTACGGCAAATACAACACCACGCCCTACGACAAGCTGCAGATGGACCTGATGTACATCTCGCGGCCCAATTTCGTGGAGGACCTGAAGATCCTGTTCGCCACGCTGCAGATCCTGTTTTCCCGGGAGAGCACGGAAGGCGTTGCCCCGGACAAGCCGGAGGACCGGCCGGCGGCCTGACGCGCCGCGGAGAGGAAGCCCATGGACGCACGCAGCCTGATCGAATTCCTGCGGATATGTGAACGGTTGAAGGACGCGCCGCGGCACTGCTGGACCAGCGGCGGCCGGCGGGAGAGCGTCGCCGAGCACAGCTGGCGCGTATCGCTGATGGCCCTGCTGATGGCCGATGAATTCCCGGATCTGGACATCGACAGGGTAATCCGGATGTGCCTGATCCACGACCTGGGCGAGGCGCTGACCGGGGATATCCCCACGTTCCTCAAAACCGACGGCGACCGCGCCGTGGAGGCGGAGGGCCTGGACGGGCTGGTCGGCGCACTGCCGGAGCCCTGGCCCCAAACGCTGCGCGCGCTGTACCGGGAAATGGACGCGCTGGAGACGCCGGAGGCGAAGCTGTACAAGGCTCTGGACCGCATGGAGGCCATCCAGCAGCACAACGAATCCGACCCCGCCACCTGGCTGCCGCTGGAATATGAACTGAACCTGACCTACGGCGAAAAGGACGCCGCGTTCAGCCTGTATCTGGCCGGGCTGCGCGCCGAGATGCGCAGGGACACCGAGGCGCTGATCGAAGAAGCGAAGCGCCGCGGCATCGCGCCGGAGAAGAGTGAGAAGTGAGGAATGAGGAGTGAGGCGTACGGACGGCCCTGTCGCCGTTCCGTACGCCTCACTTTTTATTTGCTTTGGTTCTTCACGAAAAGCCGTGGGATCGTCAAAACGTTTTACAGATTCGATTCGAACAGATCCTTCGCTTCGCTCAGGATGACATCAAAGCGAAACGGTTGTCATCCTGAGCATAGCGAAGGATCTGGATATTTTGTTGCTGATCAGCGTCGAATCATGGGAATCCACATGTCATTTATGAAATCCCGCAGTTTCCCGTGATGGGTCTTTGTTTTTGGGTTGTCGCATAACGTCCGCCCCGGCTTTTGAATCGATGAACCGGAGCGGATGGATAAAATGCGCGGCAGCAATTGGCTCCCGGCACCGCCGGGCGGCAGCAGCTGGAAGCGGACACTGCCGCCGGGCGGGCGCCGCATCGGCGCCCCTACGAAGGAATGCCGTTCCCCTGTAGGGGCAGCCAATGGCCGCCCGCCAAATCGACTGCCGGGACGCAGACGCCCGCCCCATTCTGCACGGGGCGGGCGGATGGATAAAATGCGCGGTAGCAATTGGCTCCCGGCACCGCCGGGTCAATCGTCCTCTTCCTCGGCCTTGTAGGCGTCGATGACCTTCTTGGCGGAGGTAGCGGGCACTTCCTCATAGCGCTCGAAGCGCATGGTGAAGGAGCCGCGGCCCTGGGTCATGGAGCGCAGGTCGGTGGCGTACTTGAACATCTCGCTCAGCGGGGCCTCAGCGGTGACGCGCTGCAGGTCGCCCACCTTCTCGGAGCCCAGGATGCGGCCGCGACGCTTGCTCATATCGCCGTAGATATCGCCCATGTTATCGTCGGGCACGTCCACTTCCACGTGATAGATCGGCTCGAGCAGCACGGGGTTGGCGCCGGTCAGCTGCTTGAAGGCCAGGCGCGCGGCGGTCTTGAACGCCATTTCGGAGGAGTCGACGGGGTGATAGCCGCCGTCGTACAGCTCGGCGGTCAGGCCCACCACCGGGAATCCGGCCAGCACGCCGTGGCGGATGTTTTCGATCAGGCCCTTTTCAACGGCCGGGATGTACTGGCGCGGGACGGTGCCGCCCACGACGGAATCGACAAAATGGAACTCGGTATCGTTCGGGTCGTCGTTGGGACGGAACTTGATCTTGACGTCGCCGAACTGGCCGTGGCCGCCGGACTGCTTCTTATGGCGTCCCTGCACGTCGATGGGCTTGCGGATGGACTCGCGGTACGGGATCTTGGGATCCTGCAGGTTGCATTCCACCTTGAACTTGCTCGCCAGCTTGGCCGCCACCACATCGATGGCCATCTCGCCCAGGCCGGACAGCACGGATTCGGCGGTCTCCACGTTCTTTTCCACGCGGATGGTGGGATCCTCCTCCATCAGGCGGGCCAGGCCGGAGAAGATCTTGTCTTCCTCGCCGGCCTTCTTGGCGTACACGGCCTTGGAGATGCAGGGCGCCGGGAACTCCATATCCGGGAACTGGATGGGGTTGTTGGCGTCGCACAGGGTGTTGCCGGTGGCCACGGACTGCAGCTTGGCCAGCGCGCACAGGTCGCCGGCGCACACCTTCTGGGTGGTGCTCTGCTGCTTGCCCTTGAGGATGTAGATGGTGCCGGGCTTCTCGGTCTTTTCCGCGTTCACGTTGTACAGCGCGGTGGAGCCCTCCAGCACGCCGGAGGTGACCTTCAGCAGGCTCAGCTTGCCCACGAACGGGTCGGCCATGGTCTTGAACACGCGGGCGGAGAAGGGCTGGTCATCGGCGCAGACGCGCTCGGCGGCCTCGCCGGTCTTCGGGTTCACGCCCTCCAGCGCCTTGCCGGCCGGAGAGGGCATCAGGTCGATGATGTTGTCCAGGAGCTTCGCCATGCCGATGCGGGAGACGCTGGAGCAGCACACCACGGGCACGACGGTGCCGTCGATGATGCCCTGGCGCAGGCCGTGCATCATCTCGTCGAAGGAGAGCTCGCCCTCCTCGAAGTACTTCTCCATCAGCTCGTCCTCGGCGCCGGCCGCGGCTTCCATGATGGCTTCGCGGGCGGATTCCACCTCGCCGGCCAGGTCCGCCGGGATGTCGATGGCCTTCAGCGTCTTGCCTTCGCCGACGAACGCCTTGTTCTCCAGCACGCACACCACGCCGACGAACTTGCCGTTTTCAACGATCGGCACCTCGATGGGGGCGATGTGGCTGCCGTATTTATCGGTAATGGATTCCAGCGCCTTTTTGAAGTTGGCGTTTTCCTGGTCCATCTTGTTGATGACGATCATGCGGGCGGAATGGGTCTTGTCGCACATGGCCCAAGCCTTCTCCGCGCCCACGTCCAGGCCGGAAACCGCGCCCACGGTGATCAGCGCGCCTTCGCACACCGTCATCGGGCCCACCTGCTCGCCGGCGAAATCAAAGAAGCCGGGAATATCCACCAGGTTGACCTTCCTGTCCTTCCACTCCAGCGGCGCCATGGCGGCGGAAATGGAGATCTGCCGCTTGAGCTCCTCCGGATCATAGTCCATGGTCGCCTGGCCGTCTTCCACGCGGCCCTGGCGGTCAATGGCCCCGGCGGTGAACAGCAGCGCCTCGGCCAGCGTGGTCTTGCCGACGCTGCCGTGACCCACGATGGTCAGGTTCCGGATATTCTTGGCCTGATAATCTTTCATAGAGAATTCCCCCTGTATGATATTTTACGGCGCGCACAAGCGCCAGAGTGTGCCACCCAATACGCGCTTATATGCCATAGTATATTTATTTTATCAGAAAATCATCATTTTGAAAAGCCCTTTTTAGCAGGATTTTTCCGTTTCACGGGGAATTTTCTATTATATCGCCGGTCGATCCGGCCGGAGAAGGAGAAACCGCATTGATGAAGAGAATCGCGCTGCTGGCGCTGGCGCTGATCGCCGCGATGGCGCTGCCCGCCGCCGCCCGCACCCGGGAGGACGTGCGCGAAGCCTGGCGGCAGATCGGCGCGGGCAGCGAAGTGACGCCCTACGCCGAAGCGCCGCGGACGGAAGCGCCCTACGCCGCAGGCGAGCTGACCGATGCCGCCCGCCGGCAGGCGCTGGACACGCTGAACTTCGTGCGCTGGCTGGCGGACGTGCCGCCCGTGGCGGAGAGCGCGCTGTACGATTTCCGCTGCCAGCGCGGCGCAGTGCTGCTGGCGGCGCTGGATTACGTGGACCACGACGCGCCCTGCCCCGAGGGCATGGACCCGGATTTCTATGAATCCGCCCACCAGGCCACCGCCGGCGGCAGCATCGTGCGCTTCAACTGGATGCGGCCCGCGATCCTGAAGGAGGGCGTGGAATATTTCCTGCGGGACGACGGCGACGCGAACCTGGCGGCGCTGGGCCACCGGCGCTGGGCGCTGAACCCGCTGATGGCGGCCACCGGCTTCGGGCTGGCCAATTCCGCCGCGGGCAACAGCTACGTGGTGATGTACGCCCACGATATCTCCGCCCGGCCCGAATGGGACAGCGTGCGCTGGCCCTGCGAAGGGCCGTTCCCCGCCGAGCTGATGCACGACCACCTGGCTTGGTCGATCGTGCTGAATCCCGCGCGGTACGATATCGCCGCTTCCCGCCCGGTCGTCACGCTGTCGGAATCGGGCGGCGCGCTGACGTTCCGGTTCGATCCCGCCTCCGGCGAGGGCGACGGCTGGTGCGCGATCAACGGCGAGGGCTACGGCGCGGGCCCGTGCCTGATCTTCCGGCCGGATTTCTCCGGCACCGATTTCACCGACTACCAGCAGAACCAGCGCTGGACCGTGCGCGTGGACGGCCTGCGGACCGCCGACGGCGCGCCCGTTTCCATGGAATACGCCGTGGAGATGATCTCGCTGGCCGTGCAGGACGCCGTGAACGTGGAGATTTCGCCGCTGGAAGCCGCATTGAAGCCGGGCGATGCGCTGCGGCTGGCCGCGGACGTCGTGCCCGCCTACGCCGACGACCTGACCGTGCTGTGGCGGAGCACCGACGAATCCGTCGCGACGGTGGACGACGCCGGGCTGGTGACGGCCGTCGCTCCGGGCGAATGCGAGATCGTCGTCCGGACCCCGGGCGGGCTGGAGGATCGCTGCGCGGTGACCGTTCGGAATTGACAAAGCCCCGGCCAGATGATAATATGAAACCATCACAAAGCGCGAAAAAAGAGGTGTATTCCCGTGAAGGATATGTATTATAAAATGAACATCGCCAGGCTGGACCGGCGGCTGCCCCTGTGCCCCCTCAGCGACAAGCTGATGATCGGCGCGTTCGTGATCTTCGGCGATCCGGAGCTGACCACCGCCTGCGCGAAGGCGCTGCTGGCGCGCTGCCCGGAGCACGACGTGCTGATCACCGCCGAATCGAAGGGCATCCCGCTGGTTTGCGAGATGGCGCGGCTGAACGGCAACGCCCGCTACGTGCTGGCCCGGAAATCCCCGAAGCTGTACATGCGCGACGTCGTCAGCGTCACGGTGCGCTCCATCACCACCGATCACGAGCAGACGCTGTGCCTGGACGGCGCGGACGCCGAATACATGAAGGGCAGGCGCGTGGTGATCGTGGACGACGTGATCTCCACGGGCGAATCGCTGCGGGCGCTGGAGACGCTGGTGGAGCGCGCCGGCGGCAATATCGTGGGCCGCATGGCGATCCTGGCCGAGGGCGACGCCACGAAGCGCGACGACATCATCTATCTGGAGAAGCTGCCGCTGTTCGACAGCGAGGGCAATCCGCTGGACTGATCCCGGCGACGACGTCCCTGAAAACCGAACGATGCCGCCCTGACCCGACTTTTGCGGGATTGACAACGGCAGACGTGGTTTGGTATAATGTCACCAATCGAAGAAAGGACAGGTATATCATTCAGATGAAGATCCGCAACTGACATCCGGCCGCAAAAATGGCCCTCCGGCGCCCCGCGCGGGAGGAGACTTTTGCCGCCGTTTGGAGGTTGCGTTTTTTGCACGGCCAGACGTGTGCTGACGACCGGCGGCAGGCCCGCCCATGTCAGGTGCTTTTGCGCTCCTCCCCGGCGGGAAGGAGCGATTTTTATGCAAAAACTCTTGCTGGAAGCAAACCACATCACCAAGCATTACGGCGGCCGGCGCGTGCTGGACATCGATCGGCTCGCCATTTACGACGGCGAGCGCATCGGCCTGATCGGCGAAAACGGCGCGGGCAAGTCCACGCTGCTGGCGATTCTCGCCGGGACGCTGCCGCCCGATTCCGGCGCGGTGGACCGCCGCTGCCCCGCGGCGCTGATCCGGCAGTCCGGCGAAGCGCGCAGCGCAGGCGACGCGCGGCTGAAATCGGAGTTCCGCGCACCGGAGGCGCACGACGGGCTGTCCGGCGGCGAGATGACCCGGCGGCGCATCGTCTCGGCGCTGTCCGCGGACGCGCCGCTGCTGCTGGCCGACGAGCCCACCACCGACCTGGACGCCGCGGGCATCGACCGGCTGCGACAGCGGCTGGCCGCCCACGAGGGCGCGCTGGTGCTGATCAGCCACGACCGGGCGCTGCTGGACGCGCTGTGCACCCGGATCTGGCACCTGGAAGACGGCAGGATCGCCGATTTCCCCGGCGGCTATTCCGATTATCAGGCGGAGCTGGCCCGGCGGCGGGAATTCCAGCAGTTCGAATACGACCAGTACCGCGCGGAAAAGGCGCGGCTGAAGGCCATGGCCCAGAAGAAGGCCGAATGGGCGGCGTCGGTGAAGAAGGCGCCGAAGCGCATGGGCAACAGCGAGGCGCGGCTGCACACCCGGGAATACACCAACGCCGTGCTGCGCCAGAGCCAGGCCAGGCGCATCGTGCAGGACCGCATGGAACGGCTGGAGGTGAAGGAGCGCCCCCGCGACCTGCCCGCCATCCGCATGGCGCTGGGCTCGGCGCGGCCCGTCGCGGCAAAGACCGCGCTGGAGGCCCGGGACATGGCCCTGTCCGCCGGCGGGCGGACGCTGCTGGCAGGTGCCGCGCTGACGCTGCCCACCGGGTCGCGCACGGCGCTGATGGGCGACAACGGCTGCGGCAAGACCACGCTGCTGCGGGCGCTGCGCGGCGACGTGCCGCCGGGCGTGGCGTTCTCCGGGAAGGTCCGCTGGAACCCCGCGGCAAGGCCCGGCATATTCGACCAGGACCACGCCCGCGGGCTGGATTTCGACGCCTCGGCGCTGAAGAACGCCATGGCGGATTCCGCGCTGGGCGAGTCCGACGCGCGCACGGTGCTGGCGCGGCTGAACCTGCGGGGCGACGACGTGTTCAAACCGGTGCGCGTGCTGTCCGGCGGCGAGCGGGCGAAGATCGCGCTGGCGAAGCTGCTGCTGTCCGACTGCAACCTGCTGGTGCTGGACGAGCCCACCAACCACCTGGACGTGTTCACGCTGCAGGCGCTGGAGGAGCTGCTGGCGGGCTACGGCGGCACGCTGCTGCTGGTGAGCCACGACCGGGCCTTTGTGCAGGCCGTGGCCACGCGGATCGTGCGGCTGGAGAATCAAACCCTCTCAGCCTTCGAGGGCACGCTTTCGCAGATGGAAGCCGCCGCGAAGGCCGACCGCTCCGCCGAGGCGCGGCAACTGGAGATCACCGCGCTGGAGATGCGGCTGGCGGCGCTGGCCGGGCGGATGGCCGCGCCGAGGAAGGGCGACCGGCCCGAGGCGCTCGCCGCCGAATACGACGCGCTGGCGGCGGAGCTGCGAAACCGAAAGCAATCGCCGCAATAATCGGAATGTTTACCTTTCAGGGGTGGCAAATCCTTCAAAAAGCGGTTATAATGGGACAGGATCGGTGGATAAGCGCCGATTGTCCGAACATTCAGGTCTACTATTTCGAAAAATATTCGATTTACGAGGTGAATTTTTCATGTCCAACACCGCAATCGTGGGCATCAACTGGGGCGACGAGGGCAAGGGCCGCATGGTGGATTACTTTGCCGGCCAATTCGACGTGGTCATCCGCTACCAGGGCGGCAACAACGCCGGCCACACCGTGATCAACGAATACGGCAAGTTCGCGCTGAACCTGCTGCCCTCCGGCATTTTCCACCGCGAGGCCGTGAACCTGCTGGGCCCGGGCGTGGTCGTGGATCTCAAGCACATCAACGGCGAGATCGGCCGCCTGCGGGAGAGCGGCGTGTCCATCACGCCCGACAACCTGAAGATCTCCGACCGCGCCATGATGGTGCTGCCCATCCATCCCGCCCAGGATAAATGGGAGGAGCTTCGCCTGGGCAAGGACCACTTCGGCTCCACGCTGCGCGGCATCAGCCCCATCTACGGCGACAAGTACATGAAGAAAGCCATCATGATGGGCGATCTGAAGCATCCCGAGGCGCTGGAAAAGCATTTGCAGCGGCTGATCGACTGGAAGAACGACACCATCGTGGCCGGCTACGGCCAGGAGAAGATCAGCTTTGACGAGACGCTGGCCTGGATCCGCGAATGGGGCGATCCGCTGATCCCCTACATCTGCGACGCGGGCGAGCTGCTGGAGAGCGCCGTCGCCGCGGGCAAGAGCATCATGTTCGAAGCCCAGCTGGGCGCGCTGCGGGACATCCAGTACGGCATCTACCCGTTCACGTCCTCCTCCTCCCCGCTGGCGGCCGAGGCCCCCGTGGGCTGCGGCATGCCGTCTTTGAAGGTGGACGAGGTCATCGGCGTCACCAAGGCCTACAGCACCTGCGTGGGCGAGGGCCCGTTCGTGGGCGAGCTGGACGGCGACGCCGCCCACGACCTGCGCGAAGCCGGCGCGGAGTACGGCGCGGCCACCGGCCGCCCGCGGCGCGTGGCCTGGATGGACATCCCCGCCACCCGCTACGGCACGAAGCTGCAGGGCGCCACGGCGCTGGCGCTGACGAAGATGGACGTGCTGTCCTACCTGGACGAGATCCCCGTCTGCGTGGCGTACCGGCTGAACGGCGAGACCATCGACCGCTTCCCCTACACCCCCGACCTGTACGACTGCGAACCCGTTTACGAGACGCTGCCCGGCTGGAAGTGCGATATCTCCGGCTGTCGGACATGGGGCGAGCTGCCGAAGGAAGCGCGCGACTACGTGGAGTTCATCGAAGAGCACGTGGGCTGCCCGATCAAGTATGTGTCCGTGGGCGCCGAGCGCGAGGCGCTGATCATCCGTTAAAGCATGCCTTCCCCTCCGGGGGAAGGCTTTGGATCGCGACAGGCTCGGTGGATGACTCCTCAGATCAGCGAATCGGATTTATAACGGAGGATGAAATTGGACAGCGAAAAAACCATGAAGCGCTGTTATGAGCTGGCGATCCAGGCAGGAAAGAAAGGCTTTGACACCTTCGGCGCGCTGCTCGTGCATAACGGAGAAATACTGGAGGAAGCCGAAAACACAGCGGACTGGGAGAAGGGCATCTTCGGCCATGCGGAATTCAACCTGGTTCACAAATGCGCGAACCGGTACTCCGATGCCGTCCTGAGGGATTCCGTGCTGTATACCAGCTGCGCGCCCTGTGAACGCTGCCTTTGCGCAATCGCGTCCCTTGGCGTCAAAAACGTCGTTTTCGGCGTATCCTATGAGGCGTTTTCAAAGCTGACGCCAGGCGATGCGGTTCCGGTCGACAGGGAAGGGCTGCTTCAAAAGCTCGGCATCCAAATGAAGCTGTCCGGACCGGTTCTTGAAGACGAAGGCATGCATGTCTTTGAGTGGTGGGGCGGCGAATACCGTCCCCTTAAGGCGCTTATTGCCGAAATGGATGAAATCAAGGAGAAAAACAGACAGACGGATACCGGTATGCAGTCTTTGGCCCTGGAGGGCCGCCAAGCCAGTTATGAGGAGAACGACCGCATCCGCCCTTGAACGAAACGCGGATATTTGGTAACGACGATGCAGATACGCAAAGCGACCGGCGAGGAAATGCTGGCGCTGTGGGGATACCCGGACGAAGCCGCGGCGTCCCCTACGGCAAAATTCTATTATCGCAACATCCGTTCGGGAAACGCCGTCTTCTGGACCGTGGACGACAGCGGGGAGCTGATCGGAGAATTGTACGCCTTTCTGGACCTGGACGACAGGGATTTTGCGGACGGCGAAAGCACCGCCTATCTGTGCGCGTTCCGGGTGAAGGAGGGATACCGCGGGCAGGGGCTGGGCAGCCAAATGATGAACGCGGCCCTCGCGGATTTGAAGGAACGCGGGTTCCGCACCGCGACCATCGGCGTCGGCTGCGACAAGCCGCAGAATATTCGGCTGTACCGCCGCTTCGGGTTCGACCGGAAGGTCAAGGACTGCCATTACGATCCCTGCGGCATGGACGAAGACGGCCGGTCCGAGTATGAAGAGGAAGCCTGGTGGCTGCTGGCCAGGGACCTGTCGGAAGAACAAATGTGCAGTGAAAATGAAAAGGTGCGGCTCGTGAAGATCGACACCGACAACTTCGACGATCTGATCGAGCTGTCGGTGACGGACCCGCAGAAGGACTTTGTGGCCAGCAACGTCTACAGTCTCGCGGAAGCCTACGCGACGAATGCGGAGGGCAACTTCGCGCAGCCCTTCGGAATCTATGCGGGCGAAAAGCCGGTGGGCTTCCTGATGATCGGCTATTTTCACAAGCCCGACAAACCCAAGGACGACGAGGAAGAGGAAACGCCGGATTACGTTCACGAGAACTATCTGTTCTGGCGCTTCATGATCGACAAGGAACACCAGCAAAAGGGCTACGGCAGGGAAGCGATGAAGCTGGCGCTCGACTATATCCGCACTTTCCCCTGCGGCGAGGCGGAATACTGCTGGCTGTCCTATGAGCCCGAAAACGAGGTCGCGCGAAAGCTGTACCGCTCCTTCGGATTTGTGGAAGCCGAGCAAATGCCCAGGGGATGGGACGAAATACCGGCATTGTTGAAGCTATAAACCATTCCCGGCCTGTGCGAAACAACATCGAAAACAGGAGGACGCCATGAACAAGAGCACCTATGAAACCCCGCTGAACAGCCGCTACGCCAGCGCGGAGATGCAGTACATCTTCTCCCCGGATAAAAAGTTCACCACCTGGCGGAAGCTGTGGGTGGCGCTGGCCGAGAGCGAGATGGAGCTGGGCCTGCCTGTCACGCAGGAGCAGGTCGACGAATTGAAGGCGCACATCGACGACATCGACTACGAAAACGCCGCCCGGCACGAGGCGCGGGTGCGCCACGACGTGATGGCCCACGTGCACGCTTACGGCGACGTGTGCCCGAACGCCCGCGGCATCATCCACCTGGGCGCGACCAGCTGCTACGTCACCGACAACGCCGATATCCTGATGCTGCGGGACGCGCTGACGCTGATCCGGCGGAAGGTCGTGGAGGTGCTGCGCCGGCTGCGCTCCTTCGCCTGGGAGTACCGCGCCCTGCCGACCCTGGGCTACACGCATCTGCAGCCCGCGCAGCTGACCACCGTCGGCAAGCGCGCCACGCTGTGGATGCAGGACCTGACGATGGACCTGGACGAGGTCGATTTCGCGCTGTCCTCCCTCAAGCTGCTGGGCAACCGCGGCGCCACGGGCACGCAGGTCAGTTTCATGGAGCTTTTCGACGGCGACGGCGCGAAGGTGGACGAGCTGGAAAAGCGCATCGCGGCAAAGATGGGCATGGAGGCCGTGTTCGACGTGTCCGGCCAGACCTATCCCCGCAAGCTGGATTCACGGGTGCTGGGCGCGCTGTCCGGCATCGCCCAGAGCGCCTACAAGTTCGCCCAGGACCTGCGGCTTTTGCAGTCCTTCCGCGAGATCGAGGAGCCCTTTGAGAAGAACCAGATCGGCTCGTCGGCCATGGCCTACAAGCGCAATCCGATGCGCTCCGAGCGCATCTGCGCGCTGGCGCGGCACGTGATGGCCGTCTACCAGGACGCCGCCATGACCGCCGCCACCCAGTGGTTCGAGCGCACGCTGGACGACAGCGCCAACCGCCGGCTGTCGCTGCCGGAGGCGTTTCTGGCCGCGGACGCGGTGCTGGAGCTGTACGCCAACATCGCATCCGGCATGGTGGTGTACCCGAAGATGATCGAAAAGCGCGTGATGGAGAACCTGCCCTTCATGGCCACCGAGGACATCATCATGGAATCGGTGAAGAACGGCGCGGACCGTCAGGAGATCCACGAGCGCGTGCGCGTGCATTCCCAGGCCGCGGCCGCCCGCATGAAGGCCGAGGGCCTGGAGAGCGACCTGATGGCGCGCATCGCCGCCGACCCCGCCTTCCCCATGGACCACGAAAAGCTGACGGCGCTGCTGGCCCCGGAAAAGTACACCGGCCGCGCGCAGGAGCAGGCCGAGCGGTTCATCGCGGAGGTCGTTGATCCCATCCTCGCAAAATACCCCGCCGTGGAAATGGGCACGATAAACGTTTGACGGAATTATACAGCCGGGAGGCGATCGGATGAACAAGTGCACAATCGGCATCGACGTGGGCGGCACCCACATCAAGATCGGCGTGTTCGACGCGGAGATGAACCTGCTGGCGGAGGACAAATTCCTGACCGACGCGGAGAGCACCGCCGCCGAGCTGATGGATTTCCTGGGCCTGCAGACCGCCGCGCTGATGAAAAAAGCCGGCGTGACGCGCGAGGACGTGCGCGGCGTGGGCGCGGCGTTCCCCGCCTCCATCGACGCCCGGCGCGGCGCGACGCTGGAGAGCAGCAACATCGTGCAGCTGAACGACCAGCCCGTGCGGGATATGCTGCATCAGCGGCTGGAGCTGCCCGTCTACGTGGATAACGACGGCAACCTGGCCGCCCTGGCCGAGCATCGCTTCGACGCGGGCCGGGGATATGACAACCTGATCTACGCCACGCTGGCTACCGGCATCGGCGGCGGGCTGATCATCAACGGCCAGCTCTACCGCGGCATGCACGGCATGGCCGGCGAGATCGGCCACATGTTCATCTCCGATTCCACCGGCTATCCCTGCGGATGCGGCGTGATCGGCTGCGTGCAGTCCATCTCTTCCGGCCTGTTCATGGCCCGCTACGCCATGGACCGCATTAAGGAGGGCGAGGAGAGCCGCATACTGGATTACGCCGGCACGCTTTCCAACATCGATATGATGGCCGTGGGGCGCGCGCTGCAGGTGAACGACCCGCTGGCGCTGGAGGTTGTGAACCGCGGCGCGGAATACCTGGGCCGCATGTTCCATTCGCTGAACCAGATCTTCGATATCAATGTATTCGTCTACGGCGGCGGCATCACCAACCTGGGCCACCGGTTCACCGACCGGATGATCGCCTCCTACAAGCACCATTCGCTGATCGACCAGAAATACCCCGCAAAGTTCCTGCCCGCAGAATTGGGCGAGCGCGCGGAGATGATCGGCGCGGCGTTATTGGTTCCGTAATAGGGCGGGCGCCGCATCGGCGCCCCTACGAGGAATCCGGACGTTCTCCTACTCCCTACTCCCTACTCCCTTGTTCCCTACTCCCTATTCCCTACTCCCTACTCGCTCAAGGAGGTCCACCATGCAGCACTTCATCCTCGGCCGCACCGGCCTTTCGATCTCCCGCACCGGGTTCGGCGCGCTGCCGATCCAGCGCGTCAGCTTTGACGAAGCGTCCGCCCTGCTGAACCGCGCGCTGGACGGCGGCATCAGTTACTTCGACAGCGCCCGCGCCTACTCCGACAGCGAAGAAAAGATCGGCCGCGCCATTTCCCACCGCCGCGGCGAGTTCACCCTGGCCACCAAGACCCACGCCAAGACCGCCGAGGGCTTCCGGCGGGACCTGGAGACGAGTCTGAAAATGCTGAACACCGACTGTATCGACGTCTATCAGTTCCACAATCCGCCCTTTGTGCCCGTTCCGGGCGGCGAGGACGGGCTGTACGAGGCTATGTTGAAAGCCCGCGAGCAGGGAAAGATCCGCTTCATCGGCATCACCCAGCATTCCATCGACCGCGCCTTCGAGGCGGCCAATTCGGGGCTTTACGACACGGTGCAGTATCCGTTCAACCACCTGGCCACCGACCGGGAGATCGAACTGGTGAAGCTGTGCGGGGAAAAGAACGTGGGCTTCGTGTGCATGAAGGCGCTGTCCGGCGGGCTGGTGACCGACGCGCGGCTGCCCTTCGCGTGGCTGGGTCAGTTCGATAACATCGTGCCCATCTGGGGCGTGCAGCGCATGGGCGAGCTGGAACAGCTGCTGAGCTTTTCCGAAAACCCGCCGGCGCTGGACGATGAGATCCGGCAGAAGATCGAAGATGACCGGCGCGAGCTGGTGGGCGCGTTCTGCCGCAGCTGCGGCTACTGCCTGCCCTGCCCCGCGGGCATCCCCATCCACAACGCCAACCGCATGCGCCAGCTGCTGGAGCGCTCGCCCTGGAAGAACTGGGTGACGCCCGAATGGCAGGCCGGCATGGCGAAGATCGAAAACTGCATCCGCTGCGGCGCCTGCGCCAGGCGGTGTCCCTACGGCCTGAAGCCCTATGAAACGCTGCCCGGGCAGCTGGCCTTCTACCGGGAATTCCTGAAAACCCACGGGGTCGAAACCATCGAATGACCGCCCCGCGCTGAACACCGGAGGTTCGCCTTGCACCAGTTCCTCTCCCGCCCCGACCGGCATCTTTCGCTGTGCGGAAACCTGCGCGCCGCGGTCGTTGAGCGCGCCGTCTCCTGCGCGCCGGCATTCATGCGCGGCCTGCGCGCGGTATTCGCCTGCGATTTCCACGCCGTTTCCCGCACGACGCCGGAGGACATCCGCGCGCTGGGTGACCGGATTCGGGCGCTGGAACCGGATCTGATCCTGCTGGGCGGCGATTATTCCGACAGCGCGGAAGGCGCCCTGAGACTGTTCGGAGGCATCGGCCCGCTGGACGCGCCGCTGGGCTGCTTCGGCGTATTGGGCAACAACGACCGCGAAGCCTGGCCCGCGCTGAAGCCGCTGCGCCGCGCGATGGCGGCCGCCGGCTGCCGGCTGCTGGTAAACGAATCGGCGCGGATCCGCCTCGCCGGCGGCACGCTGGTCCTGGCCGGCCTGGACGACGCGGTCTACGGCGATCCACGGCCCGCCGGGCTGTATCCCGGAAAGCCCTCGGAAATCTGTTATCGCATCGTGCTGTTCCACGAGCCGTCCCCGGTGCGGCCGGCGCCGGATCTGATGCTCTGCGGACACACCCACGGCGGCCAGTTCAATCTGCTGGGGCTGACGCCCTACACGATCGGCTTCGAGCGGTGGTTCGGACAGCACCGCGTCGACGTGCTGGGCGTGGCCGGATGGCGGGACGCGGACGGCGCGCGGGTGCTGGTCAGCAAGGGCATCGGCGCCAGCCGGATCCCGCTGCGGGTGGGCGTGCGCCCGGAAATCGAGCTGCTGCGCTTCGAATAAGACACTTTCGCGGCGTTTCCATGGCAGCCGCCGGAAGCGCGACGGCAAACGTCCCTCCGGAATTGTGCATGTTAAATAAAAAGCATGAAATTTGCAAAACGGCATTGACTTTGGGCCGCGCGCCCGCTATAATAAAAGCAGTTCGAGGCGATGCCGAGAACTCAACACCGTTAATATCCTGGGGTGTGCGTTAGCCAAAGCTTTTACCCACAGATCATAAAAAGGATTCCGGGTCGGTATGCAGATGCCAAGCCTCCTCCGAGTGGAAGGCAGTAAGCAGCCGCAGGTCTCCGCCCTGCCTGAGCGGCGGGTGAAAAAGCAGCGGCAGACGGCACTCATGGGATATTTCAGGAGCTCGAGAGGGCTCCGTTTTTTTGTGCCCGCCGCGCCGTCGGGCGGATAATTCCGGCCCGGCGGAATATATATTTCCAGGTATTCCAGATCAGCGGAGGTCGTGCCCCTTGTTCAAACCGCAAAGCGCGCCGGCGCGCGCCGTCATCCGCGTGCCCCTGCGCAGCATACTGCTCAATCCCGGCCAGCCCCGGCGCCATTTCGACCCGGAGACCATCGACGGCCTGGCGGAATCCATCCGGCAGCACGGCCTGCTCTCGCCGCTGCTGGTGCGCGGACTGGGCGGCGGGCAATACCAGCTGGTCGCCGGGGAACGCCGGCTGCGTGCGCTGGAATCGCTGGGCCGGGGATGGGCGGAGGCGATCGCGCTGCCCGCAGGAGACGGGGATTGCGCCGTCATCGCGCTGGTGGAAAACCTGCAGCGGGAGGACCTGCACTATCTGGACATGGCTGCGGCCTGCCGGCGGATCCTGGATGAACAGGCCGTCACCCAGGAACGGCTGGCCGCCAGCCTGGGCTGCAGCGCTTCGGCGCTGGCGAACCGGCTGCGGCTATTGAAGCTGCCGCCCCGGGTACAGGAAGCGCTGCGCCGCGACGGGCTGAGCGAGCGCCACGCCCGGGCGCTGCTGAAACTGGAGGATGAATCGGAGCAGCTGGCGTTCGCGGAGATGGCGGCGGAAAAGCGCATGAGCGTCCAGCAGCTGGAGGCGCGCATCGACCGGTGCTGCCGCCCAGCCGCGCGAAAGGCGCGCCAGGTCAGCCGCGTCGTGCGGGACAACCGCATCATCATCAACGCGCTGTTGGACACCGTGCGCGAATTGAAGCGCATCGGCGTACCGGTCAAAAGCCGCGTGGAGGAAAAGCCGGACGGCATCGACGTGATCGTGACCATCCCCGCCTGTGCCGGCGCAAAAAAATAGAGCGGACGTTTCGTCCGCTCTGTTTTTTCGCGGTCATTCCCCGCGCAGCGCCGCCGCTATGGCCCGGGCCGCGGCCTGTTCGTCTTCGCCCTCGGCGATCACCGTCAGCGGCGTGCCCCCGCGGCACGGCACCGACAGGATGCCGATCAGCGAATTCAGCCGCACGCATTTATTGCCGCAGGCCAGCTGCAGATCGGCGGCAAAGCGATCCGCCAGCTGCGCCAGCTTCGCCGCGACATCGGGGCTCATGCTCTCAGCGCAGCCGAACAGCGCTTCGTTTCGCACCATTTATGCTTCCTCCCCTTTTCCCGAATGAGCCTTCAATTCAATTTCATCGCCGCAGCGCAGCTTTTCGGCGATATCCGAAAGCCGCCGCAGCCGCGCGTTGACGCCGGATTTGCCGATGGGCGGGATCAGCAGGTCGCCCAGCTCCGCCAGCGAGGTCTCCGGGTTGTTGGCGCGCACATAGGCCATCTCCCGCAGCGACTTGGGCAGTTTGTCCAGCCCCAGCTGCTCGTCGATGTAACGGATATCCCGGATCTGCGCCTCCGCCGCGTTCATCACGCGGTTGATGTTGGAGCTGTCGCAGTTCAGCTGGCGGTTGACGCGGTTGCTGACCTCTTTCTTCACGCGCACGTTTTCGAAGGCCATCATCGCGCCCGCCGCGCCCAGCAGCGTCAGCATGTCGGAAATATCCTCCGCGCGCTTTAAATATACCACGGATTTCGCTTTTCTACCCACAATTTTAACATTGATTCCGAAGTATGTCAACTGCTCCGCAATAAAACCCGCCAGCGCCTCGGTGGGCGCGGCGATTTCGATGTGGTAGCCCTTCTCCGGGTCGCTGACGGCGCCGCACATCAGAAACGCCGCCCGGGCGAACGCCTTTTTGCAGCAGGCGAAGCGCACGATCTCCCCGTCGGGCACCTGGCGCACGCCGAACAGCGCGTTCGCGTCCAGCAGCCGCAGCTCCTCCAGCAGCCGCGGAGCGTCCCCGTCGGGCACCGCCAGCTGGTAGTGCTTCAGGCCGTTCAGTGCGTCACCGGTCAGCGTGCGGATCTGCCCCACGATGCCCCAGTGCTGCTTCAACAGCCCAAAAAAACGGCGCACCACGGCCGCGTCGGCCGCGGTGACCGTCACCGAATAGCGGTTCCTGCCCCGCCAGGCGATGCCGCCGGACACCAGCAGCGCCGCGGCCAGTTCGCTGCGGGCGCAGCAGATCTCGCCGGCGGGCAGGCGGGCCAGTTCGCCCCGAACATCCGATGCGAAGGACATGTCATTCCTCTCCCAGTATGCGCACTTCGGTCTCCAGCCGGACGCCGGAGCGCGCCTGCACCTCGTCCTGCACGACGCCGATCAGCGCCAGGATGTCCGCCGCCGTGGCGCCGCCGGTGTTGATGATGAAGCCCGCGTGCTTTTCCGACACCTGCGCGCCGCCCACGGACCGGCCCTTCAGCCCCGCGCCCTCGATCAGCGCGCCGGCGAAGTATCCCTCGGGGCGCTTGAAGGTGCTGCCCGCGCTGGGGAAGTTCAGCGGCTGCTTGTCGCGGCGGCGGGCGTTCAGCTCTTTCATCCGCGCGAGGATCGCCCCGGGGTCGTCCCGTTTCAGCGCGAACCGCGCCGACAGCACGATGCCGCCCTCGCGCAGCGGCCGCGTGGTGCGGTAGCCCATCTGCATCTCCGCGTTGGAAAGCGTCCGGATTTCCCCGCCCATCAGCACGTCCGCGTCCACCAGCACGTCGGACAGCTGGCCGCCGTAGGCGCCGGCGTTCATCGCGCAGCCGCCGCCCAGCGATCCGGGGATGCCCGACGCGAATTCCAGCCCGGACAGGCCCGCCGACTGGGCCGCCGCTGCCAGCTTCGCCAGCGAAACGCCGGCCTGGGCTTCGACGGTTTCGCCGTCGATGCGGACCTCGGAAAAGCCCTCGCCCAGCGCGACCACCAGGCCGCGGATGCCCTTGTCCCGCACCAGCAGGTTCGATCCGTTGCCGATCACCACGGCCGGCACGCCCGCAGCCCGCGCCGCGTCCAGCGCGCGGACGACCTGCCCGGCGCTCTCCGGCAGGAACAGCACGTCTGCCGGGCCGCCCACGCGGAACGTGGTGCGGCGGGACATCGGCTCGTCGATTCGGATTTGATCCTCCCGCGCGAACGCGCGCAGGGCGGCGATTAGTTGGTTCATGGCGCCTCCGGAATCAGAAATTGAAGTAGATGAACGGATTGTAGCTGCCCACGGCGATGTAGGTAACGGCGATGAACGTCAGCCCCAGCAACGCCGCGCTGCCCACCGCCCGGATGACGTTCGGCGAAATGTGCAGCCGGTCGCGCAGGAACTCCGGCACGGGCAGGCTGAACAGCACGCCCGCGGCCAGGAACGGCCCGTATTCCCGCAGGAACGCGCCGGTCAGCGGGTCCCACAGCTTCGCGCCGCCCAGGCCGAACATCGATCCATAGAATATGCGGGCCACGTGCAGATTATCCGAACGGATCATCACCGTGATGGTCACCACCACGAACATGGCGTAGAAGTGGCCGAGCCTGTGCCCGGACATCCACTTGCCCAGCCCGGTCATCCGCTCGATCACCAGGAACACGCCGAAGCCGAAGCCCCACAGGAAATACGTCCAGGCCGCGCCGTGCCACAGGCCGGTGAGCGTCCACACCACCATCATGTTGAACACCAGCCGCGGCTTTGAAACGCGGCTGCCGCCCAGCGGGATGTACAGGTAGTCCCGGAACCAGGTGCCCAGCGAGATGTGCCAGCGGCTCCAGAATTCCGCCACCGTCCTGCAGATAAAGGGATAGGTGAAGTTTTCCAGGAAGTGGAAGCCGAACATCCTACCCAGGCCGATGGCCATGTCGGAATAGCCGGAGAAATCGTAGTACACCTGCATCAGGTAGGCGCAGGCCGCCAGCCACGCGCTGACCACGGACAGCTGGCTGGTCTCCAGCGCGAAGGCGGTGTCCACCAGCAGGCCCAGGTTGTTCGCCAGCAGCATCTTCTTACACAGGCCGCGCATGAACCGCACCGTGCCCTCGATGAAGTCGTCCAGGTTCTCGCGCCGGTTCTGGATCTCCTCCGCCACCGTCTGGTAGCGCACGATGGGGCCGGCGATCAGCTGCGGGAAGAACGATATGTACAGGCACACGTTGACCAGGTTCTTCTGCACCTTGCCCTTGCCGCGGTAGACGTCGATCACGTAGCTCATCGCCTGGAACGTGAAGAACGATATGCCGATGGGCAGCGTGATCTGAGGCACGGGCAGCCTGAGGCCCGTCCACTGGTTCAGGCTGGTCATCAGGAACATCAGATACTTGAACACGCCCAGCAGGCCCAGGTTGAAGATGACCATCAGCGTCAGCGCCAGCTTCGCCTTCTTCCGGTCGTCGCGCACCTTGTCCACCCACAGGCCGAACAGCCAGTTCACGGCGATCGAGGCCATCATGATCGGGAAGAACTTCGGCGCGCCGAAGGCATAGAAGCCCAGGCTCATCACTGACAGAAACACGTTGCTCGCCTTCCGCCAGCGCTTCAGTATGAAATAGCCGATCAGCACCACCGGCAGGAAGTAGAACAGGAATTCAATGCTGGAAAATACCATCTGGCGCACTCCTCAGGGACATAATAACACATTTGATATTATACCTCATGATTCCGTTTTTGTCCATCATCTGCTCGCTTTTCGGCGCCGTCGGCGCGATGCGCTTGACAGGAAGCGGTTTTTCGCTTATCCTATGTGCAGGTGATTACGCAACAGGAGGGATACCATGAAGATTTATTCCATCTATGATCCGGAATTCAAGGCCTACGGCCAGGTGCTGGAGGGCTATGACACCAAGGAGCTGTGCGCGGCGATGATGAAGATCGAGCTGCCCGAGGCCGTCAATTACGAGCCCGGCATCGCTTCCCTGGAAGCCTGCGCGATCTTCCAGCCGCTGACCGACCGCGCCTACGGCGGCATGCCGATCCAGTTGGGCATGTGCTGGGGTCACAACACCAAGCTGAACTGTCTGGAATACCATCGGGACAGCGAGGTGAACATCGGCACGCACGATTTCGTGTTGCTGCTGGCGAAGCAGGACCAGATCGTCGACGGCGTGGTGGACACTGCGCTGGTGAAGGCGTTCCGCGTGCCCGCGGGCGTGCCGGTGGAAGTGTTCGCCACCAGCCTGCACTACGCGCCCTGCCATGTGAACGCCGAAGACGGCTTCCGCGTGGCCGTGGTGCTGCCGAAGGGCACCAACACCGCCAAGCCCGATTTCGCGCCCGCCAGCGAAGAGGACACCTGGATGACCGCCCGCAACAAGTGGCTGCTGGCCCATCCGGAATCCGCCGAGGCGAAGTCCGGCGCGCACATCGGCCTGAAGGGTGAAAACATCGACATCGCTTAAGGGCTCCGCCCTTGAGAATCCCGATCGCTGCCGCGTTTCAGCGAGAATCTCCCGCGCCTAAGGCATAGGCGCGGGAAAGTTTATGGTTTTGTTCACGATTCGCCGACGGCAAACCGGCCATCCTGTACTCCTCACTTCTCTCTTTCTCACTCCTCACTGAAACTACGGGCGGGCGCCGCATCAGCGCCCCTACGGAGGAATTACCGTTCTTCTGTAGAGGCGGCCATGGGCCGCCCGCCCGAAAACGGAACAAGAAAGATTCCCCGCGCTGGAATCAGTGGCGCGGGGAATCGTGTTATGTGTCGCGGTAGCAATTGGGTCCGGGCACCGCCCGGTGGGCGGGCGGATGGCCAGAAACGGCGGCAGCAATCAACTCTGATTTTATCAGTCGGCGATGATCTTGGTCACAACACCGGAACCCACGGTGCGGCCGCCTTCACGGATAGCGAAGCGCAGGCCTTCCTCGCACGCGATGGGCGTGATCAGGTTCACTTCCATGTCGATGTGGTCG
>CACWVN010000014.1 GCA_902764285.1 uncultured Eubacteriales bacterium
TATCTGCCCATAAAGGCGCAGATACCCTCCGCCATGCCCTCGGCCAGCTTGCGCTGGTAATCGGGGTCGTTCAGCTTCACGTCCTCGTCGGGGTTGGACAGGAAGCCGCATTCCACCATCACGCAGGGCACCTCGGACCAGTTCTGGCCGGTGTAGGTATCGTTCTGCACCACGCCGTTCTGCTTCGCGCCGGTGGCGGCGCAGATGGCGGGCAGCAGCGCCTCGGCGGCGCGGCGGCTCTCGTCGGCGATGGCGTTGGACCGGCTGCAATAGACGGCCACGCCGTTCTGCTTCCGGTTGTCCGCGCCGTCGCAGTGGATGCGCAGCACCAGATCCACGCCCAGTTCGTTCATCATCTTCGCCCGCTCCTGGTTGGAGATGTCCACGTCGTGGGTCTCGCGGGTCATGTACACCTCGGCGCCCAGCGCCTCCAGCCGGTCGCGCAGTTCAAAGGATATCTCCAGGTTCGTCACGTATTCCGCGATGCCGGTAGCCACGCCGCTGGTGCCGGAGGACACCTTGGCCTTGGTCTCGCTGCTGGCGGGCGAAACGGTCTCCCGCTCGCTGTTGCCGTGGGCCTGGTGGCCGGGATCGATGCCGATCTTCACGCCGCTCAGCCGCAGGCCCGCGTTCACCTGCGCGGGCTCCGGATCCTCCACCCATTCCCATCCTTCCGCCGACGCCATGCCGGCGCACAGCAGCACCGCCATCATCAGGGCGATCAGTCGCTTCATTGAGCCTGTTCCTCCAATCGATTCAATTCGGCCGTCGCCGCCTGCCACGCCTTCACCAGCTGGCCCGGATCGAACAGCCGCAGCGACCCGTAGGGCGCGCCGGAAAGCGTCTCGGCGGCTTCGCGCCAGGCGTTCAGCATCTCGATCAGCCGCAGCATCACGTCCGGGCTGTCCGGCTGGGCGGCCAGCGCCGCGCAGGCCTCGTCGTCCAGGTCGCAGGCCAGCATCAGCAGGATGCGGCCCACCGCCATCGGATAGCGGCTGTGCAGGCTGCCGTCGGCGATGCCCTCTTCGATGACGGCGTCCACGCAGGGCAGCAGCCGGTCCATCAGGATGCGCCGCCGGTGGGCGCGGATCGCCGCGTCGCCGTCCCTGTAGCAGATCTTCAGCATCAGCGCGGCGAAGTGGATATCCTCGCCCTCGAACAGGTTCGGCAGCGCCAGCAGCAGGTTCAGCCGCTCGATTGGACTGCGCCGGTTGGTATAAAGTTCCGTGTCCAGCCGCTCGAACCGCTGTTCGGCCCGGCGTTCGCTGATCTCCTTCAGCACGCTGTCCTTGGCGTCGAAGTAGTGGTAAAACCCGCCCTTGGACATGTTCAGCGCATCCAGGATGTCCTGGATGGAGGTGCGGTCATAGCCCCGTTCGAAGAACAGGCGCTCCGCCGCGTCCAGAATCTGCGCGCGTCTCAAATCGCCCTTTTTCATGGTATCCTCTCCTTATCTCGATCGGCGGCCCTTTCCGGCCCCGCGTCTTTCCGTTCTGCCCTTGTCGCGTCGATCGTCCCCGCGGCCCTTCGCCGCGGGCTTCTTCCCGTCGGCGGGCCGTTTCTTCTCATAGGGCGGGATCAGGCATTCCTTCCCCCACCCGATCAGGTCCTCGCGCCCGGCCTTCTTCAGCGCCTTCAGCACCAGCTGCCGGTTGTAGGGCTTGAAGTAGTGCATCAGCGCCCGCTGCATGGCCTTCTCCTCCGGGTCGCGGGGCACGTACACCGGCGTCATGTCCCGCGGGTCGAGGCCCGTGTAGAACATGGCCGTGGACAGCGTGCCGGGCGTGGGATAGAAATCCTGCACCTGGTCCGGGTGCTGGCCGGTGCGCTTCATGTACACCGCCAGCTGGACGGCGTCATCCAGCGTACAGCCGGGGTGGCTGGACATGAAGTAGGGAACCAGGTACTGCCTGAGACCCAGTTTTTCGTTCACCTGCCTGTAGCGGCGCACGAATTCATCGTACACGGCCGCGTCGGGCTTGCCCAGGTAGTGCAGCGCCCGCGGGCTGACGTGCTCCGGCGCCACCTTCAGCTGCCCGGAGACGTGGTGCTCCGCCAGCTCCCGCAGGAAGTTGTTCTTCCTGTCCGCCAGCACGTAATCGTAGCGGATGCCCGAGCGCACGAACACCTTCTTCACGCCCGGCAGCTGCCGCAGCGCGCGCAGGATGTCGATGTACTCCCGGTGGTCGGCCACCAGGTTCGGGCAGGGCTTCGGGAACAGGCACTGGCGGTTTGCGCAGGCGCCGGATTTCAGCTGTTTGGCGCAGGCGGGCTTGCGGAAGTTGGCCGTGGGCCCGCCCACATCGTGGATGTAGCCCTTGAACCCGGGCTGCTTCGTCAGCAGCATGCCCTCGGCCAGGATGGACTGTTTGCTGCGGGACGTGACGATGCGGCCCTGGTGGAACGTGAGCGCGCAGAAATTGCACGCGCCGAAGCAGCCGCGCACCGAGGCGATGGAGAACCTCACTTCCTCGATGGCGGGCACGCCGCCGTCCTTGTCGTACATCGGGTGCCAGGTCCTCATGTACGGCAGCGCGTACACCGCGTCCAGCTCCGCCTCCGTCAGCGGCATGTCCGGCGCGTTCTGCAGCAGCCACTTCTTCCCGTGCTTCTGGGCGATGGGCCGGCCGCGCACCGGGTCCTGCTGGTCGTACTGCACCTTGAACGCCTCGGCGTAGGCGCGCTTGTCCGAAGCGACGACCTCCATCGGCGCGATCTCGATAAAGCCCTCCGGGACCTCGCCCGCCATCACGCAGGTGCCGGGCACGCGCATTTCGGCAAAGTCCCGGCCGGAGGCCATCCATTCCGCCACCTGCAATATGCTGCGCTCGCCCATGCCGAACATCAATACGTCCGCGCCGGAATCCACCAGCATCGAGTTGCGAACCCGGTCGTCCCAGTAATCGTAGTGGGCGAACCGCCGCAGCGACGCCTCCACGCCGCCGATGGCGACGGGCACGGAGCCGTAAGCCTCGCGGATGCGGTTGCAGTAGACGATGGTCGCGCGGTCGGGCCGGTGCCCGGCCTTGCCGCCGGGCGAATAGGCGTCCTCGCTGCGCCGCTTCTTTGCGGCGGTGTAGTGGTTCACCATGCTGTCGATGACGCCCGCCGTGACCAGAAATCCGATCTTCGGCCGGCCGAATGCCTTGAACGGTTCGCAGGAGTGCCAGTCCGGCTGGGGCAGCATCGCCACGCGGTACCCGGCTGCCTCCAGCACCCGGCTGATGATCGCCAGCCCGAAGGAGGGATGGTCCACATAGGCGTCGCCGGTGACGTACACGAAATCCGGCTCGTCCCAGCCCAGGGCGCGCATCTCCTTCGCGGTCACGGGCAGGAAACCCATGGCCATGCTCCCACCTCCCTTGTCCGGTTTTTCTCACAGGTCAAACGTCTTCTGGATCAGCTTCGCCGCGTCCGCGGCGGACAGGTTTGAATTATCGATGCGCAGGTAGTTCTCGAAAGGAATCTCGCCCGGCTCGCTGACGAGGCGATAATTCTCCTCGTCCAGCAGGCGCCGGTTGGAGGCATCCACGTCGCGCTTCGACGGTTTGTGGCGCAGGCGGTTCTCCGTGGCGTTTCGCGCCAGCCGGATCTCCCGCGGCGCGTCCAGCTCCACGCAGTAGAATTCCGCGCCGTACGGGGCGAAGATCGACCGCACGTGATCGACGTAATCCCAGTCCTGGCGCAGGTCGAAAGCCCACATATAGGTGAAGATCAGGCCGTAATTGTCGGAGGCCGCGAAGCGACGGAACACGGATTCGCGAATCTCGTTCACGACGGCGCCGTCGTAGTATCCGAACACATCCAGCACCGGCTCGATGGCCATGTGGTTGTGGAACAGGCGCAGGCCGGTGCGCCTGGCCAGCTCCTGGCCGACGGTCATCTTGCCCACGGCGCCGCTGCCGACGATCATCACCAGCTTCATGGAATCCGCCTCCTCCCGGCGCGTCAGGTGTCGATCCGCTCCATCTCCGCCAGCGCCCGGTTCCTGTAATACAGGTCCTCCCGGACGGCAAAGCCCATCTTCTCCCAAAAGGCGTTTCCGGCTTCGTTGCGCCGGAACGCCACCAGCGCGACCTTGTGGATGCCCTCGGCCCGAAGCGCCTCCAGGCAGCGGTTCACCAGCACCGCGCCCACGCCCCGCCGGCGGAACGCCTCCGCCACGGCCGCGTGGTAGATGTACCCGCGGCGGCCGTCGTGACCGGCCAGGATCGTCCCGGCCAGCTCGCCGCCCGCGAACGCGACGAAGCAGGTGTTCGGGTTGCGCGCCAGAAACCGTCCGATCCCCTCCCGGGAATCGTCGAGATTGTTGAAGCCCATGTTTTTGCAGTTCATCCACAGCGCGTGCACCCGGTCGTAATCGCCGATGGTCATCGGCGCGACGCGGACCGCGCCGGTGCCCAGCAGCCGGTTCAGCGCCGTGTATTCCCGCAGGTACATCCCGCGGCGCATCTCGTCGGTTTCGGCGTAGTCCCGGTGGCGCGAAAAAATTTCAACGGCGCGCTCCACGGGCACCCACCGCGGCTCCATGCCCACTTCCCGCTCCCGGTCGGTCAGGCGCGTTTCGGCGCTGCCGGTCGCCTCGCAGAAGAAGTAGCGGCTGACGAACTTCCATTCCTCGTAGTACTCGTCGATCTCCAGGCGGCACGCGCCGGGCCGGACGACCGCGCCCGTCTCCTCGGCGATCTCCCGCGCGCAGCATTCGGCCTCGTCCTCGCCCGGCTCCAGCCCGCCGCCCGGGATCATGTACTGGCCGGTGTGCGTCTCAAAGCACAGCAGGATCTCGCCGCCGCGCAGCACGATGCCCCGGCACGCCGTCCGGGTCTCCGTCCAGCGATCGAAGCGGTTTTCGCCGAAAATCTCGATCCTGTCCATGCCGCGTCCTCCGTCATTCCACGGTGAAGTCCGTCCACCGGGTGCGGTTGTAGACCATCACGTCCCCGGCCCGCTCCATGCCGAATTTCTCATAGAACCCGACCGCGCCCTCGTTGGCGCAGGTGTACATGATGATGTCGTCCGGCCCGCCGGCCAGGTTCAGCGCAGCCTCCATCAGCGCCCGGCCGACGCCCTGTTTCACGTAATCCCGGTCCACGCCCAGGTCGGTAATGAACAGCCAGTAGGCGAAATCGGTGATGCCGAAGCAGACGCCGATCAGCTTGCCGCCGTCGTCCCGGGCCGTCAGGCTGACGGGCACGTTCGCCACCAGCTTCGCGACGCGCTGCTCGAAGCGCTCCGCCGGATACTGGCTGCCCAGGTCCGTGCGCCTGAGGAATTCGATGTACTCCGCGGCGGTCAGCCGTTCGCTCTGGATCCTCATTTTGCGGTTTCCCCTTCCCTGCCCGCACCGAAATGGCGGAACGCCAGCACCGCGATCGGCAAAAAGTATGCGCACCAGACCTCCAGCGCCAGCACGCCCGTCCAATCGGTCGACCCATCGCCCGCGGAAAACACGCCCAGCATGGGCATGATGAAGCAGGACAGGAAGAACACGCCGTGGATCATCATCAGCGTCCGCAGCGCGCGGTCGCCTTTGTCGGCGGGCTGTATCGCCAGCCCGGCAAAGAACGTGGACAGCGCCATCATGCCGTAGCCCAGCAGGTCGTAGTTGAACATCAAACTCAGCCTGGAATAGTCCAGCAGCCGCTGCGCGTCGCCGGTCAGCGGCTCCAGGTTCACGGTGGTGGTCTGGGCGAAGTACACCAGCAGCACCAGCACCGCGTACACGCCCGCCATCGCCAGGCCCAGCGCGCCCGCCGCCCGGCGCTCCGGGGCGCACTCGGCGTACAGCGCGGCGGTCATCATCATGTATCCCAGCGCCAGCGGCATGCAGACGAAATAGCTGCCGAAGCGCAGGCCCGCCAGCATGCACACGGCGAACGCCGCCACGCAGGCGCCCGTCAGCGCCGACCCGATCCTTCCGATCTTACGATTCATGGTTGGCCTCCTCTTCGGCTTCCTCCGTCGGTTCCGACGCCTCGAACGCCGCCACGACCTGCTCCATCACCTTCACGCAGCCGCGCAGCAGCGATTCGACGTCCCTGCCGCGCTCGTAGTAGTACAGCTCCGGCGGGTTAATGGGTTTGACGCGGAAGCAGCGCGGGAACGCCTTCACGGCCGCCAGCACGCGCATCAGGTCGATATCGGCGTTCATGCAGAAGCGCAGCATCATTTCGTCGCCGCGCATCGTCACGTAATCGATGCCCAGCCGCGCGCACAGCGCCTTCAGATGCGCCGCCTCGATCAGGTTCATCACCGGCCGGTTCGGGTCGCCGAAGCGGTCGATCAGTTCGTCCTCCAGATCGCTGCGGCTGTCGCGATCGCGGATGGAGGCGATCTTCTTGTACATCTCCACGCGCAGCAGGTCGTTGGGGATGTACTCCTGGGGCAGGTAGGCGTCCAGCTTCAGGTCCACGCGGGTCTCGACGTCCTCCTGCGCCACGTCGCCGCGCAGCTCGCGCACGGCCTCCTCGATCATCTTCACGTACAGGTCGTAGCCCACCGTGGCCATGAAGCCGCTCTGCTCCGCCCCCAGCAGGTTGCCCGCGCCGCGGATCTCCAGGTCGCGCATGGCCACGCGGAAGCCGGAGCCGAACTCCGTGAATTCCCGGATGGCGGCCAGCCGCTTGTCGGCGGATTCCGTCAGCACCTTGCTGGGGTTCACCGTCAGATAGGCGTAGGCCAACCGGTTGCTGCGGCCCACGCGGCCGCGCAGCTGGTACAGCTGGGCCAGGCCAAAGCGGTCGGCGTCGCAGACGATCAGCGTGTTCGCCCGGGGCACGTCCAGACCGGCTTCGATGATCGTGGTGCACAGCAGCACGTCGAACTTGCCGTCGTAGAAGTCCAGCATCACGTCCTCGAGGGCGTGCTCGCGCATCTGCCCGTGGCCGATGGCGATGCGGGCCTCCGGCACCAGCTTCTTCAGCCGCGCGTACATCACCTCGATGGTCTGCACCCGGTTGTGCAGCACGTACACCTGGCCGCCGCGGGACAGCTCCCGCAGGATCGCGTCGCGCACCAGGCCGTCGGAATATTCCACCACGTAGGTCTGTACCGGATAGCGCTCCTCCGGCGGGGATTGCAGAAGCGACATGTCCCGGATGCCCACCATGGACATGTGCAGCGTGCGCGGGATGGGCGTGGCCGTCAGCGTCAGCACGTCCACCTGGCGCTTCATCTGCTTGATGGCCTCCTTGTGGGTCACGCCGAAGCGCTGCTCCTCATCGACGACCAGCAGGCCCAGGTCCTTGAACTTCACGTCCTTCGCCAGCAGCCGGTGGGTACCCACCACCACGTCCAGCTCGCCGGCGGCCAGCTTTTCCAGCACCTTTTTCTGCTCCGCGGCGGTCTTGAAGCGGCTGAGCGTCTCCACCCGGATAGGGAAGCCCGCGAAGCGGTTCAGCATCGTGGCGTAGTGCTGCTGCACCAATATGGTGGTCGGCGCCAGCATGGCGGCCTGCTTGCCGCTCATCACGGCCTTGAAGATCGCCCTCAGCGCCACCTCGGTCTTGCCGTAGCCCACGTCGCCGCACAGCAGCCGATCCATGATCTTCGGCTTCTCCATATCCCGCTTGATGTCCTCGATGGCGGCCAGCTGGTCCGGCGTCTCCTCGTAGGGGAAGCCGTCCTCGAACTCCCGCTGCCACGGCGTATCCGGGTCGAAGGCGTAGCCGGGGATGGATTCCCGGGCGGCGTACAGCTTTAAAAGATCGCCGGCGATGGCCTGGATCGACTGGCGGACGCGGCTCTTCTGCCGCTGCCACTCGCCGCCGGACAGCCGGTTCAGCTTCGGGGCCTCGCCCTCGGAGCCGATGTACTTCTGCACGCGGTCCAGCTGGTCGGTGGGCACGTACAGCTTGTCGGTGCCCTGGTAGCGGATGTGCAGGAAATCGCGGTACGTGCCCTCGCTGGCCAGCCGCACCATGCCCATATACTGGCCAATGCCGTGGTTTTCGTGGACCACGTAATCGCCGACCTTCAGGTCGGTAAACGCCGCCAGCTTTTCGCCGGAGGCCGCGCGGGAGCGGCTCTTCTGGCGGTTCACGCCGTAGATATCCGATTCGGCGACCACCGCAAACTTGATCTCGGGATACAGGAAGCCCCGGTTCAGCGTCGTCGGCAGGATCACCGGCGCGCCGGGTGCCAGCTCGGCGGGGATCTCCGCCTCAAAGGGCGCGGGGCTGCCCTGGGTGGTCAGCGCGCCCTGCAGGCGCTCGCCCCGGGCGGTGCCGCCGGCCAGCAGCGCCACCCGCCATCCGTCCGCCTTCCAGCGGTCCAGGTCGCGGGCCAACTCCTTCACGTTGCCCTGGTAGGCCGCGGCGTTGCGGCATTCGAATTTGATCAGTGCCGTGGGCCGGAAATCCTGCTCCGTGCGCAGAAACAGGTTGGTCAGCAGCGTCGTCCGCCCGTCCAGCTTCGCCAGCAGCGCGTCCCAGCTGACCAGGATCTCCGCCTGGACCGGCAGCGCCTCCTGCCGCTCCAGCGCGGCCACGAACCGCTCCTTGAACTCCAAAAAGCGGTTTTCGCAGCGCTCGCGCAACCGCTCCGGCTGGTCGTATACGACGATCGGGTCGTCCAGGTAATCCGCGGCGGTGCTGCCGTAGTCCAGCAGCACCGGCAGCAGCGAATCGGCGCCGTCGGGCATGCGGCCCGTGCGCAGCGCCTCCAGCACCGTATCGAAGTTGCGGCGCAGCGCCGAGCCCGCCGTCACCCGCGCGGGCATCTGCACGATGGGCGCGCCCTTCCGCTTCGCGGGCTTCTCAGGGGCTTCGCCGTCGTCCCCGGCGCCCTCCTCCTCCACCGTCAGCTTCAGAAATTCCTCGAAGGGCATCAGGTTGAACTCCCGCTCGATCGCCTGCTGGCGGTCGGACGCGGCGTTCCGCGCGCCGGCGTTCTCCAGCATGCCCCGCAGCGCCTCGATGGCGCGGTCCCGGTCCGCGGCGTCCAGCAGCATCTCCTGCGCCGGGTACAGCCGCGCCGTCGCCCGGCGGGAAACGGACCGCTGGGTCATCACGTCGAAGGTTCGGATGGAATCGATCTCGTCGTCGAAGAACTCCACGCGCAGGGCGTTCGGGCCGCCCACGGGGTACACGTCCAGTATGCCGCCGCGCAGCGCGCACTGGCCGCGGGCCTCCACCAGATGCACGCGCTCGTACCCGGCTTCGGTCAGCCGGGCGATCAGCTCCGCGGGCTCCATCACCGCACCCTCGGAGATGTCGATGGTACGCTCCAGGAACCGGTCGGGCGGCGCCAGCCGGAACTGCATGGCGTCCGCCGCCGTCACCAGCACCTTTACGCCGCCGGACAGGCAGTCGCCCAGCGCCTCGATGCGGCGCATGGACAGCTCGCGGCTGGAGGCCGCCGTCTTGAGGAACGTGATGTCCCGCCCCGGCAGCATCCGCGCCGCGCCGCCCAACAGCACGTTCATGTCCTCCGCCATGCGGGCGGCGGCCATGTCGTTGGGCGCGATCACCAGCAGCGGCCGACCCAGCTTCCTCGCCAGCGCCGCCAGCAGGTGCGCCCGCTGGGCGTCGTCCGGGCCGTAGGCGGAACAGACGCCCGGCTTCTCCAGCGCGCGCGCCAGTTCCCCGAAGGCGGGCAGCGCCTCCATCGGGGCGAACAGGCAGTTCAGATTCCGGTCGGTATCCTGCATAAGGCTCCTTTCGGGATTACATGATGGATGCGGGGCTCCTGCCCCACCGGCGGATTAACCGTTCAGCTTTCCCACCAGCTGCCGGGCGGCGTCCACGCCGCCTTCGATCCATTCGGCCACCACGTCCGCCGCGCCCAGATAGGCGTCGAACATGGTCTGGCGCAGCTCCTTGGTATCGTAGCCCGCCAGCACCCAGTCCTTCATGTCCCAGCCCTCGGGCGGGCGGCCGATGCCCACGCGCAGCCGGGGAAAGTCGTCGCGGCCCAGTAGGTAGATGATGTTGCGCATGCCGTTGTGGGTGCCGGCGCTGCCGGAGGGCCGGAAGCGCAGCTTGCCCTCGGGCAGGTCCACGTCGTCGAATACCACCAGCAGGTGGTCGTCCTCGGGCTTGTACCAGCTGACCAGCTGCACCACGCTCTCGCCCGACAGGTTCATGAACGTCTGCGGCTGGGCCAGCGCCACCCGCTGGCCGCGGATGCGCCCTTCGCCCACCACCGCCTTGTCGCGCAGCTTCAGAAGCGGTATATCGTATTTCTGCGACAGCACGTCGATCACATCGAAGCCCACGTTGTGCCGGGTGTGGGCATATTTGCGGCCCGGGTTGCCCAGGCCCACGATCAGATACATCGAAAAAACGCCTCCAAAACGGTCTATCGGCTTATTGTAGCAAGGGCAGGCGCCGCTTGTCAAGGGAAAAACGGAATTCGGTCTGTTTTTGTCACAGGAGCGCCTTCCGGCGCCCGAAATGGGCCGTGATCTGCCCCGGATTTTCAAGGAAAAAAGAAGAAAAACCCATCCGAACCAAACGATTCGGATGGGTTTCCACGCGGGCGGCCCTTTTCCGGCTTACGAAAGGCCCATCGCCGCGAGCAGGTCATCGTCGATGGCGCCCGTCTGCTCCATGCCGGCGGCGGCCTGGTAATCCTGGATGGCGCGCTTCGTCCTGGCGCCCGCCACGCCGTCCGGCGCGCCGCAGTCGAACCCCGCGTCGTTCAGGGCCTGCTGGACCTTCTGCACAGTCGCCCCGTCGGTGTAAATCCTCGCGGGGCTTTCTTCGGCGACGGCGGGCAGCGGCAGCGCGACCTCAAACACCTGATCGGCGTAACTGAAATCCGGCATGCCGCCCCTCGCGGCCACCCTGTAATCAAAGCCGTCCGTGAAGCCGACCTTCAGCACGATGGATCTCGCGTTCTGAAGGACGGGGCCCGGGATTTCGGCAAACACGTAGCAGGAGGCGCCGCTCTGCGGGGCGACGTTCCGGATGAACTGCTTCGCGCCCGCCTGCACGCCGGCGAAATCGGCGCGGCAGCTGTATTCCCCGTCGATGACGAAGGCCGCATAGATATTGACGATGTCCACGGATTTCGCGCCGGTGTTCTCGAAATCACAGAGCACGTAATAGAAAGGATCCACCCTGCTCTGGTAATAGTGGTAATAGCCGGGCTCCTCCGCGATGCAGGAATACAGTTTGTCGGCGGTTCCGATTTCCTTCAGCGTCAGCGAAGCGGTGTTGGCCGTAATGGTGTCGCCCAGTTTCAGCCCTCCGGGTTCCGCGCCGGGCACCGCGCCGTCCGCCGCGGAGGTCCCGCCGTCGCCTGCGTCGCCCAGATAAATCTGAACCTTGACGCTGCCGCCCGAGAGGCTGACTGTCGCCAGCTTGCCTTCGCCGTCGGATACGGTGTAGCCCGAGCCGCTCTCGACCACCGAGAAGCCCTCGCCGCGCAGGCTTTCCAGGTACAGATCCTGCAGATTCTTGACGCTGTCCGTCTGCCGCATCGGCGCGAAGGTATAGCTGACGCCCGTCACCCTGCCGTCCGCGCTGCTCTTGCTGTTGCCCGTCACCCGCGCTTCCGAAAAGCTCAGGGGCGTGGGCAGGACGGGACATTCCTCAAAGGTCACGCGCTCCAGAACGGGCCCCCGCTTCGCCGCGGCGAGCGTTTCGGAATCCAGCTCAATCCGGAAGATATAGTCGCCCTCTCCGACGAAGCCGGGTTCGGTGGCCAGGTTTTCGTTGAAGGAAAAGGCCGCGCCGGCGGAAACCATACCCTCCGCCATGGCATCAGAGATGTCGGCGAATATCGACAGCTCCGCCGAATCCCCCGGCGCCAGTCTGCCGGACAACCCCGCGGCGCTGTAGATCCGCGCGCCGCCGTTAAACGTGTATTCGCCATTGAATGTGAACTGGCTGCGCACGCGGCTGAAGTCCAGCTCGCCGTCGTACAGGTTTTCCACCGTGCCCTTGAGGCGGAAAAAATGGGTGCCCTCCGGCGAAGAATACCAGCCCCTGTCACCGCCGATGGTGCCCACGAGCTCCGCATTCTCCAGCGTGAATTTCATGAAAGGCAGGGCGATCTCTTCCCCAAGGGACAGCGCGCGGTCGCGGGCGCCGGCATCGGTCTCCGACTGCGCCGCCTCGTATTCGCTCTCCTTCATAAACGGATTGCCTTCGGCGTCGATCAGCCGCCAGCCGCCGTCCCGCTGTTCCAGCCGATATTCCAGCGCATGAGCGCCGTAGAGCTCATAGTCGATCCTCAGGACGGGCGACGCATAGCTCCATCTGCCCTCGACCGACATCGTGGGATTGGTGATCTGCGCGCTGCCGTCGCCGCTCAGGTTCAGCGTCGTCCCGGCCTCGCTGACCCATGGCTCGGCCGTCAGCGCGGCGTCCGCTTCCTCCGCGAAGCCGGCCGCGCCCAGCAGCGCCAGGATCAGCAGCAGCGCAAGCAGCTTTCGAATGGGGCTCTTCATCATCTGTTCTCTCCTCGCCGGCAGCCGGCTTCCGGTCGATCGCAAAAGAGGCGAAAGCCCCGTCAGGGCGTCTTTTTTGATCCGGTTTTGATCGCGCAACGGTGATATTGATTATACACACGCCGCGCGCGGTTGTCAATTCGCGGCCCGGCGGCGCGGGGCGCGATGATCATCGGCGTGTTCCCGCGCAACCGCCCGCTTTGTCCGCCGGTTCGCCGATCGTGTACGATCCAATAAAACGCCGCCCGGCCTTGCGGCAGGGCGGCAGGATCTCCGATTGGATTACTTTTTCTTCATGAAGCTGGGCACGTCCGGCGCGAATCCGCGGCGGCTCTGGCGGGGCGCCTGGCCGTCCTCCTGGTACACGCGGGGGCGGCGGGTCTGCTGCCGCTCGGCGCGGCGGGCTTCGCGCTGCTCATAGCCGGTGTCGGAACCCTCGCGCGGCGGACGCTCGCGCTCGGGGCGCGGACGGCGCTCGAAGATCGGGGAAACGGGCTCCTCCTCCGCGTAGCGGGAACGAGCGGGCCGCTCGGACTCGGCGGGCGCTTCGTCGTCCTCGAAGGCGGGTTTCACCTTGGAAGCGGCGGAGGCGAAGGGCGTCTTTTCGAAGCCGGTGGCGATGACGGTGATCTTCACCTCGTCCTCCAGGCTCTCGTCGATGCCCGCGCCGAAGATGATGTTGGCCTCGGGGTCGGCCGCGGCGGTGATCAGCTGGGCCGCCTCGTTGATATCGATGATGGAAGTATCCGGGCCGCCGGTGATGTTGATCAGCACCGCACGCGCGCCGTCGATGGAGGTCTCCAGCATCGGGCTGGAAATGGCCTGCTTGGCGGCGTCCACCATGCGGCTTTCGCCCTTGCCGATGCCGATGCCCATGTGGGCCAGGCCGCGGGACTGCATGATCGTGCGCACGTCCGCGAAGTCCAGGTTGATCAGGCTGGGCACGGCGATCAGGTCGGAAATGCCCTGGATGCCCTGGCGCAGCGTGTCATCCGCGATGCGGAAGGCTTCGGTCATCGTGGTGCCCTTGGTGACCACGGACAGCAGCCGGTCGTTGGGAACCACCACAAGCGTGTCCACGTTGGCCTTCAGCCGTTCGATGCCCGCTTCGGCGTTCTTCATGCGCTGGCGGCCTTCGAACAGGAAGGGCTTGGAGACGACGCCGATCGTCAGAATGCCCATTTCGCGGGCCGTCTCGGCGATCACGGGCGCCGCGCCGGTGCCGGTGCCGCCGCCCATGCCGCAGGTGACGAACACCAGGTCGGAACCCTTGATGGTGTTGGCGATCTCTTCGCGGCTCTCCTCGGCGGCCTTCTGGCCCACCTCGGGGTTCGCGCCGGCGCCCAGACCCTTGGTCAGCTTGTCGCCGATCTGGATCTGCTTGGGCGCCTTGGAAAGCGCCAGCGCCTGCTTATCGGTGTTCACGGCGATGAAATCCACGCCGCGCAGCCCGGTATCCACCATGCGGTTGACCGCGTTGGTGCCGGCGCCGCCGACGCCGATGACCTTTATGGCCGCAAAGTTATTGTCTTCGTTGGTTTCAGTGGTCTCCACGTTGTCCATTTCGAACTCCAGCACAAGGCATCCCCCTCGTCAATGTATTTGGATTGCAATATGGTTGCGTTGTTGCATTTATGTTCAGCCGCGGCCGCCGAAGAGGTTCTTCAACCGGCTGCCCAGGCGCTCTTCCTGCGCGTCCTGATGTTCGATGGAATCAAACACCAGATCGGCGAGCCCCAGCGATGCGGAATACACCGGGCTGTTCAGCTTGGATGATTTTGCCGCGGACACCTTGACCGGCCGGTCGATCCGGGCCGCCAGCGCTTCCCGCGCGCCGCGCATCAGCGCGATGCCGCCGCCGGTAAGGAACACCTGGGAGCGCTTGGTCAGGAACGGTTCCGCGTCGTTGCGCACGGTCATGTCGATCATGTCGGCCAGCTCCGAGAAGCTTTCCTCCACGATCTTGCCCACCTGTTCCCTAGGGAAGGTCATGCGCCGGCCGGACGGATCATAGACTTCCGAGAAGGAATCCATATCGAACTCGTCCGGGCTGAATACGTAACCGCGCTTAATCTGCTCCGCTGCGCGCATCGGTATGCGCAGCTGCGTGGCCAGGTCGGCGGTGATATGCCCGCCGCCGCGGGGCAATATCGCGTGGTAGACGATGGCGTCGCCCTCCACCACGCAGATCTCGGTGTTCAGATAGCCCACGTCGATCAGCAGCGCGCCGCGGTCCCGGTCCTCCAGCGAGAGCATCAGCAGGCTCTCGCCCAGCGAACAGGACAGAAAGCCCAGTATGGTGATGTTCTGCGCGCCGATCATTTCGGAAACGTCATCGATAAACTGCGGATCGGCGATGATGAACGCCGTCCTGGCGCGCAGCTTGGTGCCGCGCCCGCCGGGCGTCATGGTCTTCTTGCCGTCGTCCACGATGAACCAGGAGGGCGTGCGGTGCATCACCAGACCGCCCTGTTCCTGAATGTGCAGTTCGTCCGCCGCGGCGTCCTGCACGGCGTTGATCGCCGCTTCGTCCACCACGCCCTCGGGCAGGTCCACTTCCGCCTCGGCGACGCGCACGTGGATGTATTCACCCGGAACGCCCACGTAGATTTCGCGGATCTTCGAATTGGCTTCCAGCTCCGCCGCGGCGATGGAATCGCGCACGCGCTGGATCATCTGGCCGGGGGTGTTCCAATCGCCGTCGGAATACCCGTCGTAGGGCACCGTGCCCGAACCGATGATATCCAGGCGATCCATGCCGCCGCTCTGCGCAATCACCGTTACGATTTTGGATGTTCCAAATTCAATGGCAGCAATCTGCGTCTTCATATCTGTGTTGACCCACCATTCTCCGTCATTGCTTCAATCCCAATGACATAAATACCTACATAACCGTATTATACATGGAAATAAATCGATATGCAAATCGGAAACCGCCGTTTTTCGCGTTTTTCGGCAACTTTCAAAATAGTGTCAAATTGTCGCCCGGGAGTTGTCATAGAACCGCGGCGAAAAAAGGGCAAAAAGCGAAACAGGTCGGTTTTTCACGGTTTTTATGCCGATTCAGCTGGCTGGAACGTCGGAATTCCCGACTTCGGTTCCTTCTCGAACCAGTTCGCCCTCAAATTCAGGCTCCTGCTTCTCCAGGGGCAGGTAATCGGCCTTGCTGCCGCTGGCCACGTCCAATCTGCCGGTGGTTTCGCCGCGGGCCTCCAGATCCGCCACGGCGCCGACCATCCAAATCATCTTGTTTTCCATGTTCCCCGAATCGCCCAGCACGACCGTCAGCCCGGTCCGGGTGATGATGCGGATATCGTTGGTGCTGGCCACGTTGAGCTCCGCGATGTACGCGGTCGCCCCGCGGGCCCTGGCCGCCTCCAGCACCGCCTTCATGCAGGCGATGCGCCCGTCGGTGGTGTCCAGCTGGCGTCCGGGCTGGTAATTGTTCGAAGGCTTCAGGCCCGTCACGTAAGGGATGGTGCCCTCCGGCAGCCGGTCGCTGACCTCGATCACGTAGCCGTCGGAATCCAGCACCAGGACCTTGCCGGCCTGCAGCACCAGCGCGTCGCGGCTGCGCTGGCGCACCGTCAGGATCAGGCGGTTGGGCAGCCTGCGCTCCAGGCTGACGAAGGCCATCCGGCCGTCCTCCTCCACGCTTTCGCGGACGTGGTCCTCGTCCACGGCGCCCAGCCGCGCGCCCATCCGGATGCCGGATACGCGCAGCACGTCCTCGGCGGACAGGCTGCCGTTGCCCACCACCTGCACGTCGCGCACGACGAACACCACGTTGATCAGCAAGAGCGCCAGCGCCGCCGCCAGCAGCAGCATGGACGCGGCCCACGGGCCGACGGCGCGCCGCCTTCTCTTCTTTCGCATTTCAGACCTCCGCATTCCGCAGCGGGGTTCGCTCCGCCATGGAAATATTCATCAGTATGGCCGCCGCGCCCATCAGTATCGAAATGGACGTTCCGCCGGCGCTGAAAAAGGGCAGCGGCAGGCCGGTGGTGGGCATCATGCCGATCACCACGGCCACGTTCAGCACGGTCTGCACGCCGATCATGCAGGTGATGCCGCCGGCCAGCAGGCTGCCGAAGCGGTCGGGGCAGCGCAGCGCCACGCGCAGCCCGAAGAACAGGAACGCCGCGAACACCGCCAGCACGGCCATGCAGCCGACGAAGCCCAGATCCTCCCCCACCACCGCGAATATGAAATCCGATTCCGGGTAGGGCAGGAACGCGAATTTCTGGCGGCCCCTGCCCACGCCCATGCCGAACAGCCCGCCCGAGCCGAAGGCCAGCAGCGATTGGGAGAGCTGGTAGCCTTCGTTGGTCATGAAGTCAAACGGATGGCGAAACGACATCAGCCGCGCCCGCCGGTAGCCCTCGGACATCGCGTAGAACGCGCCCAGCGCCGCGCCGGCCGCGCCGATCAGCCCCAGGTGCAGCCACCGCGCGCCGGCGATCATCGCCATCACGGCGGTGACGATCAGTATGCTGCCGGCGGTGGACAGGTTCGGCTGCAGCAGGATCAGCATGAACATCGCGCCCGGCAGGATGAACAGCGGCGCCAGTCCCCGCCAGAAGGACGTCACGTCCCGGCGCTTCTGGCTCAGCGCCCGCGCCAGGTAGAGGATCATCGAATACTTCGCCAGCTCCGAGGGCTGGAAGCTGACGGGACCCAGCTTCAGCCACCGGCGCGAACCGTTCAGCATCCTGCCCACGCCCGGCACCGCCACCAGCGCCAGCATCGCCAGGCTGGCCGCCACCAGGCCGCCGCACAGCCAGGGCTTCGCCAGCGCGCGGTAATCCACGCGCAGCAGCACGGCCATGCCCGCCGCGCCCACGGCGATGCCCAGCAGCTGGGAGATCACCTCGGTCAGCGCGCCGCCGTTGTCCTGGGCGTTGTAATAGCTGGCGGCGTACAGCGTCGCCAGCCCGGTCATCATCAGCAGGATAAAGCACGTCAGCAGCCCCCGGTCGATGTCCCGGACGCCGCGCCCTCTCTTCGGCGCAGACTCCCGCCGCGCCGCATTGGCCCCGTGAAAGGCCGGCAGCGTCACCGCCGGCGGCTCTCCATCTGGTTGACGATGTCCTTGAAGATGCGGCCGCGCGCCTCGTAGTCCTTGAACATATCGAAGGAAGCGCAGCTGGGCGACAGCAGCACGTTGCCGCCGGGATTGGCCTGTTCGAACGCCGTCTCCACGGCCCGCTTGAAATCATAGCCGGCGTGCGTCCAGGCGTGATAGCCCACCTTTTCCAGCGTCTGTTCCAGCTGTTTGGCCGTGTCGCCGATCAGCACGATCCGCGCGATCGGGCATTTCAGGATCTCCTCGCACAGGGGCGTGAAATCGGTGTGCTTGTCGTAGCCGCCCAGGATCAGCACCGTGGGCCGGTTCATCGCCCGCACGGCCTGGATGGTGGAGTCCACGTTGGTGCCCTTGGAATCGTTGATGAAGCGCACGCCGTCCAGTTCCCGCACGAATTCGATGCGGTGCTCCACGCCCTTGAACGTGCGCAGCGTGTGCCGGATCACCGGCGCGGGCACGCCCGCGGCCATGGCCATCGCCGTGGCGGCCAGCGCGTTTTTCAGGTTGTGCTCGCCGGGTATGTAAAGCTCCTCGGCGGCGCAGACGGGCTTATAGCTGTCGGCGGCGCCGTAGACGATATTGCCGTCCCGAACGAACGCGCCGAAGGGCACCGGATTGCGGGAGGAGAACCATGCCACGCGACAATGGGCGCGGTTGGCCATGTCCCGGGTGATCGGGTCGTCCCAGTTCAGCACCACCCAGTCGTCGCCAACGCTGTTTTCAAAGATGCGCTCCTTCAGCGCGATGTACTTTTCCATCGTGCCGTGGCGGTTCAGGTGATCCTCGGAGATGTTCAGCACCGCGCAGATGGCGGGATGGAACTCGGAGGAGGTTTCCATCATAAAGGATGAGATCTCGCACACCGTCACGTCGCCGGGCTTCATCTCCGGCACCGCGCCGCTGTAGGGCGTGCCGATGTTGCCCACCACGAAGGTGCGCCGGCCGGCGTTTTTGAAGATCTCGCCCAGCAGCGCGGTGGTGGTGGTCTTGCCATTGGTGCCGGTGATGGCCAGCAGCAGGCCGGTGGCCTCGCGGTAGGCGTATTCCACCTCGCCCATCACCTCGACGCCCATTTCCCTGGCGCGGACCACCGCCGGATGATCCACGGGGATGCCGGGGCTGATGACCAGCGCGTCCATGCCCTCCAGCAGGGTTTCCGGATGCTGCTCGCCCAGGCACAGCACGGCGCCCGCGGCCTTCAGGTCGTCCAGCGCGCCTTCAAAATCGGCCTCGCGCTTGGCGTCGCAGACGTACACCTCCGCCCCGCGCAGCAGCAGCAGCCTGGCCGCCGCGATACCGCTGCGGGCCATGCCAAATACCAGAACCTTTTTGCCCTTCATCATAAACCTCCTTTGCGGCTGTCCGCAGGGAATATCCCTTATTTTGGAAATGCCGCACAAACGGCATTTGTGCGGCATCGCGTTTTTATGCGACGAAATTCAACAGCGCCAGCAGACACAGCACCGCCGTGACGATGTAGTACATGGCCACGATCTGGGTTTCCGGCATGCCGCCCAGTTCAAAGTGATGGTGCAGCGGCGCCATGCGGAAGATGCGCTTGCCGTGGGTCAGCTTGAAATAGCCGATCTGGATGATATCCGACAGGCTGGAAGCCACCATCGCCAGCGCGATCACCGGCAGCAGCAGCGACAGCCGCGTGACCAGCGCCATGCCCGCCAGCGCGCCGCCGATGAAGAAGGAGCCGACGTCGCCCATGAATACGCGGGCGGGATACGAATTGTAGCGCAAAAAGCCCAGCAGCGCGCCCGCCATGGCCCCGGCGAAAATCGCCACGTTCAGCAGATTGCCCGCGTTGGCGGGATCCGCCGCCGCCATGGCCACGCAGATCAGCGCCATCGCGGCGAAATCGAACAGGCCGCAGCCGCCCAGCAGGCCGTCCAGGCCGTCCAGCAGGTTCGCGGAATTGACCGTGCCCACGAGGATGAACATCATCACCGGGATGTACAGCCAGCCCAGGTTCCATTCCGCCCCGAAAAACGGCACCGTCAGACTGCCGCCGATCCGCGGGTGGAAGTAGCCCCAGCAGGCCAGCCCGACGGACAGCGCGATCTGCGGCAGCAGCTTCTGCTTCGGCGTCAGGCCCTCGGCGCGATGCCGGCGGATCTTGATCCAGTCGTCGACGAAGCCGATCAGCCCGAAGCCCAGCGCGCTCACCAGCGCGATCAGCAGGAAATCCCAGCGGGACTCGCCGTAGGAAAAGGCCAGCGCCGCGATCAGCGCGGGAACGGCGAATATGATGCCGCCCATCTGCGGCGTGCCCTGCTTTTTCTTGTGGGACTGCGGGCCGAGATCGTAGATCTCCTTGCCGAATTTCATTTTCTTCAGCCACGGGATCACGACCGGTCCCAGCACGATCGCCATGGCGAAGGCCGCGATGACCGTCCATATCAATCTCTGCATGGTATCTTATGTTCCTTTCGTCGGTTGGAAATGGTCGGCGACGGGGCGCCTGTGTCTATCCATTCCCAATTTCCCATTTCGGATTCCGATGGATCAATCGCCCAGCTCGGCCAGCAGCTCCCGCACGACCACCTTTTCGTCGAAGGGATGCTTGACGCCGTTGATCTCCTGGTAGGTCTCATGGCCCTTGCCGGCCAGCACCACCACGTCGTCGGCGCGGGCGTGGGTCAGCGCGTAGCGGATGGCCTCTCGCCGGTTTTCGATCACGATATAATCGCAGCCCGTGGGCTTGATGCCCGTTTCGATGGCGTCAAGGATGCGCATCGGGTCCTCACTGCGGGGATTGTCGCTGGTGAGGATGCAGAAATCGGCCAGCTCGCCGGCGATCTCGCCCATCAGCGGACGCTTCGCGGTATCCCGGTTGCCGCCGCAGCCGAACAGCGCGATCATGCGGCCCCGGGCGGTCTCCCGCACGGCCTTCAGGATGTTCTCCAGGCTGTCCGGCGAATGGGCGTAATCCAGGATCACGCGGTAGGGCGTGCCGGTGTCCAGCAGCTCGATGCGGCCCGGAACGGCCTGCACGGCCTCCAGACCCTGCCGGATGCTCTCCGGGCCCACGCCGGCGCAGATGCAGATGCCCGCCGCCATCAGCGCGTTGTAGACGTTGAAGATGCCCGCCAGCTTCAGCGAGATGCTGGTGCGGAACTTCTTGTGCCAGGTCATCAAAAACGCGCAGCCGCGCTCGCCGATCTCGATGTCGTTGGCGTACACGTCGCTGCTCTCGCGGATGCCGATGCGCAGCGCGGGCCGGTTCAGCGCTTTCACGCCGGCGTTCACGCGCTCGTCGTCCACGTTGTAGACGATCTCATCGCACACGCCCGGCGCAAACAGCTTCATCTTGGCCGCGAAATAGGTGTTCATATCCGCAAAGTAATCCAGGTGATCCTGGGAGAAATTGGAAAACGCGCCCACCTTGAAGTGGATGCCGGAGATGCGGTGCATGTCCAGCGCGTGGGCGGAGACCTCCATGATCACGCACTTGACGCCGGCATCCACCATGCGGCGCAGCAGCGTCTGCGTCTCGATGGGGTCCGGAGTGGTCAGGCGATTGGGCAGGGTTTCGTCGCCGATCATCGAACAGACCGTGCCGATCAGACCGGTCTTGACGCCGGCGGCCTCCATGATGGATTTGACCAGGAAGCTGGTGGTGGTCTTGCCCTTGGTGCCGGTGATGCCCAGCATCATCAGCTGGTCCGCGGGACGGCCAAAGAATTCCGCGGCGATGTAGGCCAGCGCCAGGCGCACGTCCTCCACCTGCACCTGCGGCACGCCGATATCCAGCTGCCGCTGCACGATCAGCGCCACGGCGCCCTTCGACACCGCCTGGGGCGCGAAATCGTGGGCGTCCATGCGCAGCCCGGGCGTGCAGAAGAACAGCGCGCCCGGCGCGGCCTGTCGGGAATCGGCGCACAGCGATGTAATTTCCACGTCTTCTATATTTCCAACGGCGGCAACGACGCCGGGAACCTGCCTCAGCAGCGCGCTCAGTTTCATTGGGTCGCCTCCCATCACTGAAAGGATAATCGCTCGCGTCACGGCGGCTCGAAGCGCACCGTCACCCGCGACGAGGGATTGACATATTCATCGGCCGCGGGCGTCTGGCTCACGGCCAGGCCGCTGCCCTCCACCTGCAGGACCAGCCCGCAGGACAGCAGCAGCCGGTTGGCCTCCACCACCGGCATGCCGGTCACGTCCGGCACGCGCACCCGCGCGTCCGGAGCGTCGCGCCGCGCGCCGTCCACGTACAGCATCACCAGTGCGCCGGCGTTGACCTGCGCGCCCGCCGCGGGCAGCTGCCCGATCACCCGGGCGCCCGCGCCGTCCAGCACGCTGTCCAGTCCGGCCGCCTTCAGCGCCTCCACGGCCCCGGCGGCGTCCATGCCGGTCACGTCCGGCACCTCCACCTGTTCGGCCGGCGGCTCGTCGGTATCCGGAGCGACGCCCAGGTATTTCAGCGACCGCTCCAGGATCTCCCGGGCGTATGGCGCGGCGGTAACGGACCCGTAGTCCACCGGCACTTCCGCCTCGTCCACGATCAGGATCACCGCGATCACCGGGTCGTTCGCCGGCGCAAAGCCCACGAAGGAGCCGATGTGGGTATCCCGTGAAACCACGCCGTCCACGTACACCTGGGCCGTGCCGGTCTTGCCGCCCACGTGGTAACCCGGCAGGTAGGCGTTCTTGCCGCCGCCCAGCGTCACCACGTCCTCCAGCAGCCGGCGCATGGTGGCGGAGGTGGCTTCGGACACCGGATGCCCGGTCACGGCGGGTTCTCCGCGCTGGATCACCCGGCCGTCGGCGTCCCGGATCTCTTTGACGACGTAGGGCCTTAAAAGGTTTCCCCCGTTGATGACGGCGCACACGGCCGTCAGCAGCTGGATGGGCGTGACGGCCACCGACTGGCCGAAGCCCACCCGGGCGATGTCCACGCGCTTGCAGGCGCCGCGGGCGATCACGATGCCCCCGGCCTCGCCGGGGATATCCACGCCGGTCTTCCGGCCGATGCCGAAGGCGTCCAGATAGTTGTAAAAGCGCTCGACGCCCAGCCGCAGGCCCATTTCCACGAACACCGGGTTGCAGGAGTTCTGCAGCGCCTGGGCGAAGGTTTCAGCGCCGTGGGGGCGGCCCCAGCAGCGGATCTTGCCGCCCTCCACCACCACCGAACCGGAGCAGTAAAATCCCTCCGAAGGTCTGACCAGTCCGGCGTCCAGCGCGGATGCGGCGGTGATGATCTTGAAGGTGGAGCCGGGCTCGTAGGCGTCGCAGATCACGCGGTTGCGCATGCGCTCCGTGAGCGTCTTTACGTCGTCCCGGGGTGGATCGTTCAGGTCGTAATCGGGCTTGGTGACCATGGCCAGGATCTCGCCGGTGCGCGGGTCCATGGCCAGCACCCGCACGGCCTTGGCGTTGTTGACGCGCAGCGCCTCCCGGGCGGCCTGTTCGGCGAAGCTCTGGATGGAGGCGTCGATGGTCAGCGTCACGCTGCCGCCGTCCGAAGCGGGGATGTATTCCCGCTCGCCGTCGCCCAGCACGCGGCCCTTGCCGTCGATTTCGGAGAGCACCCGGCCCGCCTTGCCGGACAGCCAGCGGTCCAGCGACTGTTCCAGCCCCGCCTGGCCCTGGCCGTCGATGGTGGTCAGCCCGATCAGCTGGGCGGCAAATTCGCCCATCGGGTAATAGCGCTTGCTCTCCTCCTCCAGGTACAGCCCGTCCAGCGCGTTCGAACCCGCCGCGGCGTATTCCGCGCGCATGGCCTTGATCTGCCTGGCGGTTTCCCGGGACAGCTGGCGCTTCAGCGTCACGCCGCCCTTTGAGGTGTCCGAAGCCCGCCTTTCGATGACGGCGGGCTCCATATCCAGCACCGGGGCCAGTATGGCCGCCAGCCGCGCTGCATCGGCGACCTGGCGGGGGCTGACCGCGGCGGTATAGGCCGTCGCGCTCTGGGCCAGCACGGCGCCGTTTCGGTCCAGCAGCCGTCCGCGAACGGGCCGGATGGCGCTTTCGCTGGTCCACTGGGCCTGCGCCCGGCGCTGCAGCCCTTCGGCGGAGATCACCTGCAAAAAGAACAGGCGCACCCCCAGCGCCGAAAAGAGCAGAAAAAACACGGCCATGCATAGCGCAAGGCGGCGACGGATGACCGGTCCTGTCAGAACCAAGCGCATCCCTCCCCGCCTCGGAAATTACTAATTCATTTCCTCCGCGCCGATGTTTTCGGCGCTCTGCGTGGACGTATTTTCAACGGCTGCGGGCAGGTTCACCACCCGAATCTGTGTATCCTTGGGCTGTTCCATGCCCAGCCGCCGCGCCTGCGCGGCGATTCTGTCCAGGTTGTGATACTGGCTCAGGGCCAGATTCAGGTTGTCGGCGCTGGCGCTCAGCTCGCGAACCTCCCTCTCCAGATCCCTGACGGCCTTGTTCTGGCCCGAAAGCCGCGCCAGCATGGCGACCTGGGAAAAGGTGCCCGCAAACAGCACCACCGCGAACACGATAAGCAGCAGCCTGTTCAGCTTTCTCTCCCGCTCCCGGCGGGCAGTGCGCTTTCTGTTCATATCTATTCCTCCGCCATCAGGGGTAGAACCTCGGTCAATTCTGTGGGCTGTAGTAGCGGTCGTTCACGTATTCCAGCAGCGATCCGATATCCTGTTCGCTCTGCGCGCAGGTCTCGGTGAAGCGGTTCTCATCCCAAATCTCCAGCCAGCGGCCCATGCCGGCGAAGCGGATCGCCTTGTCCATGCCCACCTTCTGGCGCAGTACCGCGGGCAGCAGCGCGCGGCCCTGGCCGTCCAGCGTCTGGTTGGTGAAGGAAAAGGCCTTGATCAGGCGGACGTAGGCCATGCCCCGGGCATCGCTGTCGGGAATGCGGGCCAGGCGTTCGCTCATGTCCTGCCACTTCTCCACGGGGTAGAGCGCGATGGCGTTGAATTCGTTGTTCAGGCCGATGGTGAAACCCTGCCCCAGCGCTTCGCGATAGGCCGCGGGAATGGTCACGCGACCCTTGGGGTCAATATTATGCGTGTAGTTTCCGGAGAATTCGGCGCCCGGCATCGGTTTCACCCCCTTTTTGCCACTCTGTATGACACATTATACCACATCTATACCTTCTCCGCCACTTTTTGACACTTATTTCATATATTTTTCGAAATTTGTCACAATATGCGCCCGCCGCTTTCCCTGTTCGCGCGCAGGCATGGCCGTTTCCCGGCTGAAAGGGATTTTCAGCCCCTGTTTTATTGAAAAATACAGAACATACGTTTGCATTATGGGCGGGGATGTGTTATAATGAACGGGAAAAAGGACGTTTTCAGATGAAGGAGGAATATCCATGAGATTGCGCGCAACCTTTTACGACGAAGCATTGAAGCCCTATCCGCTGGCCGTACTGATCAACATCGTGGGCATACTGCTGGTGCCCGGCATGTTCCTGCTGTTCCGGTTCGGACTGGCGCTCGTCTCCACGCGCTGGACGCTCGTCAGCATCGGCCTGGGGCTGATCGCCTGCTGCATCATGCTGGCGCTGGGTTCTCTGGTGGAGGACGTGCACGACATCAAGATGCACACCATGTGCTTCGACGTCGAAGAGCCGCTGCCCGAGACCGTCGCCGCCGCGGAAAAAGCCGCGACAGAGGCCGCTGAAGAGGCGACCGCCGAGCAGGCATAAGGGAGGCCGCCATGCGTTCGGCACAGCAAAACCAGCAGAAGATACTGGATTTCATCAAGCGTGAGATCGAGGATAAGGGCTATCCGCCTTCGGTGCGGGAAATCTGCGCCGCGGTGGGCCTGCGCTCCACCTCCACGGTCCACGCCCACCTGAACCACCTGGAACGGCAGGGGCTGATCCGCCGGGATTCCACCAAGCCCCGGGCGCTGGAGGTGCTGGACGGCACCCTCGCCCGCGGCCGCAGCATCCCCCTGGTGGGCCGCGTCACCGCCGGCATGCCCATATTGGCCGAGGAAAACATCGAGGATTACCTGGCGCTGCCCCAGAGCATGCTGGGCAAGGACGAGCTGTTCTGCCTGCGCGTGCAGGGCGAAAGCATGATCGAAGCCGGCATACTCGACGGCGACATCGTGGTGCTGCGCCGGCAGGATTCCGCCGAAAACGGCGACATCGTCGTCGCGCTGGTGGACGACGAAGCGACGCTGAAGCGCATTTTCTACGAGGACGGCCGCGTACGGCTGCAGCCGGAGAACAGCGCCATGGATCCCATCTACGTGGATCGCGCCGCCGTGCTGGGCAAGCTCACGGCGCTGATCCGCCAGTTCTGATTTCGCGTAAAGAGGACCGCCATGGATTTTCAACTGCAAAAGCCGCGGATCACGCCGATCAACGATCACGTCTGGCTGCTGAACGACGCATACAACTGCGCCTGCTATGTGGTCGCCGGCGCTGACAAGGCGATGGTCATCGACACCATGATAGGCTTCGTGGACGTGCGCCGGGCCGCGGAGGCCCTGACCGGCAAGCCGCTGATCTGTGTGAACACCCACGGTCACAGCGACCACATCGGCGGCAACTGGGCCTTCGATACGGCCTTGATGCACCCGGCCGACCTGCCCCTTGTCGACGAGTTCCTCGATGATCCGGAAGTACAGGCAGTGCTCGGAGAGAATAAGCTGTCCTTTCCCGGGTTCCGGCCCGTCGCCGACAGCGAGATCTTCGATCTGGGCGGGCTGGAATTGCAGGCGTTCCATTTCCCCGGGCATACGGCGGGCGAGATCGTGCTGCTGGACCGGGCCGACCGCATCCTGTTCACCGGTGACGGCATCATCGGCCACCTGTGGATGCAGCTGCCGGAATCGCTGCCGCTCTCCGCGCAGATCGACAGTTTGCGGCGCATCCGGCCGCTGCGCGGGGAATACGACGTGATCCTGCACGGACACTGCACGGAACCGGAGACCGCCGGGCTGTACGACGCGATGCTGGACGCGATCCTCGACCTGCAGGCTGGCAATACTGTCAACGACGAGGACTACCCCTGGCACGACCGCGTCAGCCGCGCGCACCCGTATGGCGACTGCTGGAAGATCGTCTACAATCCGTGAATGGTATTCCAAAAATAGCAACGGCCCGGAACTGTGTTCCGGGCCGTTGT